>CBFHWN010000009.1:0-47132 GCA_965659595.1 uncultured Ilumatobacteraceae bacterium | reverse complement strand
CGCACCATCCACTTGATCGGACCGTTCACGAGGCCACGACGAACGAATCGTGCCGGTGATCGGCGAGCCCAGTCGGTGTCGTAGGACGCGCCGAGTCTTTCCTCGTCGGCGGGGACCTCGACTCCACGCGGAATCGTGGGCGCGGTGTACGGAAAACCGCGTCGCACCACCCGGGACATCGCCGGTCGAGTCATCCGCTCGAAGACGTCGCCCACCCGGCCGAGTGCAGCCAGGCGGCTTGGTCTCCACGGGGCGTCGTCGCGTGCCATCAGACGCTCACATCGGCCACGAGAAGCGGAGGTGTGTGGAGATGAGTGATGGTCGGAGCTCGACCCACGACGTCGCTTGCGATCTCGAGAGCATCGTCCATGGTGCTGGCCGGAACGAATCCGAGGCGACGCACCGTCTTCGGATCGCCGCCCACCACGATGACGCGGCTGCAGTGCTTCATTCCATGCGTGCCCCAGTACCACATGTAGAAGGGATGCACGCCGTGGTATGCGTAGCTAGTGCGATAGAGATGCTTGTACCACTCGTCCTCGGCGTACTGCTTCTCCCACTTCTGCGACATCACGTGCGGATCGGTCGTGTCGGCCAAAACCTGCTCGAAGAAATCGATATAACTCGGGTGATGAACCGGATTGAACTCGGGGCGACACGGGTGCGTCATGATGATGACGCCGCCTTCACGTACCAGAGGCGCACCCCGGTACATGTTGAAGTAGTAACCCATCGCCATCACCTGAACGAGGATCGGATTGAGGATCGAGTGAACGTTGTACGGACTGATGTAGGGGATTCCCATCGTGAGAATGTCGGTCTGACCCTTCACCTCGACGAGCTGTTGTTCGTAGACGTTTGCGGTGGTGATGCGGTGCACCGCCTCCACTTCACCAGCCTGGACGCTCGTCATCTGATGTGGTGCCTCGATGGAATGGAAGATGTTCCGGGCCAGACGACGCGGCGTGCGCGACAGCGCCTTGGTCGTTCCGAGATACGTCATGCGATCTCGAGGTGACCATTCCCATTCACGCTTCGACAAGAAGCCGAACGGCGAGGGGAACGTGTCACTGTTGAGGGTCGTCTCGACCTGAAAAACCTTCACGCCGCTGTCGAGGAGCACCTTGCCCATTCGCCAGTTGCTCTTGTGAAGCTCGCTGCGATGTTGATCCATGAAGCTTCTCGAATGCGTCATGGTCTCGGGATTGTGGTGGTGCCGCAGCGATTTGTACGACGAGAGACCGGTGGCCGTACTTTTCCATCCACCGTCCATGGCTACCAGGTTGATGTTGACGTACACCAGCAAGTCGCTTTCGGCGGCCCGCTTGTTGATCTCGACGTCTTCCCCGTGGGGAGTGGTTCCGAGGTACGTGAGGGCGTCAGGGTCCTCGGCGTCGTGTTGGTAGAGCTGTCCGCGCGGAGCGAAGGCGTCGTAGACGCGATCGCCGACGGCGTGGCGAAGTTCCGATTCGGTCATGCGACGATGAAGGGCCAATGCCGAGATGATGTGCACATCGTCCACGCCGGCGTCGGCTGCGAGATCGAGGACCGCCTCGATGATCCGCTGACGGATGTCGGGTCGCCTCATTTTCGGCAACGGGAGGCTCACGTCGTCGAAGGCGATGGTGAGTTTCATGCCGGGGAACAGGAGCGCGGGTAGGGGATCCTGGTCGATCGGATTCAGAAGGGCATGTCGGATGGCGCCGTCCACGTCCTCGATTGCCGGAAGCGGCTCCGGCGCGTAGACGACGCGACTGCGACCGGCGGGCAGCTTCTCGAGTGAGAAGTTCTCGCCACGCCAGAAGAGAATCGGTGGGGTCGAGCGGTCGACGTCGAGGACGAATCCGGGGCGGGGCATCAGGAGGCCTCCTGTGTTCGGCGTGAGTCATGGGAACGGAAATCGAAAGCGACCTTCACGGCACCGCGACGACCGGCCGTGGACGCGTGGGTGAGAGCATCCTCGAAATCGTCGAGTCGATAGGTGGCCGAGAGAAGCCGATCGACGGGGGAGTCGGTCGCCGCCTCGATGGCGAGGTCGAAGGTGCGACGACGCGAGCCGTCGGGCATGGTCTCGGTGCCGTAGGTGTACGCGCCGACGACGGCGGTTTCACGGTGCCAGAGTCCGGTGAGATCGAGGTCTACCGCCGCTGGCATCCCGAGTAGTGAGATGCTTCCGCGAGGTCGGGTGAAGCGCAGGCAGTCGGCGATACTTGCCGAGTTGCCCACGGCATCGATCGTGGCGTGGGCGCCCCCCGAGAGATAATCGCCCACCACGTGGCAACCCACTTCGCGTCGGACCGCTCGCGAAAGTTCGCCATCGGCGACCACTACATCGGCGCCGAGGGCGCGAGCCAGGGCTTGCTGATGTGGATAGCGAGCCCCGGCAACGATGCGCACCCCAGGCAGGTGGCGACGTAGTCCGAGGATTGCCGAGAGACCCATCGTGCCGGCGCCGAGGACGGCGACGACCGGAGTCTCGCCGCACGCACGGGCTCGTTCGACGATCGTGGTCAGCGACAACGCGGCATGAATTCCCCCGGCGAGTGGTTCGATGAGGACGGCCCGCTCGTCGCTCACGGCGTCCGGCAGCGCGTGGATCTGGCTCTCGTGAGCGACGAATTCCTCGGACCATCCGCCTCCGGTGGAACAGCAGAACCCGGTTTGGATGCCGGGTTCGAGGTTTCCGCCCACTAGGTGTGCGTAGTCGTCGCCGTCGCCAGGTGCGGCGTCAGGAAATGGGAGTGGAAGGTCGCGGGCAGCGTGTCCGAGCACCGGCTCGATGACGACACGACGCCCGCCCTCGTCGAGGCCGACGACTTCGTGTCCGGGGACGAAGGGGAACGACACCCAGTCGAGGAAGTAAGTGGACGCTCGACCTTCGACGAGCGCCAGGTCGCTGCCACAGATTCCTGACAGGAGGGGGCGGATCCGCTGCCATCCGGTGCCGGGGAGCGAAGGAGCGTCGATCGAGGTCAACTCGAGCGGGCCGAGGCGGACTGCGCCAGCCGGCCCGAACGATCCGGCCAGTCGCGCCAGGGCCAGTTTGGCTGGTCGTCGGTCGATGCGAAGCGCGCGCATCACCGAACGTCCCGTCGTCGCGAGTCGGTGTCGAAGCGTCGCCGTTCGCGTTCGGAGACGAGAGGGCCGATGGGAAGTAGTCGTCTCGGCGCTCCTTCAGCCTTCGTCCAGTTCTCGACCAGCCAACCGCGCTTTCGGGCGATCGCCGCCAGCCGGGTCTCGGGATTGACGGCCACCGGAAAACCCACTGCCTCGAGAAGCGGGAGGTCGCTCGTGGAGTCGGCGTAGGCGACACATTCTTCGAGTCGGAGCCCTTCGGCCGAGCAGTAATCGGCGAGGATCTGGGCGCGAGTCTCGCCAGTCGGGGGAACTCGGGAGAGTTCACCGGAGTAGGTGCCATCGGGGCGGACGGTCATCTCGGCAGCGACGATTTCGTCGAAGAGGGGGCGAAGTCCTTCCACTGCGAAACTGAGCGCACCAGTGATCAGGACGGTGCGGTGACCGAGCGCACGGTGTTCGCGAACTCGTCGCAAGCCTTCGGGGAAAGACTTCGTCATGATCAGTTGCGACAACAGTTCGACGGCATCGGTATCGATCTGCTCGACCGGCGCGTCCTCGTAACGTCGATAGAAGTAGCGCAGGAAGTCGGCCCGATCCTTGCGATCCATCGAAAGGAGGCCCGGCGCTTCTCGCAACGTACGGGCCACGTAACGAAGTCGGTCGGAGCCATCGAGTCGTCGAGTGGCGAGCCAGGAGTAACTCTCGACGACGTTCGACGCAATGAGAGTGTTCTCGAGGTCGAAAGCAGCCACGTGACGGGCCGGATCGAGAACCTGTCGCGTGAGACGATCACGACGATCGACGATCGTTCGCCCAGGGGTCGTCTTCACCCGTGCGTGTTGAACCACGGACGGTAGGTGAATCGTGGCGATGTACGTGGGCCAGTCGACTGCTCGAGGGTCGATGCAGAAAGCGGCGCGATCGGCGTCGTCGAGTCGGTCGTGAATGGCCATCAGATTGTCGACTTGATAGATCGCCTCGCACTCTGTGTACAGGCCGTATAGCTCCACGTATTCGAGCGCACGTTCGATGTCGCCGCGTTGCTCCTCGAGGCGCGCTGACCATGCGGCCTGAGTGCCGCGCAACGGGAGCGATTGCAGGATTCGTTCGGAACGGGTCACTAGATCCTTGGCTCGGGTGAGCTGTTTCTGTACACGTCCACGTCCCGGGAAGTTCCACTCGGGAACGAGGATCGGCTGTCCTTGACTGTCGTAGACGGGGTGTTGGGTGAACCAATCGCGGATGTTGTCGACGAGCGTGCGGTATTTGAGCGGATTCGTGGAACCTGACGCGACTTGGGTGATTCGGGGGGCGTCATCGGGTCCGAGTGCAGCGACGGCCACGATCGCAGCCACGACGATGTCGACCGGAATGACGTCGACGGTTCCCTCGGGGACGCCCGGGAATTCTTTCAGGAGTCCGCGGGCGTACGAAATGATGACCGGCTCGGCCATACGGAATCCACGGATCCAACCGGGGAACGGTTCGGCGAGGGATGACTCGATGATCGAGGGGCGAACGATGCTCACCGGAACCTCGCCCTTGGTTTCGTGCAAGGCCTGCTCCCCGAGGGCCTTGGTGAACGCATAGGCGTCGGGCCAGCCGACGCTTGCGGCGCGGGAACGTCCGGCTTCGACGAGCCGGTCCTTCACCCAGGCCTCGCGCAAGTTCTCTGTCTTCCCGGCCAGCGCCGGTGCACCTGCGGCACCGAGTTCGCGTCGCGCTTCTTCTCGGAAACGCTTCAAATTGTCGGGTGTTCGACTCTCGGCCTCCGCGTCGCTGCGCAGGCGGCGAGCCGCGGTGACCTCGGTCCTCCAGTCGAGTCCGATGTCGAAGGGGCCTTCGCTGACCAATTCTTCGGGAGCGTTGCCTCGTCGGTTCCCGGCGACGTAACACGTGGAGACGGCGACGAGATGGGCGCGGCGTCCGTCGGCTCGAGTCGGCTCTTCGTTAAGAAGCGCCGCGATGCGCATCGGTCCGAGAAGATTGATCTCGACTGCGCTGTCGAGGGGAGAGTCGAACGAGACACTTGCTGCCGAGTGGATGATCACCTCGCACGAGGCGAAGGCCGATCGATCGTCCGACGAGAGACCGAGTCCGTCGGTGCCGACGTCACCGCGCACGACGCTTACGCGCCGAGCGATCGTCGAATCGAAGTCGTCGCCCCACTCGGATCGGAGTCGGTCGAAGGCGTTGTTCTTGAAGATCTCGCGACGCACGCGCTCGGCCGCCGGGGTTCGCCGGCCGTCGCGAACCAGAAGGACCAGCTCGCAGTCGGGTACCGAACGAAGCAAGCGTTCGACGAGGGCAGTACCGACGAAGCCGGTGGCACCTGTGACGGCGATCCGCCGTCCGGCCAAAGCCTGAGCGATCATCGAACTGTTGTAGCACAGTTCTCTACCAAATGGTAGAGAACTGGTGAAGAACCTGGTAGGAAAGGTCTATGGCCCGGCGAAGCGGCACGCGCGATCAGATTCTCGACCGGGCGACCGATCTGTTCGGGCGATGGGGGGTGGAGGCAGTCAGTCTCGATCAGATCGCCCACGACGTGGGCGTCGCCAAACAGACCTTGCTCTACTGGTTCCCCTCCAAAGACGAGTTGGTGGAACATGTCGTTACGGCAACTGCGGCCGAACTCGCCGTCGTCGTCGAAGCGGCGATCCGCGCCGCACCCGACGATCCACTCGAGAGGATCGAGGCCGTTGTGAAGGCGGTGTTTCGTCCGGCTGTCCGTCGACCGGCGTTGCTCGGATTGATCCGCGAGATGAGTCGACTGCCGTCCGAGACGAGCGAACGGGTGACGATGCACCTTCGCCCCCTCGTGGACCGCGCTGTCGAATGGATGCGGATCGAGATGGACGCCGGTCGCCTCCGACGTTCCGATCCCGACATCGTGGTCGCCCTCGCCTACGCCACGGTCACGGGCATCGCGACCGAACCCGAGGCGTTACGCGTGGTCGGATGGACCCCCGACACGGCCGGACTGCGACGGCTACGTAGCGAGTTGGTCGGATTCTTGCGGTCGGCTCTCGCGCCGTAACCGTCCGACGTTCGTTCGAGCCGGCTAACGCTCGGTGTTGTGGCGACGTCGAGCGTGGCGTTCGAGAGCGAGTTCGACCAGACGATCGATGAGATCGGAGTAGTTCACCCCGGACGCCCCCCAAAGTTTCGGGTACATCGAGATCGGCGTGAATCCAGGCATGGTGTTGACTTCGTTGCAGAGGAAGCCTCGGCCCTCTTCTTCGTAGAAGAAGTCGATTCGCGCCAATCCCGAACACCTGAGCAGCCGAAAGACGGAGAGGGCAAGCTGTTGGACATCGGCGACTGCGCCGCTGTCGAGATCGGCTGGCACGAGAAGGGTTGCGCCGTCGGTGACGTATTTGTCGTCGTAGTCGTAGAACTCGTTTCCCGGAATGATTTCGCCTGGCACGCTCGCTCGTGGATCGTCGTTGCCGAGAACGGCGATTTCTATTTCGCGTCCGACAATGGCCTCCTCCACGACCACGACGTCGTCATAGGTGAACGCGCGCTCGACGGCGGCGGCGAACTGGTCGAGATCTCCCACCTTGCTGACGCCGATCGACGATCCCATGTTGGAGGGTTTCACGAAGAGGGGATAGCCGAGATCGCGTGCCGCGGCCTCGAGGCGGGGTCGGCTCGCCGAGCCGACCGAGATGGTCGTGTGTCGCGGTTGCGGAACGTCGTGCCGAGCGAGAACGTCTTTGGCCATGGCTTTGTCCATGCACACCGCGGACGAGAGGACTCCCGAACCGACATAGGGGAGGTCCAGAAGTTCGAAAAGGCCCTGGATCGTGCCGTCTTCACCCATCGGACCGTGGAGCAGCGGCAGGACCACCGTCGTACCGGTGGATGCCGCGGCCATGAGAACAGGAGCTGACGATACAGGTAGGCCGAGGGGTTCGAGACGTTCGGGGAGGTGCTCGGGTCCGCTATCGAGCGCCGACATCGCCTCCTCGGCGAGATGCCACGATCCGTTGCGGTCGATCCCGATCGCCGTGATGTCGTAACGGGTTCGGTCGACGGCCCGCAGAACGTGTGCAGCCGTCACGCACGACACGTCGTGCTCCGCTGATCGGCCGCCGAACACGACGACAAGATTGAGGCGGGACACGAGGCGACCCTACCCGGCGGGCTCGGCGGCTCTTCGACATGTCGTCGCAAGGAGGTGGCCGGAGGTGTGAATGGGAACGAACCTGGCGGACCCGAGAACTACGATCGTCGTTCATGTCGTCGTCGGTCTCGTCTCGTGTGTCGGAACCGGCCTTTTTGACCCATCACGCGTTGCGGATCAAGGGTTTCGCCCGCGTCGAGACCCTTGCCGAGATGACCGAGCTTGATCAAGGCTCGGTTGCCGGTCATCTCGATGCCATGGCCGATGTCGAATGGGCGATGTTTCGCGAAGCCCGATCGCTGTGGCAGCTCACCCCACAGGGCCGCGAAGCGCACGTCGATGCCCTCGCATCGGACCTCGATGGAATCGACCTCGATTCGCTGGTGCCGCATTACCGAGAATTCCTCGCGATAAACGGGGACTTCAAGCAACTGTGTGGCGACTGGCAATTGCGAGACGGTGCGATCAACGACCACACCGATTCGAAGTACGACGCAGTAGTGATCGATCGGCTTTCCGAACTCGATGCCACGGCGCGTCCGGTCGTGACGGCTATGTCCTCTGTCGTCGAACGTTTGAGAACGTACGCGCCCCGACTCGAGTCGACGTGTCGTTCGGTGCGCGAAGGTCGACACGACTTGTTCACGGGTGTGATGTGCGGCTCGTTCCATGACGTATGGATGGAATTGCACGAAGATCTGATCCTCAGTCAAGGGATCGACCGCGCAGCGGAAGGGAGTTTCTGATGGCACGTTTCGGAAATGTGTTGACCGCGATGGTCACACCATTCGATAGCGACGGGGCGCTCGATCTCGAGGCGGCCCGTCGACTGGCACGATGGCTGCAGGATCACGGCAACGATGGGCTCGTGGTGGCTGGAACGACGGGAGAGTCACCGGTTCTCACCGACGATGAGCGTCTGTCGCTCTTCGCCGCCGTGATCGAAGCGGTGACCATTCCAGTCGTGGCCGGTACGGGCACCAACGACACGAGTCATTCTGTGCACATGACGAAGGAGGCGACGCGTTTGGGTGCGGCGGGAATTCTTGCCGTCACTCCGTATTACAACCGTCCCTCGCAGGCGGGAATTACAGGACACATGAGTGCCATGGCCGACGCCACCGACCTCCCGGTGGTGTTGTACGACATTCCCGTGCGATCAGGACGCAAGATCAGCACGGCGACGATTCTCGATCTCTCACGGCGACATCGCAACGTTCTCGCGCTGAAAGATGCCGCTGGCAATCCGGGTGAGACCGCTTCGGTGATCGCCAACGCTCCCGATGGCTTCGAGGTGTACAGCGGAGACGACTCGCTCACCCTTCCGTTGCTGTCGGTGGGAGCCGTCGGGGTCATCGGCGTCGCAACGCACTGGACTGGACTCGACCATCAGACGATGTTTGAACGCTGGCAATCCGGCGATGCGTCGGGTGCGCGTCGGGTCAATCAGGCCCTGTTGCCGAGTTTCGCGTATGAGACGGGCGACGATGCTCCGAACCCGATTCCCTCGAAGGTGATGATGAATCACCTCGGCGTGCCGGTCGGCGAGTGTCGTCTTCCCATGGGTCCGGCGCCAGAGTTCGTCCTCGAGCGCGCCAAGAACGTTCTGGCTGCGCTCGACGCACGCCGTGCCGAAGGGTTCTGATGCCTGCTTCGATCAAAGTCGTTTTCCTCGGCGGTCTCGGCGAGATCGGTCGCAATTGCATGGCGATCGAGCAAGACGACCGGCTCCTCCTCATCGACTGCGGGTTGATGTTCCCCGATGCCGACATGCATGGGATCGACTTGGTTCTTCCCGATTTCACCTGGCTGCGCGAGAACTCCGATCGCATCGAGGCCTGCGTCGCGACGCACGGGCACGAAGATCATGTGGGCGGCCTGCAGTTCTTGCTCCGTGACGCGTCGTTCCCCATCTACGGATCGGCAGTCACCCTCGGACTCGCTGCCGGTCGTATCGAGGAAGCCGGATTGCTCGACCGAACCGAACTCATCGTGGTGGCCGACAACGAACGTCGCCAGATCGGCCCGTTCGACGTCGAATTCGTTCCGGTGACCCACTCGGTCCCGCATGCCTTCGCCATCGCGGTTCACACTCCGCAGGGAGTGATCCTTCATTCGGGTGACTTCAAACTCGATCTCACTCCCGTCGACGGCCGTCGCACCGATCTGGCTCGACTCGGTGCGATTGCATCCGACGAAGGAATCAGACTGCTGCTTTGCGATTCGACCAACGCGGAGGAAAAGGGTTACTCGCCGAGTGAGACGTCGATCGGCTCAGTTCTGCGGTCTCTGTTCCACGAACACCGCGATCGTCGGATCATCACGGCGAGTTTCGCCAGCCACATCCATCGCGTCCAGCAGATCATCGACGCTGCCGTCGCCACCGATCGTAAGGTCGCCACACTCGGTCGTTCGATGCAGCGAAATGTCCGTATGGCTCGCGAGTTGGGTGTCCTACGGGTACCTGATCACACCTTGGTCGACATCGAAGAGATCGACGACTTTCCGCCCGAGCGGGTGTGCATCATCTCCACCGGCAGTCAGGGTGAGCCGATGTCGGCCCTGTCTCTCATGGCTCGGGGCGACAGCAAGTGGTTGAAGGTCGGCGAGCACGACACGGTCATTCTTTCGAGCCACGCGATTCCAGGAAACGAATTCAATGTGACACGAGTGATCGATGGGCTTCTGCGCTCCGGTGCCGAAGTCGTTCACTCGGGTGTCGCCGATGTGCACGCCACCGGGCACGCCCAAGCCGACGAGTTGAAGACGTATTTCTCGATTGTGAAGCCCGAATGGTTCGTGCCCGTTCATGGCGAGTACCGCCACATGGTGGCCAACGCTCGACTCGGCGAGACGATGGGAATTCCCCGTACCAACATCCTCGTGTGCGAGGACGGAGACGTGATCGAGATCGATGACGACGGCGTGGCTCCGGTCGGTCGCGTACCGGCCGGCTACTTGTACGTCGACGGCATCGTCGGTGATGTGGGGCAAGGGGTGCTTCGTGATCGACGTGTTCTGGCCGAAGAAGGCGTGGTCGTCGTCGTGGTTACGGTCGATGTGGAAGCTGGCAAGGTCCTGACCGGCCCCGAGATCATCACGCGTGGCTGGGTGTACGCACCCGAGGCTGAAGATCTGCTCGACGAAGCCTGTGATGTCGTGGCAGCGGCCGTGGAAACGACGCTCGCCAAGGGCGTTCGCGATCCCGAAGGTCTGGAACGTGATGTCCGTCGGGCTGCTGGCCGATTCGTGAACGAACGCACCAAGCGTCGTCCGATGATCGTGCCAGTCGTGATGGAGGCCTGACCTTCGCAACACTCGCGGCACCGTGCCACCGAGCGAAAGACCGAACGTGTGCGCGCCCCCTTGGTAGCGTTCATACGTGGCTTCGAAGAAGGGATCTGGTCGCTCGTCGTCCTCCACGAGCCGGAAAACCCCTGCTCGTGGAGTTGCGACGTCTACTCCGCCGCAGGGTTCCCGACGTTCCTCCCCGCCAGCCCGGTCGGGTCCGGGGGAGGTGCGGAAGGCGATCTCGGGTCGAGAGACCGAGTTGGCAGCCATCGCATCGTTCGTCGTCGGTCTCCTGATCGCGTTGGCGGTCTACGTCGAATTGGCCGGCCCGGTGGGACGAGGAGCCGACACGGCGCTCGGTTCGGTGATCGGTATCGGTCGGTACTTCTTGCCGGTCGTTGCGGCGGCGATCGGTGTCATTCTTCTGCGTGACGACGAGGCTCCGGGTCGGACCAAGATCACTCTTGGGTGGGGCGGATTGGTCGCCTCGATGCTCGGCATCGTCCACATCGGGCGAGGCCCGGACGGTTACACAGGTGTCGACGAGCTGGGCGGAGCGGGGGGCTGGATCGGTGCGCTTCTCGGCCAGACACTTCGTGCCTTGATCGGTCCCATCGGCGCGGTCCTGGTGCTCGTCGCTCTCGGTCTGGCGGCGTCGCTACTCATCACGCGGTTGTCTTTGCGTGACCTCTTCGAACGTATACGCAAGATCGGATCGGCGTTGTCGGCTCGTCTCGGATCTGGACTCCGTGAAGCCGCCGACGATCTCAGCACCCTGCGGTCCGATCGCGACGAGTCCGCCTTGCCTGCTTCGACGGTCGACGAGCCCGGATTCGCGCCGCTCGTTCCGGCCGAGCCTGACGACCACACCGATGAATCGGACGCGAGTGACGACGAGCCGGCACCGGCCCCGCGCCGTCGATCGCGCCGTGAGCCGGCGGCCGAAGCCACGTCGACACCCGACCCCACCCAGGTCCCGGTACAGGAGTCCCTCGACGTCAAGGTCTCGGTGCCACGGGGTGACTGGAAGTTGCCGCCGGCGTCGTCATTGGTCCGCAGCGGCGCACAGTCGATCGACGAGTCCGAGATCGATCGACGAGGTCGCATTCTCGAAGAATCCTTGTCGTCGCACGGAGTCGACGTCCGACTGGTCGGTCGCACGGTCGGCCCCACGGTCACTCGCTACGAACTTGAATTGGGTCCCGGAGTCAAGGTTGCGCGAGTCACAAGTCTTCAGAAGGACATCGCTTATTCGCTGGCCGCCACCGACGTGCGCATCCTGGCGCCCATTCCTGGGCGCTCGGCCATCGGGATCGAGGTTCCCAACTCTTCACGCCAGCTGGTGGCTCTCGGTGATCTCATGTCGTCGGCTGAAGCCAAGAACGCGACCCACCCACTCGACGTCGCCATTGGGAAGGACATTTCGGGACGGTCGGTGTTCCTGAATCTGTCGACCACTCCCCATTTGCTCATCGCCGGGGCGACCGGTGCCGGAAAGTCGAGCGGGATCAACTGCATCATCACGTCGTTGCTCATGAGGACGACTCCCGATCAAGTGAAGTTGATTCTGGTCGATCCGAAGCAGGTCGAAATGGGCCAGTACGCGCGGCTGCCTCATCTTCTCACTCAACCGGTGAACAACCCGAAGAAGGCCGCCAATGCGCTGGCCTGGGCCGTGCGCGAGATGGAGAAGCGATACGACCTCCTGTACGAGATGGGTTATCGCGACATCACCGGATACAACGCGGCGTACGACCGTGGCGAATTGGTGGCCGAGGCTGGCACCGACCGCACATTCGAGCGTATGAAGTACATCGTCGTGGTGGTCGACGAGTTGAACGACCTCATGATGGTGGCGGCCCGTGACGTCGAAGAGAGCATCACGCGAATCGCTCAGAAGGCGCGCGCCGTCGGCATTCACTTGATCATCGCCACGCAGCGCCCATCGGTGAACGTCATCACCGGTGTCATCAAAGCGAATATTCCGGCGCGTATGGCCTTCGCTGTCTCGAGCCAGATGGACAGTCGCGTCATCCTCGACCAGGTAGGGGCCGAGAAGTTGGTTGGTCGCGGTGACATGCTGCTTCTGCCCGGAAATTCGTCGGTGGCCCAACGAATCCAGGGTTGTTGGGTGACCGAGGACGAGGTGCGCAAGGTCGTCGCTCATTGGCGCCAGCAGGCTCCAGAGGTCGAGTACGTGAAGGGTGTGGAAGGTGACGAGCCGTCGGCGGGCGGGTCGGCCGGGACGGCGATCACCGACAGCTACGGCAACGACGATGATGACGAGGCGCTTCTCCGGCAGGCCATGGAGCTTGTGGTGCGTTCACAACTCGGCTCCACGTCGATGCTTCAGCGCAAACTGAAGGTCGGTTTCGCCCGGGCCGGACGGATCATGGATCTTCTGGAGGAACGGGGAGTGGTGGGGCCGAGTACCGGCAGCAAAGCGCGTGAAGTGCTGATGACGGTGGAAGAACTCGAAGCCCAGGCCTGATCAAACAACTGGTCCTGCCGGGCGTGGCATGATTCGGGCATGTCGTCATCACCTCTCGAAATGATCGAGGTCGCCTCGGGCCTCAAGTTCCCCGAAGGGCCGATCGCCATGAACGACGGGAGCGTCGTGCTGGTCGAAATGTTCGGTCCGCGCCTCACTCGGGTTCGTCCCGATGGCTCGAAAGAGACCATTGCCGAGATCGACGGCGGCCCGAACGGTGCCGCTATCGGACCCGATGGCGCTCTGTATCTCTGCAACAACGGCGGTTGTTTCACCGAGATCGATTTCGGAGGGTTGTGTCTGCCCGGACCATTCGATCGCTCGAAGTACACAGGTGGCCGTATCCAACGGGTCGATCTGAACTCGGGTTCGGTCGCAGATCTGTACGTCGAATGCGACGGCCGTCCGCTTCGTGCACCCAACGATCTCGTGTTCGACGCCCATGGCGGCTTCTATTTCACCGATCACGGCATCCGCGACAACGAGGCGCGCACGAGTGACCTCACGGCTCTCTACTACGCCAAGGCCGACGGCTCGTCGATCCTCGAGATCGCGTTTCCCGTCGAGTCTCCGAACGGCATCGGGTTGTCGCCCGATGGATCGATGCTTTATTACGCCGAGACGCACACCGGGCGCGTCTTCCAGCGACGCATCGTCGCCCCGGGCGAGCTCGAGCCGACGGGCCCGGGGGACACGAGCTCGTTGTTATGCGGGTTACCCGGTTTGCAGCTCCTCGATTCCTTGGCGGTCGACGGGGCCGGCAACGTGTGCGTTGCCACACTCGTGAACGGCGGAGTCACCGTCATTGCGCCCTCCGGCGACATTCTCCGACATGTCGACACCGGCGACCTTCTCACCACCAACGTCTGCTTCGCCGCCGACGGTTCGTCCACTGCGTGGATCACCTTGTCGGGAACCGGGCGGTTGGTGCGAGTCGCGTGGCCGGACCCCGGACTCCAGCTCGCGCACACTGCTTGACTTGTAGGCTCGGAGCGTGACCGGACGGGCGAAGCGCTTCTACGTCGAGACGCTCGGGTGTCCGAAGAACCAGGTCGACTCCGACAAGTTGATCGGAACGATGCTCGCCGACGGCATGACGGCCACCGACGACGCCACCAAGGCCGACGTCGTGGTCGTGAACACCTGCGCGTTCATCGAAGACGCGCGTCGCGAATCGATCGACACGATCCTCGCTCTGGACGAGAAGCGCTCCGAGACGTCGCGGCTCGTGGTCACCGGATGCATGGCCGAGCGCTACGGAGACGAACTCGCATCGGCATTGCCGGAGGTCGATCTGGTGGCGGGTTTCGGCGTGCCCGTCGCGCCGGCGGGTCGCACCACGATTCCGGTCACGTCGACACCTCTCCCGAGTTTCGATCTGCTGAATCTGCCGCGACCGAAATCGACCGCGCCGTGGGCCTACGTCAAGATCGCCGAGGGATGCGACCGTTCGTGTGGATTCTGCGCGATCCCGTCGTTCCGCGGGCCGCAGAGAAGTCGAGATGTCGACGCGATCCTCGCCGAAGTCGATCAACTCGAAATCGCCGAGGTGGTGCTGGTTGCCCAGGACCTGGCGAGTTACGGTAAGGACCGTCCGGATGAACTGGGAGCCGGTTCGATCGTCGAGCTCGTCGAGAAGGTCTCGTCACGTGTTCCCTGGACACGGTTGTTGTATCTCTACCCGAGCGATCTGAGTGACGCGCTCGTGGACGCAATTCTTGCAACCGGCGTGCCGTACTTCGATCTGTCGCTTCAGCACGTGAGTAAGCCGCTACTTCGTCGAATGCGACGTTGGGGCGACGGAGACCGTTTCCTGCAGCGAATCGCCGACATCCGTCACCGTGAACCGACCGCGACCTTTCGTAGCAACTTCATCGTCGGTTATCCGGGAGAGACCGAAGCCGACCACGATCGATTGCTCGATTTCGTCGCCGCGGCCGATCTCGATTGGTGCGGGTTCTTCGCCTATTCGCCCGAGGAAGGCACCTACGCTTACGACCTCGACGGAGTCGTGGCGACCGAACTCGTGCGTGAGAGGCTGACCGAGTTGACCGAATTGCAGGATTCGATCACCGCTCGTCGACGTGACGAGTTGATCGGTTCGACCATCGAAGTCTTGGTCGACGAACCAGGTGTGGCGCGTAGTCGTCGGGAGGCTCCCGAGATCGACGGTGTCGTCGAGGTGCCGAGCGATCTCGTCGTCGGCGAGTTCCACCAGGTCCTGGTGACCTCGGCCCTCGGTCCCGACCTGATGGCCGATCGCGTCACCGCGAGGGTCGACTGATGCCGGTCGACCCGAACGCCATCGCCACGTGGGCCAACGCCGTCACTGTCGGACGGATTCTGTGTTCTCCGCTCGTGTTCGTGGTATTTCCCGACAGCGGAAGTGGATCGTGGATCGCACTTGTGACCTGGTTTCTTCTGTGTGTGAGCGACGGATTCGACGGCTATCTCGCGCGACGGCACGGCACCACCCGCGCCGGAGCCTTCCTCGATCCGCTCGCCGACAAGATTCTCGTTCTCTCGGCCATGTTCACCCTCGTGAGTCGGGACATCTTCTGGATTCTTCCGGTGCTGATCGTCGCGGCCCGTGAAGTGGCGATCAGTATGTATCGGGTCGTCGTCGGAGCTAAGGGAGTCAGCATGCCGGCCAGTCGCCTCGCCAAGTTCAAGACGTTGTTCCAGCAGCTGAGTATCGGCTTCGCCGTGCTTCCGTTCGTGGCCGACGAGATGCGATGGTTCTGGTTGAGCCTTCTCTGGATTTCCGTCGTACTCACGGCCGTCAGCGCCGCCCAGTACTTGTGGCGCGCGCAGCGATCCGTCGAGGTCTGACGTGCGTTGCGCGGTTGTCGCTGTCGGTACCGAGCTGCTGCTCGGACAGATCGTCGACACCAACTCGTCATGGATCGGCGAACGGCTCGCAGCCAGCGGAATTGATTCACTGGTGCAGTACAAGGTGGGCGACAACCAAGCCCGGATCGTGGCGATCGTGAATCGGGCGTTGCAGGAAGCGGATGCCGTGATCATGTGCGGCGGGCTCGGCCCGACGCATGACGACCTGACTCGTGATGCCATCGCCGAGATCATGGGTGTCGCGTTGCATCATGACGAATCGGTCGCCGAGACGATCCGGACGATCTTTTCGTCTCGTGGCCGACGAATGCCCGACAACAATCTGCGTCAGGCCATGGTTCCGAACGGAGCATCGATCATCCCGCAAACGAGAGGGACGGCGCCGGGCCTCGTGTGTCCGGTGGGCGACAAGGTCGTCTACGCCGTGCCGGGCGTGCCGCATGAAATGTACGACATGATGGAGCGGGCGATTCTTCCTGACCTTCGACGGCGCAACGGCGACTCGGGAGTGATCGTGAGTCGGGTGATCCGCACCTGGGGTGAGAGCGAGAGCGGGCTGAACGAGAGACTCGATGATGTGATCGCCGAACTCGAAGAGCGTGGCAATCCGACCCTTGCATTCTTGGCGAGCGGTTGGGAGGGGTTGAAGGTACGGCTCACGGCCAAAGGCGCATCCGAGACCGAAGCAAGCGATCTTCTCGAGACTTGGCAGGAGCGTGTTCTCGACGAGGTCGGCGACTTCGTGTTCGGCTACGACGATGACAACATGGAGGCCGTCGTCATTCGCCGTTTGACCGAACTCGATCTATCGCTCGGCGTGGCCGAGTCGGTCACTGGTGGGTTGGTGTCGGGTCGCCTCACAGCGGTCCCAGGGGCGAGTCATGTATTGCGCGGATCGGTCGTGAGTTACGCCAGCGCAGTCAAACACGATCTCCTCGGGGTCCCGCACGGTCCGGTCGTGTCGGAGTCGGCGGCCATCGCCATGGCCGAAGGAGTGAGACGACTGCTCGGGACCGACATTGGTTTGTCTCTCACCGGTGTGGCCGGTCCGAGCGAGCAAGACGGGCAGCCGATCGGGACCCTGTGGGTCGGTCTGGCACGAAAAGGTTCGGAATCGAAAGCCGCCCTTTTCCGTCTACCTGGACAACGTGAGCCAATGCGACAGATGGCGGTGATCTCGTCGCTCGACCTCTTGCGTCGTTCGCTCGACTGAGGATCCCGACGTCCGATCGTGTCGACTGCCTGCGCATTCTCCGTAGGCTTTCCGGAAAGCCCTCGTAGCTCAGTTGGATAGAGCAACGGCCTTCTAATCCGTAGCGCGCACGTTCGAATCGTGCCGAGGGCGCCAGATTCGACGTGCATGGCTCTAGACTCCACTGTCTGCCGAAACGCATCCCCGAGCGAGGTCTGAGTGAAGTTCAAGAAGGGTGACACCGTCATCTACCCCCAGCACGGAGCGTGCAAGGTAGTGGCGACCCGCAAGGAAGACCCGTTCGAGAGCGGCAAGACCATCGAATACCTCATCTTGTCCACCGTCATTGGCGAGATGATGCTGAAGGTGCCGTTGGCGAAGGTGGACGACGTCGGTGTGCGCCCTCCCGTGTCTCCCGACGAATTGGCCGACCTGGTCGCGGTGCTGTCGAAGGCCGACCCTCGAGTTCCGAGCAACTGGAGTCGACGCTTCAAGAACCATCAGGAAAAGCTGAAGAGTGGCGATGTGTATCAGGTGGCCGAAGTCGTGCGAAACCTGGCGGCCCGAAACCGTGATGCATCGTTGTCGGCGGCCGAGCGCACGATGTACGAACGGGCGCGTGTCAATCTCATCTCCGAGATCGCTCCAGCGCTGAAGGTCTCGACCGAGGACGCCGAGGCCTATCTCGACGATGCGCTCGCCAAGGGCGTTCTGAAGCCAGCGAAGGCGGCCAAAGCGGCCAAACCCGAGGCCGACGACGAGTCGACAGAGAAGGGTGCCGCACCCGTGAAAGCCGTGGCACCGAAGGAAGCTGCACCCGTCAAGAAGGAAGCGGCCAAGGAAGATCCTGCCCCGAAGAAGGCGGCACCCGCTAAGAAGGAAGTCGCTCAGAAAGCCGCAGTCAACAAGGATGCGGCTCCGAAGAAGGCGGCTCCGAAGAAGGCGGCTCCGAAGAAGGAAGCCGCCAAGAAGGCACCTGCCAAGAAGTGATCATCACGAGGTGGCCGATCCTCGTCGAGCCACCACCGGTAGTGGTTGGGTAGCGTGCTCGCATGATCGACCGGAATGTCGTGTCACGTGAGCAGCTGACCGAGCTGATCTCGTCGGGCCAAGTCGACACCGTCGTCATGGGTTTTCCAGATCGGTACGGCCGGCTGGTCGGGAAGCGTGCGACCGGACGCTTCTTCCTCGATCACGTCGCCGACCACGGCACTGAGAACTGCGACTATCTGCTCACGTGCGACCTCGACGATCAGCCTGAGGAAGGTTTCCGGTTCTCGAGTTTCGACACTGGCTACGGTGACATGGTCGCAATCGCAGACTGGTCGACCGTTCGTGTTCTGTCGTGGCTCGATCGGACCGCGCTCGTGGTGTGCGATCTTGAAGTGCCGAACGGGGAAGTCGTCGAGGTGGCTCCACGAACCATCCTGCGGCGGCAGGTCGAGGCTGCGCAGAGAATTGGTGCCGTGCCGATGGTCGGCAGCGAGATCGAGTTCTTTCTGTATCACGAGTCGTACCGTCAGGCCTACGAGTCGGGGTACCGAGGTCTGCGGACTCATTCGCCATTCGCCGAGGACTACAGCATCCAGATCACCACTCGGGACGAAGTCGTGATCGGAGACATTCGACGGGCTCTCGACGCTTCCGATGTACCGGTCGAATTCTCGAAGGGTGAAGCCGGAGCCGGACAGCACGAGATCAATCTCTCGTATGCCGATGCCATCGAGATGGCCGATCGAAATCTCGTCTACAAGTTCGCAGCCAAGGAGATCGCATCGCGTCACGGGCGGTCGGTCACGTTCATGGCCAAACCTTCGTTCGCCGACGTAGGTTCGTCGTGTCACGTGCACGTGAGCCTGTGGGACGAGACTCGCCGTACCAACCTGTTCGCTGATCCGTCGAGTGACGACGGCATGACTTCGATGTTTCGGCACTTCCTCGCCGGCCAGATCGCCACCGCTAAAGAGTTCGCTCTGTTGTGGGCGCCGACCGTCAACAGCTACAAGCGTTTTCAGCCCGAATCATGGGCGCCGACCGGTGTGGGGTGGGGGATCGACAACCGCACTCTTGGATTCCGCAAAGTCGGTCACGCGTCTTCGACACGTGTCGAGAATCGGATTCCGGGTGCCGACGCAGTTCCATACCTCGCTTTCGCCGGAAATATCGCCGGCGGTCTGTACGGAATCCGACATGGTCTCGAACTCGGCGAACCGTTCTCCGGAAACGGGTACACAGCTGCTGATGTCGAGCGAATTCCCTGGCATCTTCCCGACGCGATCGAAGCTTGGCGTTCCAGTCAGGCGGCACGCGAGTGCTTCGGTGACGACGTGCACCACTGGATCCTTCGATCAGCCGAGACCGAGTGGGCATCGTTCAATCGATCGGTGACCGACTGGGAACTTCGTCGCTACTTCGAACGTATCTGAATCTCGAAAGAGGAGCCTCCATGAATCGTCTGTCGGGCAAAGTCGCCCTCATCACCGGTGCTGCATCTGGTCTCGGCCGCACGGCGGCCGAGTTGTTCGCCGCCGAAGGTGCGCAGGTGGTGGTGGCCGATGTGGTCGATGGAGATGAGGTGATCTCGGCCATCGATGCAGCGGGTGGAGACGCAACCTACGTCCGCTGCGATGTGACGGACTCGGATTCGGTGGCGGCCGCGCTCGAACATGCCCGAGACGAATTCGGTGCGCTTCACGTTCTCTACAACAACGCCGGCGTGATGCTGTCCGATGACGACGGGCCGGAGAATACGCCACTCGAGACTTACGAGCGCACGATGGACATCAATGTGAAAGGTGTGCTGCTCGGTTGCCGCCACGCCCTCCCTTTGATGCTGGAGTCAGGTGGTGGCTCGATCGTGAACGTGGCCAGTTTCGTGGCGCACATGGGTGCGGCCACTCCTCAGGTGGCCTACACCGCATCCAAAGGTGCGGTACTCGCCATGACCCGAGAGATCGCCGTCATCTATGCACGTCGAGGTGTTCGAGCCAACGCGTTGTGTCCAGGGCCGATCATGACGCCTCTGCTCGCCAAGTTTCTGAGCGACGACGCGAAGCGGGAGCGTCGGCTCGTCCACATCCCGATGGGGAGATTCGGCGAATCGTCGGAGATCGCGCAGGGAGCGTTGTTCCTGGCCTCCGACGAGAGCAGCTGGATGACCGGGCAGTCTCTCGTGATCGATGGTGGTATCACCGCCGCCTATGTGACCCCCGAGTGACAGACTTCGGGGTATGACAGTTTCTTCTGGTCTCGTCGAAGGTTCGGTTGCGTTTCTTGGCCTCGGAGTGATGGGTGCACCGATGGCCGGACACTTGGCGTCCGCTGGGCGATCGGTGACCGTCTACAACCGAACGGCTGCCAAAGCACTGGCTTGGGTCGCCGATCACGGCGGGCGGGCCGCACCAACTCCGGCCGAAGCGACTGAAGGTGCCGAGTTCGTCATGATGTGCGTCGGCAACGACGACGACGTTCGCGAGGTGGCTTTGGGGCCGAACGGTGCTCTTTCGGGAATGTCGTCCGGTTCGATTCTGATCGATCACACGACGGCTTCGGCTCGAGTGGCGCGCGAACTGGCCGACGCGTGTGCTGCGGTCGGCGTCGGATTCGTCGACGCGCCGGTGTCGGGTGGGCAGGCCGGGGCCGAGAAAGGAATTCTCACGGTCATGTGCGGTTCCGATGACGAATCAGTTTTCGAACGGGCGCAACTGGCAGTCGGTCCGTACGCAAGGGCCTGTGAACGACTCGGTCCGGCTGGTTCGGGGCAGCTCACCAAGATGGTCAACCAGATCTGCATTGCCGGCATCGTTCAGGGGCTGTCCGAGGGCGTGAATTTCGCTCAGCGGGCCGGGCTCGACGTCGACCAAGTCGTCGAAGTGATCGGCAAAGGCGCAGCCCAGAGCTGGCAGATGGACAATCGGGCCGCCACGATGGGACGCGGTGAGTTCGAGTTCGGGTTCGCCACTGAATGGATGCGCAAAGATCTGGCGATCTGTCTCGACGAAGCGAACCGTAACGGAGCTCGTCTTCCCATGACGGCCATTGTCGACCAGTTCTACGCTCACGTGATGGCACGAGGAGGGCGTCGCTGGGACACCAGCAGCCTCGTTCACCTCCTGCAGAACGACTGACCTGCCCTACAGTCTGTCAGGCAGTCACGCCGGAAAAGCGAAATCGGAGGGGTGCGATGAGCCGGGAAAAACTGATCGAAATGGCCGAGCGGACCATTGCCCACAACAAAGCCGGAACCTCCGACCTGACCGAAGGGGTCACCACGATTCCGGCGTCCAACTATTTCGATCCTGATCGGTGGCGTCGCGAAGTCGACCTGCTGTTCAAGCGTGTCCCCCTCTTGATCGCCACGTCGGCTGAGATCGC
This sequence comes from uncultured Ilumatobacteraceae bacterium, assembly GCA_965659595.1. Lineage (GTDB taxonomy): Bacteria > Actinomycetota > Acidimicrobiia > Acidimicrobiales > Ilumatobacteraceae > Casp-actino8. The sequence continues at coordinate 25,721 of CBFHWN010000009.1, read as the reverse complement.
CGAGCCCCATTCGTACAAGGCCATCGAGATCATTGGGACGCCAGTTCTGCTGTCGCGCGACGCCACTGGTGTGGTGCGAGCTTTTGTCAACATGTGCAGTCACAGGGGGGCGATGCTGGTCGACGAGGGAGTCGGCTCGGCCCGACGATTCGCTTGCCCGTATCACAATTGGACGTACGACCAGAGCGGTGATCTGGTCGGCCTCTTCAAGCAGTCCGACTTCGGGGACATCGACATGTCGTGCCTCGGTCTCACCACGCTTCCGGTGGTCGAGCGGGCCGGTCTGGTGTGGGTCACATTGTCGCCACACTCGAGTCTCGACGTCGACGCGTTCCTCGCCGGCTACGACGAATTACTCGAACACTGTGGGTTCGCAACGATGAATCACTTCGGTTCCCGACGACTGGCCGGACCGAACTGGAAGGTGTCGTTCGACGGCTATGTCGACTTCTATCACCTGCCGATTCTCCACAAGAACACGTTCGGTCCCGATTTTCCGAGTGATGCGCTTTTCCATCGGGTCGGACCGCATCAGCGGGTGACGGGTCCGCGCGGACCGTGGGCGAAGCTCGAGGCGATTCCGAAGGAGAGTTGGCCGGACTCGGTCCTCATCGGAGGGGTGTGGAGCATCTTTCCCCATGCATCGATTGCCGGCTTCGACGTGGGCGATCACAAGGTGTATCAGATCGCGCGCGTCTTCCCCGGCGACACCGCCGACGAGTCGGTTACGTATCTCGACTTCATGTCGACAGCGCCGAAGACCGAGGAGTTCGTCGAAATCATCGAGAAGCAGATCGCCTTCCTCGAGCACGTCGTTCGCGACGAGGATTATGCGACCGGTCTCAAGATTCAGCGCACGGTGAAGACCGGGGCCAAGACCGAGTTCGTGTTCGGCCGTAACGAGGGAGGCGCTCAATACGTCCACGGATGGATCGACGCCATTCTCGACACTCCTGACGACAAGCTGTCGGATCTGTTCCGACATGGCGTCGATGCCGGTCGTCTGGTGAACGAATGGCCGACGGTGACGTCGTGACGGGCCTCGGGGTCTGCCTGCCGCAACTCGGTACTCATGTGACAGCGTCCGTGATACGCGATTTCGCGATGAAGGCCGAAGAACTCGGATATTCGGGGCTCTGGGTGCAGGACCACTTCATGTATCCACTCTCGCCGTCGCGCGGTTACGGGGGCCCTGGTGTGATGCCGCCGGTCCAGTACCAGTCGGTGTACGCCCCGCTCGAGACTCTCGCTTTCGTGTCGGCGGTGACATCACGAGTCCGACTCGGAACGAGCATCCTGGTAGCCGGCAACCACTGGCCCGTACAACTCGCGCAACGGACGGCGACGATCGATCAGATGTCGAATGGGCGTCTGGTGGTCGGCCTCGGCGTCGGTTGGAGTGCCGAAGAGCACGAGGCTTCGGGAACCGACGTGACCACGCGTGGTCGACGGATGGACGATTTCGTTCCCGCATTGCTCGCCTGTTGGGGTGACAATCCGGTCGCGTACGAGAGCGAGCACTTCTCGATTCCCTCGTCGTACGTCGATCCGAAGCCGATCCAACGACCGCACCCTCTTTTGCTCTCCGGTATGTGGTCGACAGAAGGAATGGCCCGAACGGCAAAGTGGTTCGACGCCTGGAATCCGGCCGGCCTGAAGCCGGCGAAGGTACGGACAATGATCGAACACATGAACGAGATGCGCGATCCCGGCCGAGCTCCGCTACAAGTCTTCAGTCGGTCCTTCGTGCAGCCCCCGCTCACGCCACGTCAGGACGACTCGGCGGTCATGGAGAGACTGATCGCCGATGCGGTCGGTGCCCGTGAGAACGGCTACGAAGAACTCACCTTGGAGCACAATTTCTGGGACGACATCGAGAGTCCAGACGATTGGCTGAGCTCGCTCGACCGGTTCGTGCCGGTGCTCGAGGCGGTTCGCGGCTAGTCGTCGAGCAGGTTCGGAGTCCCGAGAAGCCGGCACACGGTCTGGGCGAACTGGGCCGCTGGTGCGCCGTCGAATACCCGATGGTCCCAGGTGAGGCTGAGAGTCATACGGGTGCGGGAAGCGGCTTTCTTGCCATCGAGCACCACATCGTCGCGGAGTCGGCCAACTCCGAGGATTGCCGAGTTGGGGGGATTGATCACCGGCGTGAAGGAATCGACACCGAACATTCCGAGCGCACTCACCGAGAACGTTCCACCTTCGAGATCGGAGAGCGCGAGCGAACCGGAACGTGCAGCGGTGGCGAGTCGCTTCGTCTCGGTGGCGAGAGCCTCGAGATCGAGACGATCGGCGTGGCGAACAACAGGGACCACGAGACCTTCGTCGAGGGCCACGGCCAGGCCGACATGAACGTCGGGCAAGAGGGCGATGCCCTCGTCGACGACCTGAGAATTGACGACCGCGTGTTCGCGTAGTGCTCGCGCGCAGGCAGCGATCACGTAATCGGTGAAGCCGGGAATGATCTCTCGTCCCCGGCGAGAGGTGCGGTCGGCGATCACGGCATCCATTTCGGCGTCCATGGTCAGTGTCAACTGCGCCATCTGCTGCAACGACGAATGCATGCGTTTGGCAATCGTGCCCCGCATGCCAGTCAGTCGTTTGGTCGAGGTGGGGGTCTGATTGGCTGGGGCGAGTGCCGGCGACTCACCGGCCGACATCGATCGCGGCGCGGCGAGGAGTTGCCGAACATGGGCGGCGACACCGTCACGTGAGACTCGTCCGTCACCGGCGTCGGGCGCCACACTCGCGATGTCGACACCGAGCAGATCGGCCAACTGACGTGCGGCGGCCGTGGCAAGAATCGACCAATCACCGGTTGCCTGGGTGGCCGGAGCCGGACGGGTTGCCGAACTCGACGGCACTTTCGAGCTGGCTGATCGAGGGGATGCAGCGACCTCTTCGACGTCTTCGGACACGATGCGTCCCCCGGGGCCGGTGCCAGCCACGGTCGCGAGATCGACACCGAGCTCGTTCGCCACCCGTCGGGCATTCGGAGATGCCAGGAGCCGACCGGCGGGTGTGGTGGCGGTCGACGCAACTCCGGACCCGCCGGAGGAGGGTCCGGGTGCTGGAGCCGGAGCAGCTGGAGAGGTTGCGTGCTCCTTCGTCGAGGGGCCGACAGCGGGGGCGTCTTCCCCGTCGGCGAGCAGAAGCGCGATCACGGTTCCGCAGGCGTGGGTCGAGCCGACGTCGGCAAGTCGATGAAGGCGGCCGGACGCTGCAGCTTCGACGTCGCTCTCGACCTTGTCGGTCTCAATGCGCAGCACCGGGGTGCCCGGCTCCACATTCGACCCGTCGTCGATCAGCCATTCGAGAATCGTGCCTTCTTCCATGGTGAGGCCGAGTTTGGGCATCAGAAAATCAGTGGCCATGAGCGTCTCCGTCGTGGTTGGTCTCGGTGGGGGCATCGAACAGATGGCGATCGGCAGCGAGTTGAAGCGTTCGGTCGACGTCGATCAGGATCGGTCCGCCGGAGTCGATACGTACGGTGACGCGTCCGTTCTCACCGACCGTACGATCGCGCTCACCGTCGAAGGCGAGGATCGTTCGTCCGCTGAATACCACTTCGTCGCCATCGGCCAATGGCCGGACGTCGGCGACCGACATCGTGGTGAACGAGCCCGGGGCAAGAGGTACCCGGATGGCTCGTGGGCCGGTGCCGAGTTCGACCAGAACTCCGCCCGGGAAATTTCGATCGACCGGATGTAGTCGCCCGGCGATACTCGAGAGACCGGTGGAAGTGGGGGTGGCGATGGCGGCGATCACGCGCGTGACCGTGTGAGGATCGCGAACTGCTCGAGCGCCGATGAAATCGGTATCGACGAAGGCCAGATCGACCAGAGCGACGTCGTCGATCGACGAGTCTTGATCGTCGACGCGAACGAGAATCCGCTTGCTGCGACAACCCACTTCGTCGAGGGTGACGGCACCAATCGCGACGAACGCCGCCGCGGCTCCGGCTGACGTGCCGTCGACCGCCGATGGATACACGTTGTTGGTTCCGGTCGAGACCGACACGAGTGGGGCGTCGGGCCAACCGAGGGCGACGTCCCGAGAGGTTCCGTCGCCGCCGAGCACGATGACCGCGCCGGTCTGCTCTTTCCAGAAGCGGCGAGCCGAGGAGATGGTGTCGAAACGCGAACCGGTGATCGGCTCGTCGACGATCTGCACCGGTGCGTCGAGTCCGTCGGCGGCTCGTTCCGAGAGACGATGTCGATCGGGTGCCAGAAGAATGCGCTCGACACCCGATTCGGCGGCGGCCACGATGGCCCGACGGACGATTCCGACCTTGGTCGCGTCGGACGTGTGTGTTGCAGGTGTGACCAGGCGGCGGATGTCCTTGCCCGCGTTCGGGTTGACGATGATCCCGACGGTCGACACGAAGGACTCAGGCTCCGACCTTGTTGCGGAACATCGCCTCGCGAACACCGGCTTCGATCGCCGCACTGGACGGGATGTAGTGCTGTTCGAGGGCCGGCGAGAACGGGACCGGCGAAAAGGGCGCACCGATACGGCCGACCGGAGCATCGAGGTGATCGAAGGCGGCCTCTTGGATCTGGGCTGCTATTTCGGCGCCGAGACCACCGAAGCGCACGGCCTCGTGGACGACGAGGACACGATTGGTGCGACGGGCCGAGGCCACGATCGTGTCCGTGTCGAGTGGTTGCAAGGTGCGGGGATCGATGATCTCGCACTCGATGCCATCGGCGGCCAGTCTCTCGGCGGCTGCCACCGACTCGTGGACCATTCGCCCGTACGCCACGATGGTGACGTCGCGACCGGGTCGAACCACGTTCGCGGTTCCGAGCGGAATCGAGTACGGCTCGACGGGAACAGGGCCACTCATTCCCAGCAGTCGTTTGTGCTTGACCATCACGGTCGGGTTGTCCTCTTGGATGCAGGCCATCATGAGCCCCTTCATGTCATGAGGGGTCGACGGGTACACGACTTTCAGGCCCGGGATGTGGCACAGGATCGCTTCGAGCGACTGGCTGTGTTGTGCCGCGGCCGACAAGCCGCCGCCACCCGCGGTGGTGATGGTGAGAGGAAGAGTGGCCTCTCCGCCGAACATGTACTTCAACTTGGCGGCCTGGTTCACGATCTGATCCATCGCGACGCAGATGAAGTCCATGAACATGAGATCGACGATGGGTCGAAGGCCGGTGGCGGCCGCGCCGACGCCGAGGCCGACGATCGCTTGTTCACTGATCGGTGTATCGACCACGCGATCGGCGCCGAACTTGGCCTGCAGTCCACCGAAGGTACCAAAGACTCCGCCGAAGGCACCGATGTCTTCACCGGCGCAGAACACGTCGGGATCGGCTTCCATGGCCTGACTCACGGCTTCGTTGAAAGCCATGACGTAGGGAAGCTTGCGTTCTTCGCTCATCGGGGGCCTCCGGTGGTGTAAACGTCGACCAGAACCTGATCGGGAGTCGGCAGTGGACTGTCTTCGGCGAACTGGATGGCTCGATCGATCGCAGCACGCCAGTCGGCCCAGATGTCGTCGAATTGCTGACGGGTCGCGACCTTGTTCTCGATCATTCGGTCCTCGAGCGAGAAGATCGGATCTCGGTCTTTCCACTGCGCCACTTCGTCGTCGGATCGATACTTGAGGCCGAGGTTCTGGACGCCGTGGTGGTTGTAGAAGCGGTAGGTCTTGGCCTCGATCAGAGAAGGGCCACCGCCGGTCCGTGCCCGTTCGACCGCCTCGAGAGTGGCCTCGTGCACTGCGATCGCATCCATTCCGTCGACGATGACACCGGGCATTCCGTAGCCGGCTGCTCGATCGACGATGTCGGTGATAGCCATGGTCTGATCTCGCGGAGTGAACTCGCCGTATTCGTTGTTCTCACACGCGAAGACAATGGGGAGATGCAGCGCGCATGCCATGTTGGCGGCTTCGTGGAAAGCCCCGATGTTGGTCGCTCCGTCACCGAAGAAAGCCACGGCCACCTGGCCCTTTTTGCGGTAACGATTGGCGAAGGCCGCCCCCACGGCGATCGGAGAGCCGGCACCGACGATTCCGTTTGCCCCGAGCATGCCAAGTGAGAGGTCGCTGATGTGCATCGACCCGCCCTTGCCCTTGCAGTAGCCAGTCGACTTGCCCATGAGTTCGGCCATCATGCGGTTCAGGTCGCCACCTTTGGCCACCAAGTGTCCGTGGCCGCGGTGCGTTGACGTGATGTGGTCGTCGTCGTTGAGGGCTGCACACACGCCGGAGGCGACTGCTTCTTCGCCGACGTACAGATGGAGGAATCCGGGGAGTTTGGCGGCTTCGGCGAGGCGACCGGCCGCCTCTTCGAAGAGCCTGATACGCACCATGCGGCGATGCAGGTCGAATTGGACCTCGGGGGAGATTCTCATGTGATTCCTCGTGATGATCGGTCGGGTGGACGGAAACGGTCAGGCGTCGAGCCGGCGGGCCCAACGAAGGGAACGGCGAAGGAGTTCGTAGTAGGCGGGTTTTTCCCACGAGCATCGCTCGACCCGCGGGTAGTAGTCGAGAATCGGTGCCATGTCGTAGTGCCCGCGACAATGACCGAGGGTGTTGTAGAGCACGGCGCCCGCACCGAGTTCCCGCACGTACATGATCGGATGCATCGGATCGCAGGACGTCCAGTCGTGCTCGACGAAACCGGTGGCGTCACCTTGCCATTCGGTGTGCAGCAAGACGTGCAAAGCATCACGATCCGCGTATTCGCTCAAGTAGAGCTCGTCGTCGGTGTCGAACGGTTCGATTCCGGAGACGAGCCAATGCGAGGAATCGGTGATCTGCACCGAATAGGGCTGAATCGGCGGATGGGCGACGAACTGGCTCCCGAGGGTGTCGGCCCACAGAGGAAACGCTCGCGGGGAGTCGACGCCGTTCGGCCCGCCGAGCGTGAGAGCGGAGTTGGTTCCGTGCAAGGCGACCCAGCGTCCACCGCCTTCGACCCAGGATCGAATCGAGCGCTGGGCGTCCTCGGAGGGTCGGACGTCGCAGGTGTACGACACGAGGATCGACGACGCAGAGATACCTGAGGTGTCTTCGTAGTCGGGTTGAACTCTCACGCGGAACTCGTCGTGCTCGGCGAGCAGTCCGAGAAGTTCGCGTCGCGCGAAGTCGATGTCGTGGTACTTGCCGCCGGCGACGAGAGTGACGTCGATGCGGTGTCCGGGTGCAGTCATGGCCGTGCGACGTCCGAGGTTCTCAGAAGTCGACGCGCTTCAGGAATCCGCCGTCCACCGTGAGGTTCACGCCGTTGATGTGCTTGGCTCGATCGCTCGCCAGGAACGCCACCGCGTTCGCCACGTCCTCGGGCAAGCCCATGTGGCCGCCGGGGTGGGCCTTCTCGGTGGACTCGAAGAAGGGTGTCATGTGCTGTTTGATCATGTCCCAGTCACCACCTTCGACGAAGATCGGGCCCGGTGACACGACGTTGCAACGAACTCCTTGGGCGCCGAGAACCTGGGCTTGGCCGAGTGTCCAGTTGGTCACCGCTGACTTGAGGGCGCTGTAGCTGCCCGAGCCGGGTCCGAAGTGTTCGACGGTCGCCGTGGTGCCGATGCTGATCACCGATCCGCCACCGTTGGCGAGATGAGGCAGGGCGGCCTCCACGCCATGGACGAGGGCCATCAGGTCGATGTTGAAGTTGTCGATCCAGCCGTCGAGTTTGCGAGCGGGTTTGCCCGAGGTGTTGTGCACGAATACGTCGATCCCACCGAGTTGCTCGGCTGAGGACTCGACCCACGCCCGCAGCACGGTTGGGTCTCCGGCGTCGACGGCACTGCCGACGACTTTGCCCTGACTGGAGAGGGCCGACACCGCTGCGGCCACTTCATCGCCGTTGCGCGCGCAGATGGCGACCGAGACACCTTCGGCGAGCAGTGTCTCGACGATCGCTCGGCCGAGTCCCTTGGTGGAGCCGGTGACGAGTGCCTTTTTTCCGGAAAGTCCGAGATCCATGATGTCCCCCTGTTGTCGTGATCGTTGTGATGAGTGAATTGCGTGATTGAGCGAGACGTGAACAACCCTGGGGCGATCAGCGTCGTGTGTCCTTCCACGGTACGTCCTTGTCGACGCGTACGTCGCCAGGCAGGCCGAGGACTCGCTCGCCGATGATGTTGCGTTGCGTCTCGTCGGAGCCGCCGGCGATGCGGTAGCCCGGTGCTCCGAGAACATGCTCGCCCCAGGCGTACGTGCCCCATTCTCCGGTGTCGGCTACGAGTGATGCCCCAAGAATCTTGGAGACGACCTCGCTCACCATGCGCATCCCCTCGGTCCACACGAGTTTGCCGAGAGAACCCTCCGGGCCGGGTGCCGCTCCCGAGCGACGGATATCGGCCGCACGGCGATTGACGAATCCTTCGACACGGAAGTGGGTGTAGGTCCTCATGAGTTCTTGACGCAAAACCGGATCGTTGGTCACGCCCATGGCGCGTGCTGTCGCAAGAAGCTGGCGCCACGAGCCTCCGACACGGGATCCACCGCCACCACCATCGCCGCTGTGGTCGCGTTCGAATCCGAGAGTGGTGAGAGCCACCTTCCATCCTTCGCCTTCGGGTCCGAGTCGCATGGTGTCGGGTACGCGGACGTCGTTGAAGAACACTTCGTTGAACGACGACCCACCGCTCATCTGCTTGATGGGTCGGATTTCGATCCCGGGAAGGTCCATCGGGATGATGAAGGCGGTCATGCCCTTGTGCTTCACGACGTCGACATTGCTGCGGGCGATGAGTTCGCCGAAGGCCGAGAACTGCGCACCCGAACTCCAGACCTTCTGGCCGTTGATCACCCACTCGTCGCCGTCACGGTCGGCTCGACAGCCGAGCGCGGCCAGGTCGCTGCCGGCGCCGGGTTCGGAGAACAGCTGACAGCAGAGATCGCGAGTGGCGAGGAAGCGACCTACGTACTCGGCCTTCTGTTCGGGTGTCCCGAACAGATCGATCGTGGGAGCGATCAGACCGACGGTGACTGACAGCGTTTCATGACCCGTCGGAGTCTGGAACTGCGATTCGAGTTTGCTGAAGGCCCGGGCGTAAGCGCGAGGCAATCCGAGCCCGCCATAGGCCGGCGGTGACGTGATCGCGTGGTAGCCGTGCTCGGCCTTTTTCTGGATCCAGGCCATGCCGCGGTGGAGGAGAGCCTGTTCTTCTTCGAAGGTGAGTGAATGGAACACCGACACCGAGAACTCGCCGTCCCCCCACACGAGGTCTTTGTCATCGGTGCCGCTCGTGCGGTACTCGGCATTGTCCTCCAACCAGGCCTTGGCCTGGCGGGTGAAGTCCTCGAGGCTTGGAAGTGCGGTGTCGCTCACGGAGTTCACCGTAATTGATCGGCGGATCAGTATCGGTACCGAACCCCGGGTTGGGCCATACTCGGAGCATGGGGAGGGCTGGGGCCACGGCAGCGTCGGGTGACAACGTGCGTCGGCTCGGCCGCCCTCCGGCGACCGACTCGATCGAGACGCGCCGGCGAATTCTCGAAACGGCTCGGCGAGAGTTCGCCGTCCAGGGCTACGAGGTCACGACGAATCGTCGAATTGCCGCCGAAGTGGGAATCACCCCGGCGGCGCTCTATCACTATTTCCCGTCGAAGCTCGACCTCTACGTCGCCGTGCGCGATTTCACGGAGGACGCCGTCGCCACGCGATTTCGAGATGTGACGGCCTCGGCCGAGACCCTTGCCGACCGATTGTCGATCGTCCTCGAAGAATCCCATCGGATGAACTCCGAGGACCCGTCGCTCGCTCAATTCCTCGGGGCGTTCCGCATCGACCAAAGGCGCCACCCCGAACTGGCCGCCACGATTTCGAGCCACCCGCAACCGCTGGCCGACTTCATCGTCGCCATGGTGGACGACGCGGTGACGTCCGGTGAAGTCGATCGGGCCGATCGGCAGACGATCCTGTCGTCGATCACTATCTTGCTCGTGGGGCTGAGCGATGCCATGTCGGACGACTTGCGAGCCCACCGTCGGGGAATCGACGCCAGCCGAGTCCTTCTCGCGAGCGGCCTGCCCGTTCGACGTTCGCAGTGAGCGCTGGGGCACGATGAACCCTCGAGTCGCTGTGGTGACCGGAGGTGCGTCGGGAATCGGCGCCGCCGTGGTCGAGCGCCTGGTCGACTCGGGATGTTCGGTCGTCGTGGTCGATCGAGACTTGTCGGCGTTCGGACTCGGCTCGCATCACTCGGTTCGAACGATCGAAGGTGACGTGACCTCTGAATCGGTGAACGACGAGGCGGTGAGCGTCGCCATCGATGAATTCGGTGGACTCGACATTTCGGTCTTGAACGCCGGAGTGGTCGCGAGTGGTGATCTCGTCGACTTGCCGCTCGACGTGTTCGATCGAACATGGGACGTCGATGTCCGCGCCGTTCTGCTCGGGATCCGCGCCGCTGTTCCGGCCATGCGACGTCGAGGTGCCGGACGGATCGCTGTGACCGCGTCGACGTCGGGCCTCGGCGGCGATCCGGGAATGTGGCCCTACAACACGGCCAAGGGCGCGGTCGTGAATCTCGTGCGGGCTGTGTCACTCGATCTGGCCCGAGACGCCATCACGGTGAACGCGATCTGTCCCGGTCCCACCGAAACCGCGATGACGGCTGGGGCGCGTTCGATTCCTGGAGTCCATGACGCGCTCGCTCGTGCCGTACCGATGCAACGTTGGGGTACGGCCGATGAAGTGGCGGCGGTCGTCGAATTCTTCGTGTCGGAGTCGGCGAGCTTCGTCACCGGAGCGGTGATTCCCGTGGACGGCGGCGTCACGGCGAGCACCGGCCAGTTTCCACCCGCACCCTCCGAGAACAGGAGATGATCATGGATCACCCGGAGAATTACGAGGACGTCACGGTGTACGGACTCGACGACGACACCGAAGAGACTCTTCTTCTCTCCCATAATGAGTGCACATTCATCTGGTCGAACAAAGAGGGTTGGCCGGTCGGCGTGATCATGTCATACGTCTGGCGCGACGGATGCTTCTGGCTGACAGCATCTTCCCAGAGAGCCCGTATCTCGGCGGTTCGCCGTGACCCGCGGGTGTGTGTGGTCGTCACGTCGACGGGAACGTCGTTGCCACGAAACATGACGGTGACCTGGAAAGGCACCTGCGAGATCTTCGACGACCAGGCGACCAAGGACTGGTTCTATCCGGCTCTTGCCGAGGCAATCATGGGTGGTCCGGGAAGAGCGGCCGATGGGTTTCGCGACTTTCTCGATTCGCCCCGACGAGTGATTCTGAAGGTCACTCCGACCCAACGGATCGGTTACGACGGAACCAAGATGGGGAAAGCCACCACCGAGTGGATGAAGTCACGGACCGACGGAGACGGCTGACGCCGATGAATGACAGGAGAAGTCCATGAAACTGGGATTGACCGCTGACGAAGTACTCACGACCACTCGCTCGGTTCGCAAGCGACTCGACCTCGAGCGTCCCGTCGAACGTGACGTCCTGGTCGAGTGTGTGGAGATCGCCCATCAGGCGCCCACCGGCTCGAACATGCAAGGTTGGCGGTGGCTGTTCGTCGAAGATCAGGCCAAGAAGACGGCGCTCGCCGAGATGTATCGCGCCAATTTCTATCCGTACATCAACGATCCGAACCGTCCCCGTCGCGACGATCAGGGGGAACGAATTCTCGATTCGGCGAAGTATCTGGCCGACGTCCTCGATCGTGTTCCGGTTCTTTTGATTCCGTTGATCGCCGGCCGTCTCGACACCGGGACACCCGCTTTTGGTCAGGCATCGGCGTGGGGTTCGCTGTTGCCGGCCGTCTGGAGTTTCATGCTGGCGCTGCGCGAACGCGGCATGGGTTCGGCCTGGACCACGCTCCACTTGCCGAACGAAAAGGAAGCCGCTGACTTGCTCGGAATTCCGTTCGATCAGTACACCCAAGCCGGCTTGTTCCCGGTCGCGTACACCGTCGGCACGGACTTCAAGGTGGCCAAGCGTGTGCCGGCCGAGAAGTTCATCCGCTGGGATTCTTGGTCCTGACCCACTCGCGGGCCTCGTCGGAGGCCGTCCACGCCATGGCGTCGTGGAGAACTCGGCGGAACGACGAGTGCGCATAGGTCGCCGGACCGTCTCCGAATTGCAGGTAGACGAGAGGCGATCGTCCCGTTGCACGGGCCCAGGCCACGAGGTCACTTCCGGGCGGATGCGTCCAATCGGTCGAATCGTTCATGCGTCCCCTGATCGCCAGGTTGGCCGAGTGGAATCTTCGGCAGTCGTCCACGGGGAATGTCGTGCGCATGAGAGGAGTCACCGAGTCCGAGAGTGTGGGGAAGCAGTAGAGCTCATCGACGAGGGAGAAGCCGTCGGCGACGCCGGCGCAGACCGGGTGGGTGGGCTCGAGTACCTCGATGTCGTGCTTCACGTCGAAGAGGTACCCGGAGTCGGGATATTCGACTCCTCGGAGTGAGCCTGGCCGATAGTGGAATCGCCCGCCGATCATCTCGGCGAACCAGTCGTCGTCCGGCCACGAGGCGATGGAGTGGTGCAGGAAAACCAGACCGACGCCGTCCTCTCGAAGACGATCGAAGGTGTCGACGACCTCGGACGGGGTCGCTACGACCTCGACCGGCAGATCCCCACCGGTGAAGCGGAGGCCTGGCATGTCGTAGAAGACGACGACGTCATGGCCCGGACGGGGCGTGTCGGTCGGGGTCCAGCGGATGTCGCCGAACGAGTCGAACATTGCGAAGAACGGGTCGGCTTCGAAGGGGTGTCCACCTGTCACCACCAGAACGTCGATCACCGATTCATTATTGATCCGATGATCACTTCCGTCCAGACCTGGACTAGATTCAGGGTGTCGTCGTGGGGGCATCGTCGTGGGGAGGCGGGTCGTCCACGAGCAAGGTTCGAGAGGAGAGGGGACTCCATGTTGCACTTCGCCGACATCTTCGAGGCGCATGCCGACGCCATGCCCGACACGACCGCCATTTCGTACGGAGATCGTGATGTGAGTTGGTCGGAATTCGACGATCTGTCGTCGCGACTCGCCTCGGCCTACGCCTCGGTGAACATGGGTCTCGACTCCAAGGTGGGCATGTTCATGTACAACTGCCCCGAGTACCTGATCACTCAGTTGGCAGGTTTCAAGTCGCGGGTGACTCCGGTGAACGTCAACTATCGGTACCTCGACGACGAACTCTGGTATCTCCTCGACAATGCCGACTGTGAGGCGGTGGTGTTCCATTCGAGTCTTGGAGACCGCATCGGACGCGTGAAAGAACGACTGCCGAAGCTGAAATTGCTCATCGAGGTGTCGGACGGACCGTCAGCCGGGGTTCCTGGATCCGTGAGATGGGATGACGTCGTGGCGTCGCACGAACCCGCAGCACGCCAGGCCCGAGCGGCGTCGGACGTCTACATGCTCTACACCGGTGGAACCACGGGGATGCCGAAGGGCGTGATGTACGAAACCGGGCCGTTCACCGAGGGATTCCTCGGCTTCTACACCGGACCGATGGGTCGTCCGCCTTTCACGTCGCTCGACGAAGTCGTCGGGACTGCACAGGTCGTCCACTCGGCCATGGGCCAACCGGTTTCGATCCCAGCCTGCCCGCTCATGCATGGCACGGGTGTCTGGCTGGGTGCTTTGCTTCCGCACCTCATGGCCGGAAAGTGTGTTCTGCTCGAGGGACGTTCTTTTGACGCTCACGAGATGTTTCGCGTCATCGAGAAGCATCGCGTGAGCACTCTCGTGATCGTGGGCGATGCGTTCGCAAGACCGATGCTGAACGCGCTGCGCGACAAGGCTTCCACCGGACCCGCGTACGACACTTCGTCGGTGACCACGATCGTTTCCACTGGCGCCATGTTCTCGGCCGACGTGAAGGCCGGCATCTTCGAACACATGCCGACTGCCGTCGTGATGGACATTCTCGGGTCGAGTGAAGGTGGTATGGCCCAGACGATGGCCACCAAGGACAACGTGAACACCACCGCCAAGTTCGGCGCCATGCCCAACACCAAGGTGTTCGCCCCCGACGACACCGAAGTCGTTCCGGGATCGGGCGTAGTCGGCATCGTCGGTGTGAGCGGGGCCGGTGTACCGCTCGGCTACTACAAGGATCCTGAGAAGTCGGCGCGAACGTTTCGCGAAATCGACGGCGTGCGATACAGCTTCCCGGGCGACATGGCGACGGTCGAAGCCGACGGAACGATCAGTCTCCTCGGTCGCGGTTCGAATTGCATCAACACCGCAGGAGAGAAGGTCTTCCCTGAAGAAGTGGAAGAGGCGGTGAAGACGCATCCGTCGATTGCCGATTGCCTGGTGTTCGGAATCGACGACGAGAAGTATGGACAGCGCGTGGTCGGAGTCGCCTCTCTCGCCGATGGCGTCGAGGCCGTGAACGGCGAGACGGTGATCGCCTACACCAAAGGCAAGTTGTCGAGTTACAAGGTTCCGAAGCAGTTGACGGTGCTCGACGTCGTGCCTCGTGCGCCGAATGGCAAGGCCGACTACAAGAAGGCTCGTGAATTGTTCGAGGAGTCGATGGGAGATGCATCGTGACCGCACTTGATGATTCGGTCGGACAGGCGCGCAGTTCGGGACCGACTGTCCAAGAGCTTCTGGCTGCCGACACTCGTGAGGTCCCGGTTTCACTCCGAGACAGTTCTTACATTCCGCAAGGAGCGGTGGACATCCCGAAGATTCGCTATACCGATCCGCGTTTCGCGGCGCTGGAGAACGAGTTCATGTGGACGACGACCTGGCAGATGGCATGCCATGTCGACGAACTTCGACAGGCGGGCGACCACGTCGTGTACGACGTCGCCGACCAGTCGGTGATCGTGGTGCGGACCAAGAATGGTGACATCAAGGCCTTCCACAATTCGTGTCTGCATCGTGGTACCAAGTTGCGTACCGACGACGGTCGAGTCGCGTCGTTTCGTTGTCCGTTCCACGGCTGGCGTTGGGATCTCGACGGCACCCTCGTCGAACTTCCGGCCGAATGGGATTTCCCACAGGTCTGGAACCAACCCGATTCGTGTTTGCCCGAGGCGCAGGTCGCCGAATGGTGCGGCTTCGTGTTCGTGAATCTCGATCCGGAGGCGGCGCCGTTCAACGACGTGGCAAAGAAGATGGTCGAACACTTCGCGCGTGACTTCGACATGGCCGGCCGTTACAAGGCATTCCACGCCGTGAAAGAGGTGCCGGCCAACTGGAAAGTGGTGATGGAAGCCTTCTCGGAGGGGTACCACTCGATCGCAACTCACCCCCAGATTCTCGAGTTCGCCGGCGACGCAAACAGTGAATACTCGATCTGGAGCGAATCGCCGTTCGTGACGCGCTTCGTCAACGGTTTCGGTGTGCAAAGTCCCCACCTCGGTCCTCTCAGCGAACAACAGATCGCCGATGCCTACATGGCGTTCTCGGCTCGTTCGATGAAGGGGGCCGTGGAAATCCCCGATGGTCGAACGGCTCGTGAAGTCGTCGCGGAAGTGTTCCGATCGGTGATGGGCCCGCTGTTCAAGGTCGACCTGTCGAACGTCTCCGACTCCGAAATGCTCGACGCCCATCTCTACCACTTGTTCCCCGCCTTCGCTCCGTGGGCCGGAATCGGTCAGTCGCTCGTCTACCGCTGGCGTCCGGGTCCGACTCCCGACACTTGTTTCATGGACGTGATCCGCATGATGCCGGTTCCTGACGGCGCCGACCGTCCCGATCCGGTGCCGATCCAGCGTCTACGACTCGAGCAGTCGTGGCACGAAGCGGAAGGGATGGGTCAGCTCGCCGACGTCTTCGAACAAGACATGGCCAATCTTCCGAAAGTGCAACTCGGTCTCAAGATGACGGCCAAGCGCGCGGTCAAAGGCGTGCGATTTGGTTTGTACCAAGAGACGCGTATGCGACTCATCCATCGTCACATCGACGATGCGATCCGTGCCGGTTTGGCGGCTGACGGTCGATCGAGCACCGAACTCGAACCTTTCGTCGTTCCCGAAGGCTGACGTGCTCGACGAGAGTTGGGCCACTCTTTGGGAGGCCCTGGCCGACGCGCAGCCCGATCATGTGGCGGTGGTGATCGGCGATCGACGGCTGACTTGGAGTTCACTTGACGATCGGGCGTCTCGGTTCGCGGCAGTTCTGAATTCGGCGGGAGTGACACACGGCCATGCGGTCGGACAGCTCATGTACAACTGTCCCGAGTATCTCGAGTCGGCCTACGCCTCGTTCAAAGTGCGAGCAAGCACCGTCAACGTCAACTATCGCTACAAGGCGCCCGAGATCGTTCATGTGCTCTCCGACTCGAAAGCCACCGCCCTGATTTTCCACGGGGCGTTTCGCGACGTCGTCGACGAGGCACGTCGACTTCTTCCCGACCTGTTGCTCCTCGTTCAGGTCGGTGACGAGGAACCCCTCCTTCCGGGTGCCGTTCGGTACGACGACGTCCTTGCCGGGCAGCCACCCATGTCTCGCATCGAACGGTCGGGATCCGATTCGCTCCTCTTGTACACGGGAGGCACGACTGGCCTGCCCAAAGGAGTGGTCTGGAGTCATCGAGGATTGTTCGGCGCGCTGGCCTTCACGGGTTACGCCTCGCTGGGCCTCGAGGTGCCCGGATCCCCGGCCGACGTCGCCCGGGTGGCGGTGGAACTGAAGGACTCTGGTCGCGGACCGGTGAACATGACCGCTCCGCCGCTCATGCACGGCACGGCGATGTTCCTCGCCTTCTCCACGTTCGTTCTTGGCGGCACGGTCGTCTTGCTGTCGAGTCGGCGGTTCGATCCGTCGGAACTCCTGCGACTCGTGCAGCGCGAGAGAGTGTCTCAAGTGTCGATCGTCGGCGATGCATTCGCGCGTCCGATCATTGCCGAACTCGAGCGCGCCGAGGCGGTTCATGAGCCGTACGATCTGTCGTCGCTCGGACGCATCGTGTCGACGGGTGCGACGCTGTCGTGTGAATCGAAACGCGCGCTCATGGCCCGCGCCGCCAATGCACTCGTTCTCGACATGATCGGAGCCTCAGAGGGTGGTCCGTTCGCCGTGTCGATGACCATGCCCGGTCAGGATCCGGCCGACACTGCGCAATTCACGGCCACTCCGAACACCGTTCTCTTCGACGACACCACCTGGGAATCGATTCCGTTCGGGTCGGGTCGGTCCGGAGTGCTGGCCGCGTCCGGACCCATGCCCGACGGCTACTTCGGTGATTCCGACAAGACCGCCCGAACCTTTCGTGAGATCGATGGAGTGCGGTACTCGGTGCCTGGTGATTACGCCGTCATCGACGCCGACGGAACGGTGCATCTACTCGGCCGAGGTTCGGTGTGCATCAACACCGGCGGGGAGAAGGTCTACCCCGAAGAGGTCGAAGTAGCGGCGCGGAGTCACGAGGACGTCGTGGATTGCGTGGCGATCGGGATATCCGACGATCGCTACGGGGAGATCGTCGGATTGGTGGTGTCTCGTACGTCCGCTTCGACCATTGATGAAGAGGCTCTCGTGGCACACGTGAAGAACCAGATCGCCGACTACAAGGCCCCGAGACGTGTCGTCTTCGTCGACGAGGTGTACCGAAGTCCCTCGGGGAAGGCCGACTATCGCTGGGCGCGAGAGGTCACGGCGCGCTGATTCAGTCGAAAGTGGCTCGGGCTTTGAAGTCGGGTCCGTACACCGGTGCGGTGGCATCGATGCGATGTTTGCGGCTCTCCGCCGACTTGAGTCCGAAGGTGCCGAGCAGATCGCGCATTCCGTGGTAGTTGGGATGGTCGAAATGGGCGGTGAGCGATTCCTCGTCTTGCCAGAGTTCGTAAACCTGGATCAGATCGGATTCGATCGGGTCGGCGGCGAAGCAGTACACCAAACAGCCCGGCTCGTCGTCACGTGTTCCCTTCTGAAAGGGGATCGAGGCCTCGACGGCGGCGTCGCGTCGGGCCGGGTCGGTGATTCGGATCGCAGCTTCGATGGCGATGAGTGCCATGGTTCCCCCTCGGGTTCGGTCGATTGATGTCGGACCCGAGACTACGGCGCGGTTGACCTACGCTCTGACTCGTAAGTCGAGGGGAGGAGGGCGCATGTTCGCCGCACTGATCACAGGACGTTCCACGCTCGAGATGGTCGAGTTTCCCGATCCCACGCCGGCCGATGGAGGAGTCGTCGTCGATATCGCCTACTGCGGGATCTGCGGGACTGACGTGCACGCCTATCAGTCGGGTGCTCCCTATCACCCGGCGATCTGCGGACACGAGTGGGTGGGCACGGTGAGTGGGATCGGCGCTGGCGTCCGCGATCTTTCCGAGGGGGATCGAGTCGTGGTCGCCATCGCCCCGACGTGTGGTCGATGCGCGGCCTGCCGTTCGGGTCAGTCCGACCACTGCCAGGTCGCGTTCACGTCGGCCATCGGCCGTGATCCGCTGGCTCCGCCCCACGGAGGGTTCGCGCCTCGTATCGCAGTCTCCAAGGATCGCGTCGTACGTGCCGACCCTCGTCTCACCGACGAGCAGGCGGCTCAGGTCGAGCCGGCGACCGTGTCGTTTCACGCCGTTCGTCGCAGTCGTCTCCGCCTCGGTGATCTGGCGGTCGTCCAGGGAGCCGGGCCGATCGGTCTCGGAACGATGCAGTGGGTCCGAGCCGGAGGCGCAGGTGTGGTCGTGGTCGTCGAGCCAAACGCCGAGCGACGGCGATTGGCGATCGAACTCGGAGCGCACCACGCCGTCGAACCCGGGAGGCCGGCCGATGTGCTGGTGAAGGAGTTGACGCACGGCCTGGGTGCCGACGTCGTCTACGAATGCGTCGGCCGGTCGTTCGCCGTGCAATCGGCGGTCGACCTCACTCGACGTGGCGGGGCACTGTGTCTCATCGGACTGGCCGACGAGCCGGCTCCCATCGATACGGGTTCGTGGCTGGTCAAAGAAGTGTCGGTCACCTCGGCTCTCGCATACACGAGAGAGGAGTTCGAGATGTCGATGGGCATGATCGCCGACGGGCGCTTTCGGACCGAGCCCATGCACAGTTCGACCGTCGGGCTCACCGGGCTCGACTCAGCTCTGGCCGATCTGGCGAGTGGCACGTCGTCCGAGACCAAGGTCCTGGTCGACCCGCGATCGATCTGACGACTCCGTCAGGCCTTCTCGCGCACGCCGGCTTCGCGAAGTAGCGCGGCGCTCTGCTGGTGGAAGCGTCCGTTTCCTCCGATCGCAGTCTGTCCGGCGTCGACCACGAGAGTGTGAGCGGTCACGTAACGCGCCTCGTCGCTCGCCAGATACACGGCGGCGTTGGCGATGTCGATCGGGAGTCCGGGAATTCCGAGGAGGGATGCCGCGGCGATGTGCTGGGTCGCGGTGTCGACGTCGGTGTGATCGCCGGTCATGACAGCGGATGTCATGGCGGTCACGGTGTTGCCGGGGGAGATGGCGTTCACGCGAATTCCATGGACGGCCAGTTCGGAAGCGATCGACTTGGTGAGGCCGATGACGGCGTGTTTGCAGGCGGTGTAGCAGTGGGGCCCGAGGCCACCGAGTACTCCTGCGGTGCTCGACGTCGAGATGATCGATCCGAAGCCCTGGGGAACCATCACGCGGGAGGCGTGTTTCATTCCGAGAAACACGCCTCGCATCAGAATCGCGACCGTCCGATCCCATTGGTCGGTGTCGGTCTCGGCGATACGTCCTACCGCCCCGACGATTCCGGCGTTGTTGAACATGACATCGACTCGTCCGAACGACAAGACGGCTTCGTCGACGGCACGCGCGACGTCGCCTTCGATCGTCACGTCGGTGCGGACGAATCGGGCGACATCGCCGAGACGAGCGACGAGTTCTCGTCCCGGTTCTTCCTGGACGTCGGCCACCACCACTCGTGCGCCTTCTTCGACGAATCGGAGAACGGATCCTTCCCCGATGCCACTCGCACCTCCGGTGACGACTGCGACCTTCCCGGCGAGACGCGCCATGATTCCCCCTTCATGAGTCCTCGGAACCGTGTGAAACACTGTCCCGGTGTCCGAAACTAATCGCGTCGGCCCGCCGATGAGTCGGTCGGTGTTGAGTCACTTCACTTTGGCGCCGATGCATCCCATCGAGGACCGGATTCGTTTGGCCGCCGAGAACGGCTTCGGCTCGATCGGTCTCTTCGTCGGCCAGTTCCTCCGCCTGGAGAAAGACGGCTGGTCGACTGCCCGATTGGGCGAGGAACTCGACCGGCACGGGATGGGACTCTCGGAAATCGAGGTGATCACCGGCCTCGGGAGGGACGGATCGGGCGGTGAGCGTGCCAAGGCGTGGGAAGACGCAGCGTGGCGTTTGGCCGATGCGTTCGGTTGTCGGTATCTCCAGGTGATCGGTCCGGCCGGAGAGCGTTCCGATGCGGCGCGAGCCTTCGGCGCTCTGTGCGATCGGGCCGCCGATCACGGACTCGTCGTCGGTCTCGAATTCGTTCCGTTCACCGACGTGGTGTCGGTCGGAGACGCCCACCGCATCGTCGAGGACGCTGGACGTGGCAACGGCGGGGTATGTGTCGACGTCTGGCACGTCGAACGCGGCGCGCGTGATCTCGAGGAGTTGGCACAACTGCCGGGTGAACTCATCACGGGTGTGCAGGTGAGCGACGGGACGCGGGAGCCACTCGAACCCGACTATTACACCGACTGCTTGGCGAACCGAGTCGCACCAGGTGATGGTGAGATGCGAGTCGCCGAGATTCTGGCGATCGTTCGACGATCGGGTTCGACGGTCCCGTGGTCGGTCGAGGCGCCCTCAGCGAGCGGCTGGGCATCGCCCGACGAGCACGTGGCGCGTTGCGCTCGTGGTCTGTCTCGATTCATGAACGATGGGAGAGGCTTGTGAACACACGTGAGATTCGCCGTTTCGACGGCTCGTATCTGGAAGACACGTACCGCTCGTCGCGAGAAGCGATGACGCAGTTGATCGTCGAAGCCGACGAGGAGTCCCGACGTCGAATCGTCCGAGCGTGTCCCGAATGGACCGCTCACGATCTGTTGTCGCACGTGACCGGGATCGCGGTCGACTTGGGCGCCGGGCGTCCGCCGTCCGGAGACCCGCAGTCGTGGGTCGATCGACAGGTGGAAGAGCGCCGCAACCGGATCTCCGACGAAGTGCTCGCCGAATGGTCCGACGCGTGTGCGACTTTCGAACCCCTGATCGCGTCCACTCCGAACGTGTTCTGGGGGTTGGTGTACGACCTCGTCGTCCACGAGTTCGATCTTCGAAACGCTCTGGGAGATCGGTCGGGGCGCGATTTGGAGCGCGTGGCCGTGGCGGCGGAACTGGGACTGCGCCTCGTGAAAGGCGACTTGAGAAAGGCGGACCTGGGTGCCGTCGTGGTCGACATGAATGGAGATCGCGTCCTCGTGGGCAACGGAGAAGTCGGCCTCACGGTGCGAGTCGATCCTTTCGAGTGCCTGCGAATGCTCGGAAGTCGACGCACCGGCGACGAATTGCGGGCCGCTGACGTCGACGGCGACTTGGCGAACTACGTCGACGCGTTGGTACACATGGATCTCCCCGTGCAGAGTCTGGGCGAGTGACGGCCTACGATCGAGGGGTTCACAGGGCGCAAGCGTCCGCCCACAAGGGGGAAGACATGGGTCAGTTCAGCGGAAAGACAGTTCTCATCACGGGCGCTTCGTACGGTCTCGGAGAAGGATTCGCCGAAGGCTTCGCGAAGGAAGGAGCCGACCTGATCCTGACCGCTCGTTCGAAAGAGCTGCTCGATGCAGTGGCCGACCGGATGCGCGCCCTCGGCTCGAAGGTCACCGTCGTCACCGGTGACGTGGCGGTCGAAGACGACGTGAAGCGAGTGGTGGCCACCGGAGTAGCCGAACACGGCAAGATCGACGTGTTGATCAATAACGCCGGGGTCAGCGACCTGCGCGGCCTGTCGGCCGAGGTGTACGACACGGCAACTTGGAATTGGATCCTCTCGATCGACCTGACCGGCGCGTTCATGTTCATGCGCGAGGTCGGCCATCACATGTTGACCCGTGGTTCGGGGTCGATCGTGAACATCTGCTCGATCATGGGCAGTGGGGCGAACGAGAACAACATCATCGCCTACGCGGCCGCCAAGGGAGGTCTGCGCAACGTGACCGCGCAGGTCGGATGCGAATGGGCCGACCGCGGCGTCCGAGTCAACTCGGTGTCGCCCGGGTTCATCATGACCGAGATGGTGCGACCGGCCTTGGAAGGCTTGGGCATGGACAAGTGGATCGCCAGTCGCACGCCGATGCGGCGCATCGGAGAACTGCCCGAGATCGTCGGTCCGGTCATGTTCCTCGCGTCCGATGCGGCGAGTTACATCACCGGACACGACCTCATGGTCGACGGAGGCACAAATGCCGCCAACGGCTACTACCAGATCCCTCCCATCCATCACGAGTGGAAGATGGGCGATGCCGTCAAGGTCGGCGAGGGGTACCCGGGAATTCAACCACGACCCGATTGGTACCAAGCCTTGGCGCCGGGAATCCCCGGGTTGCACTATCCGATGCCGGAGGCCTGATCGCCGTCAGATCATGAGCTCGGCCACGTCGTGGTCGCGCATGGCGGCCTGGGCGCGAGTGATGACCTCGGTCCACAGTTTCATCGCCCGTTCGCTCGACGAATCGAGGGTGCCGACGGCGTAGACCGGAATGATCCAGCCGTACAAGACTCCGACGCGGTAGTCCTGGAAGAACTGATCGAACGAGTAGTCGGTCACGCCGAGCGCGATCAGCTCGTCGTGGTAGGTGTGTAGGAGTGCGTCCTCGCAACGCCGACGGACGTCGATCGGAACGCTCTGGCTCATGAAGTACGCGACGTCGTAGGCGCCACCACCCTTACTGGCCGTCTGGAAGTCGATCACCCACACGGCACCTTCTTCATCGTCGAAGAACAGGTTGTCGAGTCGATAGTCGAAATGGACGACCGTGTGGGGCATGGCGGCCACCCGATCGAGCAATTGGTGAACGTTGTCGCCGAAGCGCTCCATGATCGGGACCATGTCGGACTCGACGGCGTGGGCGAAAACCTGAAGGAAGCCGGGCAGCGATGCCTGGTACACCTCGCGCCCGATCTTCATACCTTCCGAATTGGCCACGGGCATCCATTCGATGGCGTCGAGTTCGGCATTGCGCCAGTAGCGAGCGTGCATGCGCGCCGTGGCTCTCATGACGGCGTGGGCGTCCTCCTCGCTCGCACCTTCGGTCTGATCGCCGACTCGAAGGTCGCCCAAGTCCTGCAACAGGAGAACGAAGTCGTCGGCGTCGAAGTCGGCGGCGACGGCATAAGCCGCGGGAACGACGTCGAGGCTTGGAGCGATGTCGGAGTAGAAGCGGGCTTCACGTTCGAAGACTCGGGCCGGACCGAGAAGGGCGCGGATGGAGGCGTCCTGGGTCGGGATCTTGCAGATCATCGTTGCGGGTCCCTCGCCGCCCGAGTAGCCGACAGTGATGCGACCGACCTCGCCCATGAAACCCACTCCGGGGCCCATGGCGTCCCGTTCGATCGACGTGACCTCAGTGGACGAGTCGATGGCACCCGACGATCGGAGTCGATCTGTGAGCCAGCCGGGGGAGATTTCACTGGAGGACGAGGGCAGTTTCGACATGGTTCAACCGTAGTCGTGACCCGGCTCTCGTCGATCCACTGGTGCCAACTAGGGTTATCGACGACGAACGGGGGTTGTCATGGCAAGGGTGCCAGTTGCCGAAGGGGTCTTCACGTGGCCGGCCGACGAGCCGGCGCTGATCGGAAGTCGTTGCACGGCGTGTGGGAATCACATGTTCCCGGTGCAGTCGGGATGTCCGAGGTGCAGCGGCGACAGCTCCGAGACGGTCACTCTGGGTCGACGGGGAACGCTCTGGACCTGGACGATCCAAGGTTTTCCGCCCAAGGCGCCGCCCTACGCTGGAAACACCGACCCGAAGACCTTCCGGGCGTTCGGCGTGGGGTACGTGGAATTGCCGGGCGAGGTGAAAGTCGAGGCCCGGCTGACCGAAGCCGACCCGGAGAAGCTTCGGATCGGTATGGACATGGAGCTCGTGATCGTCCCTCTTGCCACCGACGAGAACGGTGACGAGATCGTGACCTTCGCCTTCGCACCTGTGAACTGACCGCCGAGAGAACCTGAATCGAAAGAGGAATCATGAGCATCGACGTGGCCATCGTCGGAATCGGAATGCACGAGTTCGGCCGCACCGAAGGTGTGTCCGGAATGGATCAAGGTGTGATCGCCGTGCGCCGCGCGCTGAAGGACGCCGGTGCTTCGTGGGAGGACATGCAGTTCGCCTTCGGTGGATCGATGGCCGCCGGTGCAGCCGACACCATGGTTTCGCTACTCGGGCTCACCGGGCTGCAGTTCATCAACGTCATGAACGGCTGCGCAACCGGAGGTTCGGCGCTCTTTTCGGCCTACAACACGATTCGGTCCGGAGTTTTCGATCTCGGTATCGCCGTCGGCTTCGACAAGCACGAGCGGGGCGCTTTCCGGGTGAACACGAAGGGGGCCGGTCTCGGCGATTGGTATGGCGCCAGCGGTCTGGCTCTCACGACGCAGTTCTTCGGCATGAAGATCAACCGCTACATGCACGAATACGGAATCTCGCAGTCGACCTTGGCCAAGGTGTCGGCCAAGGCGTTCCGAAACGGATCCGAAAATCCGATGGCCTGGCGTCGCAAGCCGCTGTCGGAAGAAGAGATCGCCAACTCGCCGATGCTGTCGTACCCGCTCACCCAGTACATGTTCTGCAATCCGGGTGAAGGCGGTGTCGCCCTCATCTTGTGCCGGGCCGACAAGGCGCATCTCTACACCGACAAGCCCATCTACTTGCGGGCCGCGGTGGTGCGGAGTCGTCGTTTCGGATCCTTCGAAGTCCTGGCTCCGTCGATCGCCCTCGAGCACAACGCGGGACCGACTGTCGATGCGTCGAAGGCGGCCTTCGAAATGGCCGGTATCGGACCCGAGGACGTCGACGTGGCTCAGTTGCAGGACACCGAAGCCGGTGCCGAAGTCATGCACATTGCTGAGAACGGCTTCTGCGAACACGGTGAACAGGAGCTGATGATTCAGGCTGGTGAGACCGAAATCGGTGGAAAGTTTCCGGTCAACACCGACGGCGGCTGTCTGGCCAACGGAGAGCCGATCGGAGCATCCGGTCTTCGGCAGGTGTACGAGAACGTTCTCCAGTTGCGCGGTGAGGCTGGAAAGCGCCAGGTTCCGAACGATCCTCGTGTCGCTTACACGCATGTGTACGGGGCCCCGGGTATCTCGGGTGTGACGATCCTGTCGCGCTGATGACGTTCGACGACCGGCACGACCGCCAGGCGATCGTCGATCTTCTGCACGCGTACTGTCGAGGGGTCGACTCGATCGATGATGACACGTTGTCGTCGATTTTCACCCGCGACTGCGTCGTCGACTACGGGCCAGGTATGGGTGGTCCGCGCATCGGCAGCGAAACCGTGGTCGCCGGCCTCCTCGTGGGTCTTCCGCAATTCGCGGCCACCCATCATCAGATCTCGAACGTCGAAATCGAATTGCGGAGCGCCGACCAGGCCTTCGGTATCACGTATGTGACGGCATGGCATCGATTCGACGACAGCCGACCCGATGCCGTCCTCATGGGTCAGTACCACGATCGTTTCGAACGAACCGCCGAGGGATGGCGGATCGCCGAGCGTTCACTGTTCGTCACGGGTCAGCAGAACTTCGACATCCCGTGGCGAATGGTTCCACGACGAGGGAGGTAGCAATGGCAGTACTCACATCGGAACACGCGCAGT
>CBFHWN010000008.1:56636-56893 GCA_965659595.1 uncultured Ilumatobacteraceae bacterium | reverse complement strand
GACGATGGCAATGTCACGCATCAGCTCTCACCCGCCTTCGATCCGAGAGACGCGTCGGGCTCCCCTGTGGGACGAAAATGAGCAATGCTCTCGAGGGTCGGACCCCACTCGGATGGATCTCTCCACACCGGCTCGACGCGCATGCCGATACGAACCTCGTCGGCTTCGCATTCCTGAATGAGGTGCTGCATGGAAATGTCAGCTCCGTCGAGCACGATCTGAGCGGCGACGTAGGGAATCTTGACCTTCTGGCCGAG
>CBFHWN010000008.1:0-56593 GCA_965659595.1 uncultured Ilumatobacteraceae bacterium | reverse complement strand
CTTCGGCGAGGATCGCCGCGCACTTGGGGCACACACCGTTGCGCGGCGGGAAGTACACGAGGGTGCAACTCGGACAGCGCTTTCCGATCAACTTGCCGTTCATGAGACCCGACAGGTGACTGGTGGCGTTCGGGCCGGCCGACCACGAATACTCGACACCAATGGGCTGACGTAGGCGAACGATGCCGTCGGCTTCGCTCATGACGCACCTCCCGCCGATTCGGACATCGGCTCGAAACAGGCAATATCGGTGATGCCGTTGCCACGTTCGGCCGCCCAACGAACTTTCACGGCCATGCCGGTGGACATGGCGTCGATCGAACCAGCGTCGACTGCGTGCAACAGCGGAACGTCTGCGCCGTCGAGCGCGATGAGCGCCCAGGCGAATGGATGGTCGAGTGGTTGATCGGCGGCTGGCACGGACTGCCAGGCCCACGTCACGACCCTCCCCGTCTCGGGGAGGGTGACCCATTCGGTGAGGCGCTCACCAGTTGCGGGATCGAATTCTGCAGGTGGGAAGTAGACCCGACCATCGCTCCCCTTCGTCCCCTCGAGTCGACCTTCCTTCAGCGATGTGAAGAAACGGGACAAGGCCGTTCCGACGGTTCGACTGTAGGGATAGGCAACTTCGAGAGGAGCGACGAAGGAGTCTCCGTGGAGGGATCCGATAGATGCTCCGGACACACCCTCATTCGTAGCAGACGGGCACTAACACCTACACACCGGGCGTTGCTAGTGTCCAACCCACGACCGGACGACGCGGGGGCGTCGCAACCGACAGGGGGAATCATGCAAGCAGTCGAACGTTCGACATTTTCGTCACGCCGTCGATTTCGAGCGACCGTGATGCTCGGAGCACTTCTCACGATCACCGTCGCCTGCTCCAATCGTGAGAGCGACGACGCGGCAACGACGGCCGCACCAGCCACCGATACTCCGGCCGGCACTTCGGCCCCCACCGGCTCCGATGCTCCCCCGGCCACCGAAGCCCCATCCGTCCCCTTGTTCGGAACGATGGAAAGTCCGTGCGGCCCGGCCACTGATGCCGGTGTGCCCACCATCGCCGACGGCCAGAACGGCGGCAGCACGTTGAAGCTCGGCACTCAGAACGACCACGGTTACGAGGGCGCCCCCGGTCTCACCATCGAGATGCTCGACGCCGCCAAGGCCTTCGCCGGCTGGTGCAACGAACAAGGCGGAATCCGCGGCCTGACGATCGACGTCGTCGATCTCGACGGCAAACTCTTCAACGTTCCGGCGGCCATCGAACAGGCTTGCTCCGAAGTGTTCGCCCTGGTGGGCGGCGGATGGGTCTTCGACGACCAGATGTACCCGCGCTTCCACGAATGCGGCATGGTGAGCATCCCCGGCTACACGGTGTCGACCGCGGCTGCCGAAGGCAACGGCAAGGTGCAACCCCTTCCTAACCCGGCCTATGTGAAGCCGATCGGCTGGCTGAAGTGGGGCGCCGAAACGTACCCCGACGCCGTGAAGAACACCGCCGTCGTCTACTCAGACGTCACGATCACCAAGATCAACGCCGATCAGATCGTCGCCGGCATGGATGCCGTCGGCGGCTACGAGGTCACGCAGATGATCGCCTACTCGCCAACGGGCGAGGCCAACTGGGTGCCCTTCGCACAGAAGCTGAAGGATGGCAACGTTTCGACCATGGCCTTCGTCGGCGAACCCGGCAACCTGATCCTGCTCTACAAAGCCATGCGCGAGGTGGGTTACGTTCCCGAGCTCGTGTTCGCCGACGCCAACCACTACACCGAGCAGATGGTGGCCGAAGGTAACGCCACGGCGACCGAGGGCTTCCGTGTCCGTACGGCGTACGCGCCATTCGAGGAGGCCGACCAGTTCCCGGGAATGCGGTCGTACCTCGACATGATGGCGGCCCACAATCCGAAGGGGCGCATCGCCGGCCTCGGCCTACAGGCCACCTCGGCCTACCTGCTGTTCGCCACAGCAGCCAACAAGTGCCTCGACTCCAACAACAACGTTCTCGAGCGCGAATGCGTTCTCGCCGCCGCCAAGACAATCACGTCGTGGAACGCCGGTGGACTCCACACCGAGTCGAATCCGGCCGAGGCTTTGCCCCCGGATTGCGGGATCATCATGGGCATCGTGGACGGTGAATGGGTCCGAATCTTCCCCGAACTCGGTAGCGCCGACGACAACGGTGGCGGCTGGCACTGCGACGATCCTGGTATCGCCGAGCTGGCCGGCGATTTCGGAGACACGACGCAGGGCATCGATCCCACCCGCGAGAACTGATCGTCCTCCACGGACTGATCGGCCGAACGGAACACCTGCATGCAGGAACTGCTGACCTTTACCATCATCGGTCTGTCGACCGGCGCGATCTACGCGGTGGTGGCCAGCGGTCTCGTCGTCACGTACACCACCTCGGGCATCTTCAATCTCGCCCACGGCGCGACCGGCATGCTGTCGGCGTTCACGTATTGGCAATTGCGCTTCGACTGGGATCTTCCGGCACCAATCGCGCTGTTCCTCACCCTCTTCGTCCTTGCGCCCCTGTTCGGCATCCTCACCGAACGAGTGGTCATGCGTGGGCTGCAGGGTACGACCGAAGTGGTGCGCCTGTCGGTCACGGTCGCGTTGTTCGCGTTCATGATCGGTCTGGCCAACTGGATCTGGCCGAGTGACTCGAGCCGTGAAGCCTTCCTCAAGTTCTTCGAAGGCAACAGCGTCGCCATCGGCGGCATCAACGTGTCGTGGCACCGCATCATCACGTTCGGCTGCGCCATCCTCGTCGCCATCGTCCTGCGCATCGTTCTCTACAAGACGCGAATGGGCGTTGCGATGCGCGCCGTGGTCGACGACCGCAGCCTCACCGAACTGAACGGAGCCCGACCCGACCGGGTGTCGATGTTCGCCTGGGCCATCAGCGCATCGCTCGCCGCCCTCGCCGGAATCCTGCTGGCTGGCGAGCAACAGCTCAACATCGAACCCTTGGTTCTGCTCGTGATCAACGCCTACGCGGCCGCGATCATCGGCCGACTGAAGAACCTGCCGCTCACCTTCTTCGGAGCCGCTCTACTCGGCCTCCTCGATGCGTACTATCTCGCCTACTCCGACTCGTCGTGGTTCCCGCAGTCGTTCTTCGGCTTCTCACTGTCGGGCGTGCGGGCGTCGATCCCGACCATCATCCTCTTCGTCGCGCTGCTCGCCCGTCCGCAATCGAGACTGCGCGCAGGTGTCACCCGATTCCGCGAGGAGTCGCGAGTTCCCCAGTGGAGCACGGCGATCCTGGGTGCCGTCACCTTGATCGTGATCACAGTCGGGATCTCGGGCATGCTCACCCGGGCCAACACGTTGCTGCTGCTCAACGGTTTCACCTTCGCCATCGTCGCCCTCTCCCTCGTACCGCTCACCGGGTACGCCGGGCAGATGTCGCTCGCACCGCTCACCTTCGCCGGCTTGGGGGCCATCGCCATGGCCAAATTGCCGGGTAACGGCAATCTGCTCGCGTTCGTGGCCGCGATTCTGATCGTGGCCGTCGTCGGTGCGATCGTCGCTTTGCCGGCCTTGCGCCTCACTGGCATCTATCTCGCACTCAGTACAGCCGCTTTTGCAGTCCTCGTGTCGAAGCTCGTGTTCAATCAACGGCAGACCTTTCAGACCGGCAACATCGCGGTTCCAGTTCTCGACGTTCCCTTCGTCGACATCGGCTCACCGCGATCGCGACTCATCCTCGCGTCCGTCGCCTTCTCGATTCTCGGCCTACTGGTCGTGGCCGTCCGACGCAGTCGCCTCGGCCGTCGCTTCATCGCTCTGAAGGACTCTCCGGCGGCGGCGGCCACGCTCGGCATGAACCTCACGCGCACCAAAGTGATCGCCTTCGCCATGTCGGCCGGTATCGGCGCCTGTGCCGGAGCGCTCGCCGGCGACAAGGTGAGTCCGCAGCACTACGACTTCACGCAGAGTTTGCCCGTCGTGCTGCTCGCCGTCGTGGGTGGTGTCGGCACCGTTGGCGGAGCGTTCTTCGGCGGAATCCTTCTCGGAGGCAACTCGATTCTCGCCAGCGTCGTACCGTCACTGAAGAACCTGGCCAAAGTGCTACCCGGCACCATCGGCATCACCCTCGGACGCAATCCGAACGGCGCCGCTCTACAGACCGCTGAATCGTTCCGTTCGTTGCAGAACCGCTGGGGACTCATCTCCTTTGCCGGAATCGGAGCAGTCGTCATCTGGGCGCTCACCGCCGCCGAGGTCCTGTCTCACTGGTCGTTCTTCGTCACCGGCGTCGTGTGGTTCCTCGCCGTCACCCCCAACCTTGCCGCCATCGCCGACTCCACACATCGCGCTCGACGTACCAGCACCATCGTCTACCTGGCGGCCGGACTCGCACTGAGTGGAGGCGTCGACTGGAGCACCGCACTCGACGTGACCGGCCAGCGACTCATCGCCGTCATCATCCTGGTGGCCGTCATCGGCCTCGGCGCGCAGCGCATGATCGAGAACGAACCACGCGTACACAAGGACTCCCCTGACGTCCTGGGGCTCGACCGATCGTTCACCGGAGACGAGATCGAGCGAGCCGAACGCGAACTGCGGGTGAGCATCTGATGTCGCTCCTCTACGTCGACCAGATCATGGTGCGTTTCGGCGGCGTGATGGCCGTGAGTGGCGCCACTTTGATGGCGCGCGCCGGGCAGGTGACCGGACTCATCGGACCGAACGGCGCCGGCAAGACGACGCTTTTCAACGTGATCAGTGGCATCCAAGATCCAACGGCGGGTTCGGTCAGCATCGATGGTGAAGACGTGACACGCCTGGCACCTCACAAACGAGCCCAGCGCGGTGTGGCACGGACGTTCCAGCGACTCGAACTCTTCTCGTCGCTCACGGTTCGCGACAACATCCGTGTGGCCGCCGAACTCGCCATGCTGACCAATGTCTCGTCCACCGTCGAGAAGTTGATCGCCCGCGTCGGGTTGTCCGACGTCGCCGATCGCACAGCCGGCGATCTACCCACGGGGTCGGCTCGTCTCGTCGAAATCGCTCGTGCCCTCGCCACCAAGCCCAAGTTGCTCCTCCTCGACGAACCGGCATCGGGTCTCTCCGACATCGAAAGCGAGCATCTCGGCCACCTTCTCCGATCACTCGCCGACGAAGGACTCGGAGTCCTCCTCGTCGAGCACGACATGGATCTCGTGATGCGCGTGTGCGACCACATTTTCGTCCTCGATCTCGGCGTGATCATCGCCGAGGGCACTCCTGCTGAGGTTCGCCGTGATGCTCGCGTCCTCGAGGCGTACTTGGGGGCCTCGTGAATCAGCCGATTCTCGAATTGCGTCGCATTCGCGCCGGGTACGGAGCGATCGAAGTCATGCACGATGTCTCGTTCGAAGTTGGAGCCGGACAAGTGGTGGCTCTTCTTGGTCCGAACGGCGCTGGCAAGAGCACCACCATCAAAGTGGTGAGCGGATTGCTGCGCCCGTCGTCCGGCCAGCTCGTCGTGGCCGGACGCGATGTGACCGGCGCATCGGCCGATGCGCTCTCTCGCGCCGGCGTGTGCACCATTCCCGAAGGTCGTGGCATCTTCCCAAATCTCACAGTGCGCGAGAACCTCGTGATGGCCACGTTCAGCGGCCGGTCCCTCGACCGAATCGAACACGATGCCTACACCCGTTTCCCCCGTCTCGCCGAGCGCCGCACTCAGCTGGCCGGCACGATGTCGGGTGGCGAGCAGCAAATGCTCTCCCTCGCCCGTGCTCTCGCCGTCGACCCGGCGGTTCTCCTCATCGACGAACTTTCGATGGGCCTTGCCCCAAAGATCGTCAGCGAGCTCTACGAGCAAGTCGCCCGCATCGCCACCGAAGGCGTTTCGGTGCTGGTGGTCGAGCAGTTCGCCCGCACGGTTCTCGGAGTCGCCGACTGGGCGATCGTCCTGTCACACGGCGTCGTCCAGGTGTCAGGGCCAGCCGACGACATCGGCGAGGATGTGCTGGCCGGCGCATACCTCGGCGACCGGAGCGATACGTGAAATCTTCCATCATCACGACGCATCCTGCGATGCTTCACACAGGAGAGAGAACATGAACGAGGATCGAATCCAAGCCTTCACCGAGGAAATCAGCGACATGAAACTGCGTGGAGCCAAAGGTGACCGCGAGAGAATTCTGCTCGTCGTCGGCGCGTTGGCGATCATCGTCGGTGTCGTACTCGCCGTCCTCGGCGGTTTCCAGGCCAGCGGAACAAGCGATCTCGGCGATCAGGTCGCTTTCCTCGCCACCGGCACCCTCATCGGACTCGCGCTCGTGATCGCCGGTACAGCGTTGTTCGTTCGTTACTCGATGGCTCGCTTCATGCGCTTCTGGCTGGTGCGCCTCGTGCACGAGCACCGCAGCGAGACCGATCGCCTCATCGCCGCCATCGAGAAGAATCGGGGCAGCTGACCGAACCGGCCTGGTTCAGCGGGCGCGGTAGGTGCCGCCCGACACCGAACTCGCGTCTTTGTTGAGTCGCTTCGAGAGGTGAAGTCCCTCGAGCACGAATTCGACCGCAGCTGCCACAGCGGCGGCACTCGCATCGCCACCGGTGAGTTCGGCAATGGCCGGCTGCAGAGCCGGAATCTGATCGGCAAGAGCCGCTTGAGTGACCGACGGAACGTCTTCACCAGTGCTCACGATGGCGCCTTCTTCGAAGGCCGTCACGATGTCGACCGAGTACTGAGGACTCACCGTCTCACGGAAAACCGAGAGAACAGCCGACTTGGCAAGGTCGCGCAACACTTGCCCTTCTCGACCGTCTTCCAAGGCTTCGACTTCGATCTTTCCGCCCGATGCCGCTGCGAACGCGTCGAGATCGCACACGCGCGGAACCACGTATGTTTCGCCGAGACGTAGGCCCCGACGCAGAGCATTGGCCGACATCACTTCGTAGTTCGAGACGCTGAGACGGACGCTCACACCGCTGCGCTGGTTGACCTGACTGCTGCTTCGGGCCAGCTGGCTGAAGGTGGCGACCACTCGCTCCATGTAGTGAGGGACTGCCACCGTGATGTCACCCACCGACGGCGGACGAGCCTCCTGACGGATGATCTCGACTTCGGTGTCGGCATCGAGCGGATAGTGCGTGCGGATCTGACTGCCGAAGCGGTCCTTCAACGGCGTGATGATGCGCCCACGGTTGGTGTAGTCCTCGGGGTTGGCCGACGCCACGAGCAGCACGTCGAGCGGAAGGCGGATCTTGTAGCCGCGGATCTGCACGTCGCGCTCTTCGAGAACGTTGAGCAAGCCCACCTGGATGCGCTCGGAGAGGTCGGGGAGTTCGTTGATAGCGAAGATGCCCCGATTGGTACGTGGGACGAGTCCGTAGTGGAGGGTGAGTTCGTCGCTCAGGTAACGCCCTTCGGCGACCTTGATCGGATCGACTTCGCCGATGAGGTCGGCGATCGACGTGTCAGGGGTGGCCAACTTCTCGCCGAAGCGGTCGTCACGGTGCACCCAGGCGATCGGCGTGTCGTCGCCCTTTTCGGAGACGAGATCACGTGCATGCTTCGAAACGGGTTCGTACGGGTCGTCGTTGATTTCGCTTCCGGCGACGATCGGCATCCACTCGTCGAGAAGTCCGGTAAGGCTGCGGATCATGCGGGTCTTGGCCTGACCGCGCTCACCGAGGAAGATCACGTCGTGTCCGGCGAGAATCGCATTCTCGAGGAGGGGCATGACGGTGTCTTCGTAACCGAGCACACCTTCGAAGAGAGGTTCGCCGGCCGAGATGCGAGCCACGGCGTTGAGGCGCATCTCTTCCTTGACCGGTCGGGACACCCAACCCGAAGCTCGGAGTTCACGCAATGTGGTGGGAAGGGATTCGACAGCCATGGCTCGACAGTACTTCCCACCGAAACGGATCCACCACCGGCGACCGTGTCGGCACCGGTACCGGTCCGGTCGACCCACTACCGTCAGCATCGTGAGTTCGACCGATCACGATGCACGAACGCACGATCGCTGGACGACCCTCGACTTCTCGGGTCACTGGCGGATCGCCGCCGCCGACGATGCGCTGCTTCGGGACGGCGTCGGACTCGAGTACGACGATGACGAGTGGGCGACGACACAGGTACCTGGTCATTGGCAGAGCCACTCCGACTTCGCGCACCACGACGGACCATTTCTGTACCGACGAGATTTCGACGTGGCGAGACCGACCGACGAACAGAGGCGATTCGTCGTGTTCGACGGGCTCTTCTATCAAGGTGACGTCTGGCTCGACGGGGCCTACCTCGGTGATCCCGAAGGCTATTTCTTTCCTCACGCGTACGACGTGACAGCACTCTCCCAGCTCGACACCGAACATGTTCTCGCCGTGTCGGCCACTTGTTCACCGCAACGTGACAAGAAATCGAAGCGCAACATCACGGGTGTCTTCCAACACTGGGACTGCATCGCGCCCTCGTTCAATCCCGGTGGCATGTGGCGAACGGTTCGTCTCGAAACCACCGGACCGGTGCGCATCGACGCCTGGCGTGTGACGTGCCGCGACGCCAACGAAGCACGAGCCAACCTTCGACTTCATGCGCGTCTCGACAGCGACCGCGAACGTCAGGTCAAACTGCGCACCCTCGTCGACGGACGAGTGACCGACGAACGACTCCGAACGATGGCGGTCGGGGTCAATCACGTCGACTGGAACGTCGATGTCGACGACCCGAAGTTGTGGTGGCCGTGGAGCCTCGGTGAACAGCCACTCACCGATGTGACTCTCGAAGTGATCGTCGACGGAGAACTGAGCCACGATTGCACACGCCGCACGGGTCTTCGTGAAGTGTCGATGAGCGAATGGGTGTTCTCGGTCAACGGTGAACGACTCTTCGTGAAGGGCGCCAATCTCGCTCCGACTCGCGCCGACCTGGCCGCGGCCACACCCGACGATCTCCGACGCGACATCGCTCTCGCCAAAGAAGCCGGACTCGATCTCGTGCGAGTACACGGTCACGTGTCGAGACCCGAGCTGTACGAGGCAGCCGACGAAATGGGCGTCCTCGTGTGGCAGGACTTCCCCTTGCAGTGGGGATACGCC
The DNA here is from genome assembly GCA_965659595.1 of uncultured Ilumatobacteraceae bacterium. Lineage (GTDB taxonomy): Bacteria > Actinomycetota > Acidimicrobiia > Acidimicrobiales > Ilumatobacteraceae > Casp-actino8. The sequence continues at coordinate 47,536 of CBFHWN010000008.1, read as the reverse complement.
CGGCAGATCCGCCGTCAGGCCGTACGACAGGCCGAGGAAGCCGTCAATGTTCTCGGCCATCATCCGTCGATCGCCCTGTGGTGCGCCCACAACGAGCCCTTCACGCTCAGCATCGGTGATGGCGAGGAGTTCGACGCCAAGAAATTGGCGTTGCCATTCCTCGTGGGACATCAGCTACCCAGTTGGAACAAGAGTGTTCTCGATCTTTGGGTGAAGCGAGCCTTCGAAAAAGCCGACGAGACGCGGGCGACCATCGCCCACAGCGGAGTCCTCCCCCACTTTCCCCAACTCGACGGAACCGACTCGCATCTCTACTTCGGGTGGTATCACGGCAACGAACGTGATCTTCCGGTTTTCGCGTCGCGTCTCCCCCGTCTCGTGAGGTTCGTCAGCGAATTCGGAGCCCAAGCCATTCCGGAGTCGAGCGATTTCATCGACGCACGCAACTGGCCGAATCTCGACTGGGAGTTCCTGCGTCGTGAGCACGGCCTGCAGAAAGAAATTTTCGACCGACACGTTCCGCCGTCGGAGTTCACCTCGTTCGACGAGTGGCGTCTCGCCACTCAGGTGTACCAGGCCGACTTGCTGAAACATCACATCGAAACGCTGCGGCGTCTGAAGTATCGCCCCACCGGCGGTTTCTGCCTGTTCGCCCTCAATGACTCCATGCCCATGGTGTCGTGGAGCGTCCTCGACCACCAGCGTGTCCCGAAGCTCGGATACACCGCGTTGGCCGAAGCCTGCCGTCCGGTGATCGTGGTGGCCGACCGTCCACCTCTGTCACTTGCCCCCGGTGACGAGATCGCGCTCGACGTGCACGTGGTGAGTGATTTGCATCGCCCCCTCGAAGACGTGGAGGTCACGGCGTCGGTGACCGATGCGACCGGCGCGCGCCGTGAGTGGAGGTGGGAGGGCGACGTCGAAGCCGACGACTGCAGTTACGTCGGATCGGTCACGATCACCGCGCCGTACACGGCTGGCGACATCACCGTCGATCTGACCTTGCAATGTGGTGACGTGGTGGCCACCAATCGCTACACGACCTCGGTGGCCTGACGACCTCGAGGATCAGTTGCGGGAGAGTTCCTTGCGGTTCTTGAACTTCGCAGCGCGGTAGTCCTTGTTCATGAGAGCGATCATGTCGATCGAGATCTCCTTCGGACAGGCCGCCTCGCACTCACCGTGATTGGTGCACGAACCGAAATGCTCGCTCATCGTCTCGACCATGGTCTCGACTCGCTTGTATCGCTCGGCCTGTCCCTGCGGAAGCAGATTGAGATGCGAGATCTTGGCCGAGGTGAACAGATTGGCGGCACCGTTGGGACACGCCGCCACACAGGCGCCGCAACCGATGCAGGCCGCACCGTCCATCGCCGCATCGGCGACCGGCTTCGGAATCGGGATGAGATTTGCGTCGGGTGCACCGCCGGTGGGAGCCGTGATGTATCCACCTGACTCGATGATCCGATCGAACGCCGAACGGTCGACCATGAGGTCCTTCACGATCGGGAACGCCGTGGCGCGCCAGGGCTCGATCACGATCTCGTCGCCGCTCTTGAACTTGCGCATGTGCAACTGGCACGTGGCGGTGGCCCGCTCGGGACCGTGCGCCTGACCATTGATCATGAGCGAGCACGTTCCGCAGATGCCTTCACGGCAGTCGTGGTCGAACGTGACCGGCTCTTTGTTGTCGCCGATCAGCTTCTCGTTGAGCACGTCGAGCATCTCGAGGAACGAAGCCTCGTCGGAGATCGAATCGATCGGATAGGTCTCGAAGTGACCGCGATCGTCGGGACCCGACTGACGCCAGATCTTGAGGGTGAGGTTCGAGAGATGGTTGCTCACTTGTAGCTCCGGGTCGCGAGGTGGACGGCTTTGAACTCGAGGTCTTCGGTGTGGCGGGTGGACTTGGTGGGATCACCGGTCCATTCCCATGCCGCGACATGCGCGAAGTTCTCGTCGTCGCGTAGCGCCTCACCGTCGTCGGTCTGGTATTCGGCACGGAAGTGGCCGCCACAACTCTCGTTGCGCTCGAGACCGTCACGGCACATGAGCATGCCGAGCTGGAAGAAATCGTCGACACGACCGGCCTTCTCGAGCGTCTGGTTGAGGCTCGTTCCGTCGCCAGTGACGCGCAGATCCTTCTTGAACTCGTCGTAGAGGGCCGGAAGTTCCGACAAGGCCTTCTCGAGACCCTGCTGGGTGCGCTCCATTCCGCAGTAGTCCCAGATGATCTTGCCGAGTTCACGGTGGAACCAGTCGGGTGAGCGCGTGCCGCCGATGTCGAGGTAACTCTGGAAGCGCTCGCGGGCGGCTTGCTCGGCCACCTTGAACGCGTCGTGATCGGTTCCCGGAATCGGCTTGTTGAGCATGGGGGCCAAGTAGTTGCCGATTGTGTAGGGCAACACGAAGTAACCATCGGCCAGACCCTGCATGAGGGCCGACGCACCGAGCCGATTGGCGCCGTGATCGGAGAAGTTGGCTTCGCCAGCGGCGTACAGACCGGGGATGGTGGTCATGAGTTCGTAGTCGACCCACAAACCACCCATCGTGTAGTGCGAGGCCGGATAGATGCGCATCGGCACGTCGTACGGATTCTCACCGGCGATGCGCTCGTACATCTCGAACAGGTTGCCGTAACGCTCGGCGACCACGTTCTTGCCGAGGCGATTGATCGCATCGCTGAAATCGAGGTACACACCGTTCTTCAACGGACCGACGCCACGACCCGAGTCGACCGAACGCTTCGCCGCACGCGACGAGATGTCACGCGGGGCGAGGTTGCCGTAGCTCGGATACAGACGCTCGAGGATGTAGTCACGCTCTTCCTCGGGAATCTGATGAGCCGCCCGATTGTCGTCGGGATTCTTCGGCACCCACACGCGGCCGTCATTGCGGAGCGACTCCGACATGAGCGTGAGCTTCGACTGCGTCTCGTCGCTCTGCGGAATGCACGTCGGATGGATCTGCGTGTAGCACGGGTTGGCGAAGTAGGCGCCCTGACGGTGCGCACGCCACGCGGCCGTGACGTTGCAGGCCATGGCATTCGTGGAGAGGAAGAACACGTTGCCGTAACCACCAGTGGCGAGCACGACGGCGTGGGCGGCGTGCGACGACACCTCTCCGGTCATGAGGTCACGGGTGACGATGCCCGCGCAACGGCCGTCGATCGTGACCACGTCGACGAGTTCGGTGCGATTGAACAGTCGCACGTTGCCGAGACCGATCTGGCGAGCCAGCTGCTGATAGGCGCCGAGCAACAGCTGCTGGCCGGTCTGGCCACGGGCGTAAAAGGTACGGCTCACCTGAGCGCCACCGAACGAACGGTTGTCGAGCAAACCGCCGTATTCACGGGCGAAGGGAACGCCTTGGGCGACCATCTGGTCGATGATGTTCACCGACACCTCGGCCAGACGGTGGACGTTTCCTTCACGGGCGCGGAAGTCGCCGCCCTTCACAGTGTCGTAGAACAAGCGGTGAACGCTGTCGCCGTCACCCTGGTAGTTCTTGGCGGCGTTGATGCCGCCCTGAGCGGCGATCGAGTGGGCGCGACGCGGTGAGTCGTGGAACGTGAACGCGTCGACTTGATAGCCGAGTTCGGCGAGCGTGGCGGCAGCCGAGGCGCCGGCGAGGCCGGTTCCGACGACGATCACCTTGAACTTGCGCTTGTTGTTGGGGGCGACGAGCTTGACGTCGGACTTATAGGTGTTCCAGGCGTCTTCGACCGGAACGTCGGGGATGTTGGAGTCGAGCTTGGTGTTCATCTGCATGGTCTCCTTCGGTCAGCTGACGATTCCGGCCATGGCCGCAACGGGGAACGACACGTTGCCGACCACCACGATGGTGGCGACACCAGCGGCGATCTGACGACGCCACTTGTTGAAACGGGGATTGTTCCAGCCCATCGACTGGAAGAGGCTCCACACTCCGTGGAAGAGGTGCACACCGAGAGCAATGTTGGCGAGGATGTAGAAGATTGCGACCGGAATGCGGTCGAAGGAGTAGACGACGGCGCCGTACACGTCCTTCAATCCCTCGGTGTCCTTGGTGCCCGTGTAACTGTTGACGGCACCGAAGGTCAGGTCGAGGAGATGCCACACTATGAAGAGCAGAACCACGACACCGGTGATGCGCATTGAACGACTCGCGAAGCTCGCGACCTCGTAGTCGCGGGCGCTCTGGTACTTGACCGAGCGGGCCTTGCGATTGAGAACCGTGAGCGAATAGGCCGCATGCACGTGGAGCACAGCCATGGCGATGAGGCCGGCCCGCAGAATCCACAGCATCACGGTTTTCGGCAGGATCGGGTACAGCAACTTCTCGAGGAAGTGGGCGTACTCGTTGAGGTCGGAGGGCCCCATGTACATCTTCAGGTTGCCGATCATGTGGAACACCACGAAACCGATGAGGCCGATGCCGGTGATCGCCATGACGTACTTCTTGCCCACGGCCGTGCTGTACAGGTCGAGGAGGAAGGGTTTGCGGCGGCGAGTCGCCTGGGCGGTTCCAGTGACCGGCCCGCGGGCCTGTCTCGTGAGGGTCTGAGCCATGCTGTGAGCACCTTTCTGGCGAAGTCAACGGGCCGACTTCTCGGCCCACCCCTCGGCGGACCAGCAATGACGCTACTCCTGGGCTCGGAAAGACCCCGAAACCAGCCCTGTGAAAACCGTTGCAGATCGGCGATCCTCGGCCGCCCCATCCAAATGTGCCGGAGGGACCCCTTTTTCTCTACACTCTCCGAAGCCCCGAACGGGCGACAACCGGTCGCCCCATCTGTCTCGAGGAGTTTTCTGGTGACTTCACTCATTGCCGCAGAAGGCGGTTGGCAGGACTTCACGCTTCAAGGAGGTGAGTGGGCCGTCCTGTGGTTGTCTGCAGCGGCTGCCGTGCTCGCTCTTGGCGTCGGATTCTTCCTCGTCAGGAAGGTCATGGCCGAGGACGAGGGTTCGCCCCGCATGCGCGAGATCGCCGGTGCCATCCAGGAGGGTGCCTGGGCCTATCTGAAGCGCCAGTTCAAGACCATCGCCGTCATCCTGGTCCCTCTCGCCGTCATCGTGTTCGTCACCTCGACGGCCATTGACAAGACCAACGGCGACGAAGCCCTGTCGTTCGGACAATCCGGTCTGTGGCGCACCTTGGCGTTCGTGCTCGGCTGTCTGGCCTCGGGCCTCACTGGCTACATCGGCATGACGCTCGCCACCCGCGGCAACGTTCGTACCGCAGCCGCCGCCCTCTCGAACTCGATGCCGAGGGCACTCACCGTGGCCTTCCGCACCGGCGGCGTCGCCGGCATGTTCACCGTGGGCCTCGGACTTCTCGGCGCGACGTTGATCATCATGGCGTTCCAGAACACCTCGTCGGTGATCCTGGTCGGCTTCGGATTCGGCGGTTCGCTCATCGCTCTCTTCCTGCGAGTCGGTGGCGGAATCTTCACCAAGGCGGCCGACGTGGGTGCCGACCTGGTGGGCAAGGTCGAAGCCGGTATCCCCGAAGACGACCCCCGTAACCCGGCCACCATCGCCGACAACGTGGGCGACAACGTCGGCGACTGCGCTGGTATGGCCGCCGACCTCTTCGAGTCGTACGAAGTCACCTTGGTGGCCTCGATCATCCTCGGTGTGGCGGCCTTCAACTCGATTGGTGCCAACCCGGCGCTCGGTCTGGTGTTTCCGCTCGCAGCCCGCGCCATCGGCGTGGTCGCCTCCATCGCCGGCGTGTTCGCCGTGAAGGCCCGGGCCAACGAGACCGACCCCATCAAGCCCATCAACCGGGGCTTCCTGGTGGCCGGCATCCTCACTCTCGTGGGCACCCTCATCGTGTCACTCACCTACGTGGGCAACGAGAACTCGAACGCCGGTTGGAAGGTGTTCGGCGCAGTGGCCATCGGCCTGGTGCTCGCCCAGCTCGTGAGCCGTCTGACCGAGTACTACACCGGTACGCACTACGGCCCGGTGAAGGAGATCGCCGAGTCGTCCGAGACCGGACCGGCCACCGTCGTGCTGTCGGGAACCTCGAGCGGTCTCGAGAGCTCGGTGTACGCCGTGGTCGCCATCGCGATCGCCATCGGTGCCGCCCTCGCTCTCGGCGACGGCAACCTCACCTTCTCGCTCTACCTCGTCGCTCTGTGCGGTATGGGCATGCTCGCCACCACCGGTGTGATCGTGTCGGAAGACACCTTTGGTCCGGTGTCCGACAACGCAGCTGGTATCGCCGAGATGTCGGGCGAGTTCCACGGTGAGCCCGAGCGCATCATGGTGAGCCTCGACGCGGTGGGCAACACCACCAAGGCAGTCACCAAGGGCTTCGCCATCGGTTCGGCCGTGATCGCCGCAGTGGCGTTGTTCGCTTCCTACATCGAGATCGCCGGTGCCGAACTCGGCGTGGTGGCCGAGAACCTGAAGGACGGCGTGTTCAAGGAGCTCGAACTCCAGATCAACGTGGCCGATCCAAAGGTGTTCATCGGACTACTCATCGGTGGCGCCGTGCCGTTCCTCTTCTCGGCTCTCGCCATCCGCGCGGTGGGTCGCACCGCCGGTGTGGTGGTTCAAGAAGTGCGCAACCAGTTCGCCGACGGCGGCATCATGGCCGGCACCAAGCAGCCCGACTACGGCCCGGTCATCGACATCTGCACCAAGGCATCGCTGCGTGAACTCACCACGCCGGCACTGCTCGCGGTGCTCACACCAGTCGTCATCGGCTTCGGCATCGGTTGGCAGGCGCTCGGCGCCTTCCTCGCTGCGGTGATCCTCGTCGGACAGTTGCTCGCCAACTACCTGAGCAACGCCGGTGGCGCGTGGGACAACGCCAAGAAGTACATCGAGGACGGTCACCACGGTGGCAAGGGCAGTGAGGCTCACAAGGCCGCCGTCATCGGCGACACCGTTGGTGACCCCTTCAAGGACACCGCCGGCCCGGCCCTCAACCCTCTGATCAAGGTGATGAACTTGGTGAGCTTGTTGATCCTCCCGGCGATCATCAACCTGAAGGATGACGACGGCCCGCGCTTGCTCGTGGCTGTTGCGGCACTCGTGATCCTGATTGGATCGATCGCCTTCTCGAGCCGCAAGGCTCCCGGTATCGCAGCTCAGGCCGCCGCCGCCAAGTAATCACCGAACATTCAGTTCTGCATGAAGGGCGCCCTGCGGGGCGCCCTTCGCTTTTCGTCAACGACGGACGAGTCCGTCGGTCGACAGCACCAGATCGAGGGTCGTGTCGTCCCCGCCATGGAGATCCGTGAATCGGAACGTCAATCGGCGGCCGAAGTGCGCGACGCCCGCCTGTTCGAACGACGGCGGTAGTGCTGTCGCCGCCGTCCACCGATGAGTCCGCACCGACATGACTTCTGGAACAGTGATCACACCTCGGATGGTCTCGATGTCGCCCATCAACACGCCACGTTGCGAATAGCCGTCGTTAATCGGCAACGCGCGCTCGGTCGCGTACCACTCGAGATCGCTGGCGATCGGCACGGCGTTCCCGTAACCCCGTCCCAATCCTTCCGCTGGATCGTCCAACTCGACCGCGTAGGTCTCGTTCCCCACCGTCCACTGCTCGAACGGCGCCTCGCACGTGTATTCGGCCCAGAACGCCTCGGCTTTGGCGATCATCGGATCGGCCCGACGGGTGATGCCGCACTCCACCACTTGCACGTACGGCTCACCAGCTCGGCTCAGACCCCAGCAATACCAAGCCGGCTTCCTCTCGTGCAGGCGATACATCGTGTGTCCGGCCAACGAGCCGTCGGTCGACCACCACGAAAACGTCCACTCCTCCACCACCGCATCACGATGAGCACGGTCGTCGGCAGCACTGAAGCCTTCCGGTGCTTCGTGGATCGTGGAGTCGGTGTCGATCACGGCAGACTAGAAGAGTGAGCCAACCGCGCGTCCGCTACCTGAGTCTCGAATGGATCGATGCCCTCTCGGCCGAAGTCGCCGCCAGTGCATCGTTCACCGAACTGGCGAGTTCGCACGAGGTCGGTATCACCCAGGTGGTTGACGGTGGACCGGAGGGCAAGGTCGTCTACCACCTGCAGGTCGGTGAAGGACGGGTGGCTTTCGGGCCCGGTGCGGCCGACCCTGAACACGTTCGCTTCGAGCAAGAGTGGGACACCGCAGTCGCCGTCGCTACCGAGACACTGAACGCACAGCAGGCTTTCATCACGGGTCGTATCCGCCTCTTCGGCGATCAGGCAAAGCTGCAGGAATCCACGCCGGTGTTCGCCGCCCTCGACATCGTCTTCGGAACCGTTCGCGAACGTACCGACTACGTGTGATCGATCAGCGTCGAATCGAAGTGCCGGCCTTGGTGGTCTCGACGATCCACCCATCGGCCTGAAGTTCGGCTCGTAACGCATCGGCGGTTGCGAAGTCTTTGGCGGCGCGCGCCGCATCGAGAGCCGCCGCCTTGGCCGCCACCTCGGCTGGCACCTCGGCCACACCCTTCAACACCAACCCGAACGCCCGACAGATTTCGTGCACGGCCGCAGCCAGCGAGGCTGCACTGGTGTCGCCTGCATCGATCGCCGAATTGGCACGACGCACCGTGTCGAACAGCAATGCCGTCGCGGTCGGTGTGTCGAGATCGTCGTCCATACGCTCACGGAACGAAGCAAGTACTTCGGAGTCGGGAGCCGCTTCACCGAAAGACGCCGCACGCGCGGCGAACGAATCGAGTCCAGCCAATGCACTGACTGCGGCATCAATGTTGTCTTGACCCACCCGCACCGGACTGCGGTAGTGGGTCTGCAACAGCACCATGCGATACGCGCGCGGGTCGTACAGATCCATGAGGTCGAGCAGATTGGCCACGTTGCCGAGGCTCTTCGACATCTTCTCGCCTTCGGCATCGACCACGAATCCGTTGTGCATCCAGTGGTTGGCGAACTCCTTGCCGAGGGCCACGGCCTGAGCGCGTTCGTTCTCGTGGTGCGGGAACTTCAAGTCCATGCCACCGCAGTGCAGATCGAAACCTTCACCCAACAGTTCGAGGCTCATGACCACGCACTCGCTGTGCCAGCCGGGACGACCGTCTCCCCAGGGCGACGGCCATGACGGTTCACCGGGCTTGGAGAACTTCCACAGCGCGAAGTCGGCCGAGTGCCGCTTGTTGTCGGCGCCGAACACCTCGCGCTCACCGCCACCCGACAGCATGTCGTCGAGACTTTGATGGGCAAGCAGACCGTAGTTCTCGATCAATTCGACCGACAGGTACACACCGTCACTCGTGACGTACGCGCGGTCACCCGCCACCAAGGTGGCGATCATGTCGACCATCTGATCGACGTACTCGGTGGCGTGCGGAACGTCGGTCGGTCGCAGCACGTTGAGTTTCTCCATGGCGCGGAACCAGATGTTCTCGCACTTGTGAGTGATCTCCTGCCACGGACGGCTTTCACGGTTGGCGCGGTCGATGATCTTGTCGTCGATGTCGGTGATGTTCGACACCAACCGAACCTCGAGACCGGTCCATTCGAGATACCGGCGCAAGATGTCGTACACGAGGGTCGCCCGACCGTGTCCGAGATGCGGGGGGCCGTACACCGTCGGCCCGCACAGGTAGATGCCGACTCGCCCCGGGGTGCGCAACTGCAGCTCGCGGACTTCCGAAGTGGCGCTGTCGTAGAGCCGGAACATAGGTGTCCAGCCTACGCTCGCCTAGCCTGGCGACCCATGGCCGAGATCCCCGAGAAGCCCAGCCTCGACGGCATCGAACAAGTCTGGATCGAGGCCTGGGACGCCGAGGGTGTCTACCGATTCGATCGCTCAGCCAATCGCGATCAGGTCTACGCCATCGATACACCGCCGCCCACGGTGTCGGGCTCACTCCACATGGGTCACGTCTTCTCCTACACCCACACCGACACCATCGCGCGTTATCAGCGCATGCGCGGCAAGTCGGTCTTCTATCCGATGGGATGGGATGACAACGGTCTTCCCACCGAGCGTCGCGTGCAGAACTATTTCGGCGTGCGGTGCGATCCGTCGGTTCCCTATCAGGCCGACTTCCAGCCGCCGTTTCGCGGCGATCCGCCGAAGGACCATCAAGCGGTGTCGATCTCTCGCCCCAACTTCATCGAGTTGTGCGAGGAGCTCACCCATCAAGACGAGAAGGTATTCGAGGATCTCTTCCGCCGACTTGGGCTCTCGGTCGACTGGTCGTATCTCTACGCCACCATCGACGAGCGCAGTCGCCGTGTGAGTCAGCGCGCCTTCCTGCGCAACCTCGCCCGCGGTGAGGCCTACACCCAGGAAGCCCCCACGCTGTGGGACGTCGACTTCAAGACCGCGGTCGCTCAAGCCGAACTCGAAGATCGCGAACGACCGGGCGCGTACCACCAGATCCGTTTCGCGCGCAGCGACGGTGCCGGCGATGTCATCATCGACACCACCCGCCCGGTCCTCATCGCCGCGTGTGTCGCTCTTGTGGCCCACCCGGACGACGAGCGTTACCAGCCACTCTTCGGCACCACCGTGCGCACTCCTCTCTACGGCGTCGAAGTGCCGGTGGTCGCCCATCCGCTCGCCCAACCCGACAAGGGCACGGGTATCGCCATGATCTGCACCTTCGGCGACACCACCGACGTCACGTGGTGGCGAGAGCTCAATCTGCCCACACGAGCCATCATCGGCCGCGACGGGCGCATCGTCTCGACACCCCCCAACGGACTCGACTCGGCCGACGGACTGGCGGCCTTCGACCAGATCGCCGGACTGTACGTGAACCAGGCCCAGAACAAGGTCGTCGAGATGCTGCGCGAATCGGGCGCCATGATCGGCGACCCGCGGCCGATCACCCACCCGGTGAAGTTCTTCGAGAAGGGTGACCGTCCACTCGAGATCGTCACCAGCCGCCAGTGGTACATCCGCAACGGAGGTCGCGGCGATGAGTTGCGCCAAGCGCTTCTGGCTCGCGGCGAGAGCCTCACGTGGCATCCCGATCACATGCGCCATCGCTACACGAACTGGGTGGAAGGACTGAACGGCGATTGGCTCATCAGTCGTCAGCGCTATTTCGGCGTCCCGATTCCGGTGTGGTATCCGCTCGATGAGCAGGGTGAGATCGACCACGACCATCCGATCGTCCCCGACGAGTCGATACTCCCCATCGATCCCTCCACCGACGTGCCGCCCGGTTACTCGGCCGATCAGCGTGCTCAGCCGAACGGTTTCACCGGCGATCCCGACGTGATGGACACCTGGGCCACGTCGTCGTTGTCACCCCAGATCGCCGGACAGTGGGAGGAAGACCCCGACTTGTTCGGTCGCCTCTTCCCCATGGATCTGCGCCCGCAGGCCCACGACATCATCCGCACCTGGCTGTTCAGCACGGTCGTGCGCGCGCACTTCGAACACGATTCACTGCCCTGGACCAATGCGGCGCTGTCGGGCTGGATCCTCGATCCCGACCGCAAGAAGATGTCGAAGTCGAAAGGCAACGTCGTCACGCCACTCGACCTGTTCGACAAGTTCGGATCCGACGCCGTCCGCTACTGGGCCGCCTCGGCCCGCCCCGGTATCGACACCGCCTTCAGCGAAGAGCAGATGAAGGTCGGGCGAAAGCTTGCTACAAAACTCCTCAACGCCTCGAAGTTCGTCCTCGGTTTCGGTGAACCGCCCGCCGGCACCGCACCCACGTCGGCTCTCGACCTCGCCATGCTCGCCCGCATCGCCCACACCGTCGACGAAGCCACCCGCGCATTCGACGACTACGACTACGCCCGTGCCCTCGAACGTACCGAAGCCGCCTTCTGGTGGTTCTGCGACGATTACGTCGAGTTGGTGAAGGGTCGCGCCTACGGCGTACACGGGGACGACGGAGCCGCCTCGGCTCAGGTGTCGCTGCGCATCGCCCTATCGGCGTTGCAGCGTCTGCTCGCGCCGTTCATCCCCTTCGCCACCGAGTCGGTGTGGCGCTGGTGGCAACCGGGCTCGGTGCACACGGCAACTTGGCCGACGGTCGACGAGTTCTCCACGTCGGGCGACGATGCGATCCTCGATCCCGTCGGCGAAGTGCTCGCGCAGATCCGTCGGGCCAAGACCGAGGCCAAGACCTCACAGAAGACTCCGGTGTCTCTGGCGACCGTCCGTGCATCGGCCGCTCATTGCGCGGCGATCGAACAGGGTCGTGCCGAACTGTCAGACGCCGGAAGCGTGGAAGCGTGGGAGACGATCGTCGACGACTCGATGTCGACACCGTCGGTCTCGGCGCAATTGGCCGTCGATTCGGCGTCCTGACCCGGGCCAACACGAGACGGCCGGTAACTTGGCAGAGTTGTGAAGGACCGACCCCGACGACACCGACGAACGTGGCCGCAACGTTTCGTGCTCGTCCTGAACGTAGTGGTGGCCCTTGCCTGTTTCGTCGCCGCGGTGGCCATCTATTACGGCAGTGAGAAGGCGAACGACCGCAAGGTCGTGACCCTCGCCAGCCCATCGGGCCCGAAACTCACTCTGCCGACCGCCACCCAACCCGATGACTCCCCCGACGCGACCACCGACGTCACCTTGGTGGCCGGCCCGGTCGACATGACCGCCCGCAACTTTCTCATCACCGGGAGCGACAACGGCGCCTGTGTCGATCCCGATTCGCCGTATGCCGACGCCTTCGGCAATCGCAGCGGCCTCGGTGAGCGAGCCGACACGATCATGATTCTGCGTCTCGATCCCAACTCGAACGCCTCCGCGGTGCTGTCGTTCCCGCGCGACTTGTGGGTGAAGATCGCCGGCCGTTCGTCGAACAGCCGCATCAACAGCGCGTTCAACCGTGACGACCCCAACACTCTCGTCGAGACCATCTGGAACAACTTCGGTGTACCCGTCGACCACTACGTGAACGTCGACTTCTGTGCGTTCAAGCAGATCGTCGACGCCGTCGGAGGCGTGCGCGTTCCGTTCGCCACCGGTATTCGCGACCGCAACACCGGACTTCTCATCGAAGATCCGGGCTGTCACACCTTCCTCGGTGAAGAAGGCCTCGCCTACGTTCGTTCTCGCAAACTGCAGTACTTCGACGAGGACACGCGCAAGTGGCGTGAAGATCCGGCCGCCGATCGTGGACGCATCTCGCGTCAGCAGGACTTCTTGAGGCGCGCCTTACAGAAGGCGCTCGATGTGGGTGCCGGAAGCCCGACCGTCGCCAAACAGCTCATCGATGCCGGTCTCGAGTACGTGATCCTCGACGATCAGTTGACGCCCGGCAAACTCCTCGAACTCGCCCAAGCGATGCGCGACCTCGATCCCGACACGATGCAGACGTATCAGATCGAAGGAACCGGCAAAATGATCAACGGCAACTCGGTGATCGAGCCCAACATCAAGAGCGAGAGCATGAAGGCAGTGCTCGCAGTGTTCAAGGGCGAAGCACGACTGGTCGATGCCCCCGAACAACTCGTGGAGGATCCGACCGCCACCACGACGACCACACGGGCCCCGTCGGGCACCACCACGTCGGTGAACGGAACCACCACGAGCACCACAACTCTGCCCCCCGTGTTCGTGGAGTCCGACAAGATCGGTGTACTACCGACCGACGACCCCGCCTGCCGCTAGTCGCCGAGGGCGGATTGCAGTGCGGCCGGCACCTCGCTCGGTCCGGCCACGGTGGCGAGACGGGCGCCGATCTGCGCGGCCAGAGCACGGGCCTCGGCATCGTCCTCGGCCGGAGCGATGATCACCACTTCGTCGAGACCGCAGGCGGCCGCCACCACGTCACCCTCCACCGTCGCCCGGCAGTCACTCAACACCACGGCGATTCGCCGACCGGCTCTCGACCTCGACAACTGCTCGCTCGCGGTCCGTAATGCGCCAGCCAGATCGGTGGTTCCGAATCCACGAAGGGTGAGGACGTCGTTCACGACGAGTTCGCTCCCCTTCGACGACTCCTGACTCTTCACCACCACCACGTCCTTGCCGAAGGTGATCACGCTGTAGTCCTCGGGACTCCGCCAGGCGACGGCGGCGGCGGCCACGGCCGAGGTGGCGAGCGGCTCGCCGCCCATCGACCCACTGCGGTCGACGCAGAGGGCGATGGCCGTGCCAGGTCGCACCCATGTGCGCACCTTCAGTTCTTCGGGATCGATGGCCGAGCGGGCCGCCCGCGCTTCGACGATGGCGCTCATCGACGCGTCGAGATCGACGTCACCGGCGTCGGGTCGGTACGGCAACGTGGCCATCTTCCCGATTCCACGCGGGCGGATCGGCCCGCGCTTGGCCACATCGAGGAACAGTCGACCGGCCAGACGTTTGGCGAGATCGCGAAGCTTCGGGTCGGTGGCGCCGGTGAGATCGGCCAGTAACGCGAGCATCGCATCGGGATCGTCTTCCATGGCGTCGTCCACGGCACTCTCGTCGAGTTCACCGACTTCGGGCGACACCTGTTCGAACTGATCGTGCTTGGCGAGATCACGCCGCGACAGCGTGCGCTTCGACGCCTCCGACACGGCCTCATCGGCGGCTGCGCCTTCCTTGGCTAGTGGGTCGCCCCCGTCGGGGCGTTCGCTTTTCCCCCGCTTGCCTCGGTGGCCGGCGCGAACACCTCGTTCCAGAGTTCGATCACCACGTCTTCGGTCGTGCGACTGATTCCTTCACGCAGACGAACTCGACCCGACAGGGCGACGAGCGCAGCATCGAGCGACACCTCGCGATCGGCGACCGTACTGCCGCGAACCGACGCAAGCGACGTGGCGACGGCAGCCATGTCGATGGCCCCGCGCACCGACGAACCGACACGAAGGTCAGGATGTGTGCGCGTGCGCCGCACCAGATCGACCACTTTGTCGAGCCACCCGCTCGGAAGTTCGTCACCGGCGCGCGACGCGATCTTCACCTCGTCGGCCGCTGACTGATAACCCATCGACACGCGGCACACACGGTCGTACACGGCACCCGAGATGCGCGCCGTTCCGACGGCGTCGAACGGGTTCATGGCCGCGACGAGACGGAATCCGTCGGCCGCCACCACCCGGCCGAACCTCGGTACGTTGAGCTCACCTTCGCTCATCACCGTGATGAGAACGTTCAGCGTCTCTTCGGGAATGCGGTTGATCTCCTCCACGTACAAGAGCGATCCGTCGCGCATGGCGGTCACGAGCGGCCCGTCGACGAACACGTCGGGCTCGTAGCCCTCGTTCAGTACCCGGGCCGGATCGAAGTGTCCGACCAAGCGAGCCGGTGTGAGTTCGGCGTTGCCCTCCACGAACACGAAGCCGATCCCGAGTCCCTCGGCGACGGCGCGCAACAGCGTGCTTTTGCCGGTGCCGGGGGGGCCTTCGAGCAGCACGTGACGGTCGGCGTCGAGAGCAGCGACGACGAGTTCGACCTCACGACGACGACCGACCACCGACGTGTCGAGCGCATCGAGCAGGGAGCGACGAGACGTGGTCACGCGTTGACGATCACGCCACGGATGTTGGTGCCGTCGCGCATCGCCTGGTAGCCCTCGTTGATCTGTTCGAGGGTGTAGGTCTTGGTGATGAGCTCGTCGAGCTTCAACTGACCGGCACGGTACATGTCGAGAAGGGCCGGAATGTCGGCGCGCGGGTTGAGCGAACCGAAGATCGTTCCCTTGATCTCCTTGTTCCACATGGCCAACTGGAAGAGATTGACCGATGCGGTCTCCGACGTCATCGGCGAGATGGCGGTCACCACCACAGTGCCTCCCTTGCCGGCCAAGTTCATACCGTCGGCCATCATCTCGCCTTCGAGAACGCCGGGGGTCATGATCACGCGGTCGGCCATCTGTCCGTAGGTCATCTCCATGACCGGGAGCATGGCCTCGGCCATCGACGAATACGTGTGCGTCGCCCCGAACTCCATGGCCTTCTCGCGCTTGAACTCCACGGGGTCGACGGCGATGATGCGCTTGGCGCCGGCCATGCGCGCACCCTGCACGGCGTTCATGCCGATACCGCCGCAGCCCACGACGACCACGGTGTCACCGGCCTGGGTGCCGGCGCGATTGGCGGCCGAACCCCATCCGGTGGCCACACCGCACGACACGAGTGCGACGCACTCGAGCGGGATGTCCTTTTCGACCTTGATGATCGACTGTTCGGCGACACAGGCGTATTCGCTGAACGTGCCGAGCTTGGCCATGAGCGTGACCGGCTTGCCCTTCACGAAGTGACGATGCGTGTCGTCGGTGATCATTCCGCCGATGAAGGTCTTGGCGCCGTTGTCGCACAAGTTCTGACGTCCAGTCGAGCAGTAGCGGCAACGACCGCACGACGGAACGAAAGAAGCCGACACGTGGTCACCCACTTGCACCGACGTGACACCAGGGCCGACTTCCACGACGACACCCGCGCCCTCGTGGCCGCCGATGATCGGGAAGAAGTCCTCGATCCCCATCAGCGCGTACATCTCCTCCGGCGGAACCATGTCGCCGGTCACGAGATGCTCGTCGGAATGGCACATTCCGGCGGCCTTCCAATGGACGATCACTTCACCCGCCTTGGGCGGATGAACCTCGATCTCTTCGAGCGACCATTCCTGATTCAGGCCCCACAGAACGGCAGCCTTCGACGTGCGAACTCCCGACATCTCGTCTCCCCCTGATCTGGCGTCTCCGACGCCGTCGTTGCGACGAACGAAACGCTAGCCAGCCCAGGGGGACCGACGACACTCGGGGGTCAGTCGTAGACCAGAACCCCGCGAATGTTCTCACCCTTGCGCATGGCCTCGTACCCGTCGTTGATCCCTTCCAGGGAATACGTCCGAGTCACGAGTCCGTCGAGGTCGAG
Source organism: uncultured Ilumatobacteraceae bacterium (assembly GCA_965659595.1). Classification (GTDB taxonomy): domain Bacteria; phylum Actinomycetota; class Acidimicrobiia; order Acidimicrobiales; family Ilumatobacteraceae; genus Casp-actino8. The sequence continues at coordinate 30,795 of CBFHWN010000008.1, read as the reverse complement.
CTGACCCTCTCGGTAGAGATTGGCGAGTTTCGGAATGTCGGCCCGCGGGTTGCCCGAGCCGAAGAGCGAACCGACGATCTGCTTCTCCATGAGCGTGACGTCGAGAAGGTTGACGTTGGCCGTCATCTCGAGCGCCGGATGGATGTTGGTCACCACGACACGACCTCGCTTGGAAGCCAGAGCCATGGCCTCAGCCAATACCTGGCCGTCGCCCACACCCATCGTCATGATGACCTTGTTGGCCATCGTGCCCCATGTGATGTCCTGAAGGAGCGGCAATGCCTCGGCCATCGACGCCGCCGCGTGCGTGGCTCCGAACTCCATGGCCTTCTCGCGCTTGAACTCGACCGGGTCGATGGCGACGATGCGCTTCGCGCCGGCGAGACGCGCGCCCTGGATGGCGTTGGCACCGATACCGCCTACCCCCACCACGGCCACCGTGTCACCCGGCTTCACCTGGGCGGCGTACACCGACGAACCCCAGCCGGTCACCACACCGCAACCGAGGAGGCACATCTTGTCGAGCGGAAGATCGGGTTCGATCTTGATGCACGACGCCTCGTTCACCACCGTGTGATGTGCGAAGGTGCCGAGCAGGCACATGAGACCGAGATCCTGTCCGTTCGCGTGGTGACGCGATCCACCATCGGTGATCTGACGTCCACCACCCATGAGCGCACCGAGATCGCACAGGTTCTGATGGCCGGTCGAGCAACTCGGACAACGCCCGCACGACGGAATGAAACCGAACACGACGTGATCGCCGGGAGCGAGCCAACTCACGCCTTCGCCCACCTCGCGCACGATGCCGGCACCCTCGTGCCCACCGATGATCGGCAGCGCGAACGGCAGATCGCCAGTCACGAGATGCTCATCGGAGTGGCACATACCTGACGCCTTCATCTCGACCAGCACTTCACCGGCCTTCGGCGCGTCGAGATCGATCTCCTCGATGCTCCACGGAGCACCGACTTCCCACAACACAGCTGCCTTGGTCTTCATGAGATCCCCATTTCCCCGGGCCACCTCGTGGCCGAACTACCGACACGAACGGTAGTCCCCGACGGCAAGGGCAGTTGTACGCTTGACCCATGGACAGCACCGTGACCCCCACCGTGACCGCCGACGACTCGTCAAGCCTCATGGCCGCTGACCACGGCGTTTCCGAATCGTCCGCCACCCCGGCTCCCGCCCCCGCTGACGAGCTCCTCATCGAAGAGATCTCGATCGACGGCATGTGCGGGGTCTACTGATCCCTCCTCGCCCCGTGGCCGTTGCGCTCGACTCGAGCTTGGAACTCCACCCGCAGGTGGCCGTTCGCCCCGAACCCTTCGGTGCCCTCGCCTATCACTACGGCAACCGTCGCCTCATCTTCTTGAAGCACCCCGACGTGGTCTCGGTCGTGAAGAGCCTCGACCAGCACGGCACTCTCGCCGACACCCTCGACGCCTGTGGTGTCGACCCCGAACGGTGGCCATCGTTCGTCACCGCCCTGTCGTCCCTCGAATCATCGGAGATCGTCCGTGAGCGTCCAGCCTCTCGTTGAGCAATTGAAGGGCGGGCTCGACGCCCCCATCTGCCTCACGTGGGAACTCACCTACGCCTGCAACCTGCAGTGCGTGCACTGCCTGTCGTCGAGTGGCCAGCGCGATCCCCGCGAGTTGTCGACCGCCGAGGCCATGCACGTGCTCGACGAGTTACGTGATCTGCAGGTCTTCTACATCAACATCGGCGGTGGCGAGCCGATGGTTCGCCGCGACTTCTTCGATCTCGTCGATTACTCGGTGGGCAACGGCATCGGCGTGAAGTTCTCCACCAACGGCGCCTTCATCGACGCCGACAAGGCACGCCGTCTCGCCGCTATGGACTACCTCGACATCCAGATCAGCCTCGACGGCGTCGACGAAGCCACCAACGACGCCGTGCGCGGCGCCGGTTCGTACCGCATGGCTCGCAACGCGATGGAAGAACTGGCGTCGGCCGGTTTCGGCCCGTTCAAGATCTCGGTCGTCGTCACCCGCCACAACGTGTCGCAGCTCGACGCCTTCAAGGAACTGGCCGACTCGTACGGCGCGCAGTTGCGCGTGACGCGTCTGCGTCCGGCCGGTCGTGGCGCCGACACCTGGCACGAACTGCACCCCACTCTCGGTCAGCAGCGCCAGATCTACGACTGGTTGATGGCCCACGGCGAGAACGTCCTCACTGGTGACTCGTTCTTCCATCTGAACGCGCTCGGCGACCCACTGCCCGGTCTCAACATGTGCGGTGCCGGTCGTGTGGTGTGTCTCATCGACCCGATCGGCGACGTGTACGCCTGTCCGTTCGTCATTCACGACGAGTTCCGCGCCGGCAACGTTCGCGACCCGGGTGGTTTCGCCAAGGTGTGGAAGGAGAGCGAGTTGTTCCGCTCGCTCCGCGAACCGCAGTCGGCCGGAGCCTGCGCGTCCTGTGGCGCCTACGACGCCTGTCAAGGTGGCTGCATGGCGGCCAAGTTCTTCACCGGCTTACCCCTCGACGGCCCCGACCCCGAGTGCGTCGGCGGTGAGGGTGAACACGCCCTGCAGTCGGTGGTACCTGGTTCGGCGCCCAAGCCGGCCATGGACCACACCAAGCCGGTGCGACTCGTCCGCAAACCGGTCAGCACCTCCTGATGCGCCTCACCGAGTCGTTGTCGCTCGGCGCGCACACGGCGCCGAACCGAGTGATGTTCGGCCCGCACGTCACCAACCTCGGTGACGACGATCGCTGTCTGACCGAACTCCATGTCGCGTACTACGAACGACGCGCCCGTGGAGGCTGCGGCATCGTGGTCGTGGAGGGTGCGAGCGTGCACGACAGCGACTGGCCGTACGAACGTGCTCCGCTCGCCTCGCGATGTGCCGACGGGTGGCGCGCCATCGCCGAGGCCTGTCACCGCCACGGCTCACTGGTGATCGCCTCCCTCGACCACGCCGGTGGGCAGGGTTCATCGGCCTACTCGCAGCAGCCGCTGTGGGCACCGTCACGTGTGCCCGAAGTGAACACACGCGAAGTTCCGAAGTGGATGGAAGCCGACGACGTTCGGGCCGTGATCGCCGGTTTCGCCGAGGCGGCTCGCCTCGCCCTCGCCTCGGGTGTCGACGGCGTCGAGATCAACGCCGGTCAGCACAGTCTGGTGCGCCAGTTCATGTCGGGGCTCACCAACCACCGCGGCGATGAATGGGCCGACAAGATCGCCTTCGCTCGCCAGGTGATTGCGGCCGTGCGCGCCGAGGTGGGCGATGCCATCGTCGGTCTGCGTCTGTCGTGCGACGAATTGGCACCCTGGGCCGGCGTCACACCCGAAATGGCTCCGGGTATTGCCGCCGAACTCGCGGCCTGCGGACTCGACTACGTCGTCGTGGTACGCGGGGCCATCTTCTCGGCCGAGAAGACTCGTCCCGACTTCCACGAACCGACGGGCTTCAACATCGACGCGTGCCGTGCAGTGCGAGCCTCGGTACCGACATCGACCGCAGTGTTCCTCCAGGGTTCGATCGTCGACGTGGGTCAGGCCGAGTGGGTGATCGGCGACGGAGTGTGTGACGGCGTCGAGATGACGCGCGCCCAGATCGCCGATCCTGATCTGCTCGCCAAGGTGCAATCCGGCGAGATCGACCGCATCCGACCGTGTATTCGCTGCAACCAGACCTGTCAGGTGCGCGATGCGCGCAATCCGATCGTGTCGTGCGTGGGTGAACCTTCGTCGGGCCACGAGTCGAACGACCCCGACTGGTACGCGAAGTCTTTCGCATCGAAGCGAGTCCTCGTGGTCGGAGGCGGTCCGGCCGGTCTCGAAACGGCGCGAGTGGCCGCTACGCGTGGTCACACGGTCACGGTCGTCGACATCGCCTCGCACGTGGGAGGACTCGCCCGTGCCGCCGGACCCGGCGCACCACTCGTCGACTGGCTCGAACGCGAGTGCCGACGTCTCGGCGTGACCATCGAGACTGGCATCGATCCGTCCTCTCTCTCCTCGAGAACATCGCAATTCGACGACGTCGTGCAGGCCACCGGCTCACGCCGCGGAACACCCGACTACGCAGCTGTTGCTCCGGTGATCGACGTGGCCGATCTCCGTCGTGGAACCCACTCGCTTCCCGACTCGGGAACCGTGATCGTGCTCGATCCGATCGGCGGTCCGATCGGCGTCGCACTCGCCGAAGAGCTCGGCGATCGTGCTGTCCTGGTGACTCCCGACAACATCGCCGGTAACGAGCTGTCTCGTACCGGCGACCTGGCGCCGGCCAACGTACGGCTCGCTCAGCGCGGCGTCACCGTGGTGAAGCGCGCGGTCGTGCGGGCCGCCGAGGCGACCGACACTGGGGTCGAGGTACGTGTGCAGGATCGCTTCTCGGGTGAGGTGCGCACCCTTGACGGCGCGGCCGTGGTCGACGCCGGGTTCCGGCTGCCCAGTGATCCGCTACCAGATGCGCACCATGTGGTGGGCGACGCGGTGGCCCCACGCACCCTGCTCGAGGCAGTTCTGGAAGGTCGCCGCGCCGCTCGAGCAATCGAGTGAGATATTAGTTGTACTTGGCGTACACTTAGTGGGTGACCACCCCGCTTCTCCTTCGTCGTCTTCTCGTTGCCCTCGCTCTCGTGACTGCTGGAGCGATCGGCCTCCCCGGGGCCGCCACCGCCGAGGAGTTCGACCTTGAATGGCTCACGACCACGGCAGTCGGCATCAACGACTCGCAAGTCCTGAGCTTGGCCGTCCAACCGGACGGGAAAATCGTGGTCGCCGGGTACGCCATCCTCAATGGAAGCACTCGACATTTCATGCTCGCCCGCTACGACTCGGACGGAACCCTCGATCCGACTTTCGGCACCTCGGGTGTGAGCATTCCGACGATCGAGGGCCACTATCGCGTCATCAATGACATGAAGATCGATGCCGACGGACGATTCGTCGTGGTCGGCCACCACTACGTCGGACTGGACAGGTATGGGGCCGTCGCACGTTTTCTGCCTGACGGTTCGCTCGATCCGACCTTCAATCCCGGGGGCTGGACACCTGGTTATCTCAGTATCGACGTACCAGGCTCCGAAGACGACTTCCAATCACTCGCGATCCTCTCGGACGGTCGACTCGTGGCCGCCGGCTACACCTACGTCAGTAGCGCTGCCAACGCCGTTCTCGTCCGCTTGGACGCAAACGGCTCACTCGACACCAGCTTCGACAGCGACGGGATCGTCGTTCAACCACTCGCCAATGGGAACGACTACATCTATGCAATGGCGGTAGATCCTGCTGGACGGTACGTGCTCGTGGGATACGCCCAACAAGGCACTTCATCGGACCTTTCGGTGAGTCGTTATACGACCAACGGCGTTCTCGACCTCAGTTTCGGTAACCAGGGTCGAAACATCGTTGCCGTCGGAGCGGATCCATCGGACGCTCGCGACATCGTCATCCGACCGGACGGGCGCATCCTCGTTCTCGGACAAACCACCTTCAATTTTCCCAACAAGATCGTCCTGGTCGGCCTGGCGAGCGACGGTTCGCTAGATGCATCGTTCGGAACGAATGGAATGGCAACCACCCAATTGGGATACGACCACATTCTTCCGAACTCAGCGGTGCTCATGAACGACGGACGGATCGTCGTCGTCGGTATGGCGCAGGAGCCAAACGTGAGTTACGGCTTCCTACTCGCACGTTTCACAGCAGTCGGGGCTCTCGACACGAGTTTCGGAAGCAATGGTCACATCCTGCGGCAAGTCGGCCCCCAGGCCGACTTCCTCTGGGATGCCGATGTGCTCTCCGACGGGTCGATCGTCGCGGCGGGGCAAACCTACGTCGGCACCAATTACGACATCGCCCTCGTGCGTTACCGACCGCTTCCCTCTTCCATCGACTTGCCCGCGCCGACAATCGCTTCCCGCGTCACCTTCGATCCAACTGACGGAGCCTGTATCGACGGCTCACTGCGTTCGGCGACTTGGACATCGGTGTTCATCGGATATCGCTACCTGCCCGCTGCCACCGACTGCACCCGTGACGGATACGTGTTCACGGGGTGGATCGACGCCAGCACCGACGAGCCCGTCGACCTTCCACTGCTCACCGACCCATCGGACGGCCAGAAGCGTTACTTCGCGACCGGGAATCTCGACCTGGTCGCCGACTGGCAGCAGCTGCCGACGGAAGTTCCCGAGCTCGTGATCTTCGCCAACTTCCTGTGTCGGACCTGCACCACCGCGTGGATCGTCCACCAGCCCGCTGAGCACGCGATCGACTACGAGTACACGCTGAACGCAGCGCCTACGGCATGCAACCAGTCCGGAGAGGTGTTCGGCCTGAAAGCCTGCGAACTGATCTCTCTCCCTGCCGAGACGACACTCACCGCCGGCGTGACTCCCCGAAATTCACACGGGACTGGACCCACTTCCACCAGACAGTTGGTCTTGAGGGGTTAACGCAACGCAGCGATTCTCTCGACCACATCGTGGGCGAGCACTTCGATCACTGCACGCACGGCTCCCTCACCCATCACTGCGTCGAGTGCGGCACCGCCGCTGGCTCGTTCGGGAAGTCCGGTGGTGAACAGCACGAGACCATGACCGGTCACGGCCTTCACAGCCGCCGCCCGTCCGAGTGTTCGCCACACCAACTCGCCACGCTGCAGACCCGGGCGAACCGTCGTGTGCCCGCCGGCCAGATCGAAGAGCATCTCACGACCGTCGGCCGATCGAGCACGGCCCGACACTTCGAGACCTGGCATCACCTTCACACCCCAGTCGATCGATCCGAATCCGGCCGCTCGCAACGACGCGTCGACGATGTCGCGTAGTGTTCGGACGTCGTCATTGCTGGTCTCGTTACCTTCGTTGCGTAGTCGTTCGTACGCGAGTTCGACATACGCCGGATCGGTGTCATAACCCACGAATTGCCGGCCGGCACGACGGGCCGCCACGGCCGTGGAACCCGATCCCATGAACGGATCGAGTACCAGATCGCCAGCAAACGAATACAGGTGCATGCATCGCTCGACGAGCGCGACCGGGAACGGTGCCGGATGATTCACGCGTGTCGCACTTTCGGGAGCGATCTCCCACACGTCGAGAGTGGCTTCCATGAATTCGTCACCGGTCACGGTCGACTCGAAGGGAAGACCTCGCTTCTCCCGCTTGCCAACCGACAACGCACGATCGAAACGTCCCTTGCTCGCGATCACCAGACGTTCGGTGGTGTCGCGCAGTACCGGATTTGTTGGTGACCGATACGAACCCCATGCACAACTGCCCGATGAACCGCGTTGTTTCAACCACACCACTTCGCCGCGTAGAAGGAGGCCAAGGTCGTCCTGAAGGATGTCGATGACGTCGGCGGCGAGCGAACGGAATGGACGTCGGCCCAGATTGGCCACGTTCACGACAATGCGCCCACCGGGTTCGAGAACCCTGACGCATTCGGCGAAGACGTCGCGAAGCATGGCCAGATAGTCGACGTAGTCGGACGGGATGTGATCGTGGCCGAGAGCCTCTTCATAGGCCTTGCCAGCGAAGTACGGAGGTGAGGTGACCACGAGACCAACCGACGCGTCGGGAATGTTGCCCATGTCGCGCGAATCACCGACGAAGATGCGATCGGCCACCGCTTCGACGAGTGATGGATCGGCGATCGAGTCGTCATCCGACACTTCCGGGGCTCGAAATCGAGCGTAGAACGCACTCGCATCGTGACCCTCGCGTCGTGAGGCTCCGAACGACGAGGTCGCCGTGGTGCGTCGCGTGCGCGTCGCGCGAAGCGGGGTGTCGTCCGGCATGCACGGAAGGGTACCGAGGCATCGGTAATGATGGGACGGTGATCGTTTCGCTCGTGCTGCTACCCCTCGCCTACCTGCTCGGAACCTTTCCGAGTGCGGTGCTGGTCGCACGCGCACGCGGTATCGACATCACCTCGTCCGGATCGGGCAATCCGGGTGCATCGAACGTGAGCCGACTGCTCGGACGAAGACTGGGAGTGCTCGTCTTCGTCCTCGACGGGCTCAAGGGTGCACTGTCGGTGTTGGCTGGCTTCCTCGCCTTCGAATACGCGGGTGCGCTGATCCTTGCTTGTGCGGCCGTGATCGGCCATGTCTTCCCGATCACTCGTCGCTTCAAGGGTGGCAAGGGTGTCGCAACTGCCGGTGGCGCGATGCTCGCTCTCTATCCGGTCGTCAGCCTCGGTCTCCTCGTTCTGTGGCTCGTAGTGGTGAAACTCAGCAAGAAGGCATCGCTTGCCTCACTGGCGATCGTGGTGGGGTTGCCCATCGGACTCGTGATCGTCGGTCGTCCGGCCACCGAGATCGTCACCACCATCGGTCTCGGCGTGTTAGTGATCTGGCGTCACTGGCCCAACTTGAAGCGGTTGATGCGCGGACAAGAACTCTCATCGCGCGGCAACAGCTAGCCGAAATCAGGCCAGGCCCGGATTCTCCTGCGCTGCCGCGCGCTTCATGCGTTCGACCGCCAACTCGCGCATGTCTTCGTGCGTGAGGATCCAGAAGCGAGAGTTCACGATGGCGTCCATCACCTGATCGGCCACGTCGGTCGCGGGAATTCCACCCTCCACACCGTCGTGCAGAACCTGGTTCATCATGGCGCTGATCGGATCGACGATGTCCTTCGGCTGCTCGCCGAGTCGGTCGGTCCAGTGCACGGTGCGCATGAGGTCGGTCTTCACGAATCCCGGACACAGCACACTGCACGACACGTTGGTGCCTTTGGCCTGCAGCTCGAGATAGAGGCCTTCACTGATGGCGACGACTGCGTGCTTGGTCGCGTTGTACGGACCGAAACCGGGCATGGCGATGAGTCCGGCCATCGACGCCGTGTTCACGATGTGCCCTTCGTTCTGATCGAGCATGATGGGCAAGAACGAGCGAATGCCGTGCACGACCCCGTAGAGGTTGATGTTGACGACCCACTCCCAGACGCTCATCGGACCGGTCCACTGATCACCCACACCGGCCACCCCGGCGTTGTTGCAGAGCACGTGAGCGGCGCCGTACTTCTCGAGGGTTCGGCGAGCCAGTTCTTCCATACTCTCGCCGAGCGACACATCGGCCACCACCGGCAAAACGTCGGCACCACCCTCGGCGAGTTCAGCCTCGGCAGCTCGCAATCGCACCTCGTCCATGTCGGCCAACACGACCTTCATCCCGGCCCCGACGAAACGGTCGGTGAGGGCTCGTCCGATCCCGCTCGCTGCGCCCGTGACCACGGCGACTTTCCCGTTCAGATCTCGCATAGCCGAACACCCTAGGCGCGCCATAAGGTCTGTGTTCGTGGCCCACAAGTACCTCTGGACTCCTCTGCAGCTGGGTCCGGTGACCACCCGCAACCGCATCGTCTTCTCGGCGCACCTCACCAACTACGCGCGCGACGGCAAGCCGACCGAACAGCATGCGGCGTACTACGCGGCCCGGGCCGCCGGCGGTGCCGGCCTCATCATCACCGAGGAGCATTCGACTCACCCGACCGACTGGCCCTACGAGAAATTGATCCACGGCTTCCATCGCGACGTGATTCCTGGCTATCGGCGGATCACCGACGCAGTGCATCGCCATCGGGTGCCGATATTCGCCCAGATCAACCACAACGGCGGACAGGCCAGTTCGATGTTCAGCCGTCTGCCGGTGTGGGCGCCGTCGCCCGTCGCCGACCCGCTGTTCCGCGAAGTTCCCAAGGCCGTCACCCTCGCCGAGATCGACGAGATTGTCACCGGCTACGCGCTGGTGGCAGAACATTGCGCCGAAGGTGGTTTCGACGGAATCGAACTGCAGTGCAGTCACTCGTCGATCGTGCGCGGTTTCCTCTCCCCCGCAACCAACAAGCGCACCGACGAGTACGGAGGGTCGCTCGAGAACCGGGCCCGACTCCTCGTACAGATCGTGGAGGCCGTGCGACGGGTGATCGGCAATCGTCTCGCCCTCGGCGTGCGACTGTGCGGTGACGAACTCATCGAGAACGGAACCACCATCGACGAAGCGGTGCGAGTGGCCGAGATCGTGGAAGCCACCGGACACGTCGACTACATCAACACCTCGATCGGTGTGGCCACGGCGAGCCTCTTCATGATCGAAGCCAGCATGCACATCCCGCCCGGATATGCCATGTTCATCCCGAGTGCCATTCGAAAGGCAGTCGATCTACCGGTGGTGGGTGTCGGCCGCTTCAAGGATCCGTTGCAGGCCGAGCGAGCGCTCGCTGAAGGGCACTGCGATCTGGTGGGCGTCGTGCGCGGTCAGATCGCCGATCCCGATTTCGCCGTGAAGGCACGCGCCGGCGCCACCGATGAGATTCGTCTGTGCCTGTCGTGCAACCAGGAGTGCGTCGGCCGTATGGGCCTCAACCGTTGGCTCGGTTGCATCGAGAACCCCCGCACCGGTCGCGAACACGAGTGGGCCGTGACCCAGCACGTGTCGATGTCACCCACACCGAAGAACGTCATGGTGGTGGGTGCCGGTCCGGCCGGCCTGCAAGCCGCCATCGCCGCCGCGCGCAACGGACATCGAGTCACGGTGTACGAGAAGGAGTCGGTGGCCGGAGGTCAGGTGCGCTGGGCGGCGAGCGTTCCGAACCGCGCCGAATTCGGCGACATGATCCGCAACCAGTTGAACGAGTGCAAGCGACTCAACGTCGACGTCGTCTACGACACCGGTGTGTGGCCCGGCCTCATCGACGAGAAGCGACCTGATCACGTCATCGTGGCTACTGGCGCCGAGCCCGCCCGCCCGTGGTGGGTCGCCGATCCCGACACCGACGAATCGGCTCGTCGCGTCGTCGACGTTCGCTCAGTTCTCGACGGATCCGCTCCACTCGGCGGTCCACAGTCAGGTGAATCGGTCGTGGTGATCGACGAGATCGGATTCCACCACGCGACATCGGTGGCCGAACTGCTCGCCGACCGCGGCTGCGACGTCGAGATCACTACACCCGGCATGGTGGTCGGACAGGATCTTGGTATCACTCTCGACATGGAGAACTGGTGGATTCGCGCCGGCGCCAAGGGAATCGTGCAATCGACCGACCTCGTCCCGATGGGCTTCGCCAACGGAGAACTCACTTTGCTGCATCACCCTACGGGCGCGAACGAGACCCGTCGACCGGACTGGGTGGTGTTGGCAGTTCCGCCGCATCCGGTCGAGTGGCTGTACGACCAATTGAAAGCGGCTGGCACGAGTGTCGAACGAGTGGGTGACTGTGTGGCACCCCGTCGCGCTCACGCCGCGGTTGTCGACGGCGAACGCGCCGGTTCGTCGATCTGACTCCTCGACTCCTGCTCGATCGATCCCTTCTCCAACGATTGCTGCATTAGAGTTCGATCGTGCTCGCGGCCTGGGGACCCATCGACGATCTCACCGGCTGGTTGAAGGACATCTCGGGCAATTGGTGGTTTCTCGCTCTCGTTCTCGTGATCGCACTTCTCGACTCGGTGCTCCCCGTCGTTCCGAGTGAGACCACGGTGATCATCGGCGGTGTGGCGGCGAGCGCGGCCGGGGATGCGCCGTATCCGGTGATCCTCGTGATCGTGGCCGGCGCCATCGGCGCCTTTCTCGGCGACAACTTGTCGTATCTGATCGGATTCAGCTTCAGTGACAACGTCCAGAGACGGGCCGAGAAGAAGCCATCCACGGCGCGCCGGCTGGAATGGGCCGCCGATCAGATCGAAGAACGCGGCGGCCTCTTGCTCATCACAGCCCGCTTCATCCCAGGCGGACGCACCGCCCTCACGTTGTCGAGTGGTCTCACCCGCCAACCTCGCCGTTGGTTCGCCGGCTGGGTGGGTGTCGCCGCCTGTATCTGGGCCACCTACGCCGCCGTGCTCGGATTCGCCTTCGGCGAACGATTCGAAGATGACCACACTCTTGCTTTCGTCCTGGCATTCGTCGCTGCACTCTCGATCACTCTCCTGATCGAGGTGGTGCGCTGGTATCGCAAGAGGCGACGCAAAGTGGCGGCAGAACGCGCGGCTGTCTGAAGACCTGAATCGGGACCAGCCCCTGGGGTTCCGACCGGCGGTACTCGGGGGGTGCTGCCCTAACCTGGCTGACGATGAGCACGCAGGTCGGCCCGGTCGCAGTGATTCCGGTGCGTGACGGCGTCGTGCCAGCGGGCGGCCTGGAAGCACTCGCCGAGGCGAGCGGATTCGCCGTGCTGGTAGGCACCGAACTCGACGTCGCGATCGATGCCGTCTCGGGTGTGGCCCGTCGCCTCATCCTCGCCCCCACATCGTCGTGTGCACCGCGGGCCCTCGCCGACGCAGCGACGGCAGCTGTCGTCGCTCACGCGCCGAGCTCGGCAGTCGTGGTCCCGGCGTCACCTGACGGTCGCGACATGGCGCCGCTTCTCGCCCGTCGACTCGAACGAACCCTGATCGCCGGCGCCACCGAGATCGAGACGCATCGCGTACGGGCCGCCCGTCACGGCGGATTGTCGATCGCCCAGTTCGACGTGCACGAGCCGTTCGTGGCCACCTTGCAACCCGGTGTGCGAGGCGTCGAACATCTCGATCTTCCTTCGCCCGAGGTCGTGCGCCTGGCCCTGATCGTCGACACCAGCACCTCGGTCACCACCGTCGAGGTACAGCCTCCCGACGTGGCCACCATGGATCTCGCCGAAGCACCGCGCATCGTCGGTGGCGGCGCCGGACTCGACGATGAATCACGCTTCGCCTTGCTCTCCGAGGTGTCGGCGGCTCTCGATGCGTCGATGGGCGTCACCCGAGTCATCACCGACCGGGGCTGGGTATCGCACGAACGACAGATCGGCACCACTGGTGTGGTGGTCGACCCACGTCTCTACATCTCGTTCGGGATCAGCGGAGCCGTGCAACACACGAGTGGACTCGGTCAGCCCGATCACATCGTGAGCGTCAATACCGACGCGCACTGCCCGATGATGCAGATGTCCGATCTGGCAGTGGTGGCCGACGCCAATGCTGTTCTCGACGCACTTGCCGCACGTCTTGCCACCCGAGGCGAACGAGGTGTGGCGTGAGTTCGACGCGTACTCATGACGCCGACGTGATCGTGGTGGGTGCCGGACCGGCTGGGTCGTGTGCGGCGCTGCAACTCGCACGCTCCGGACGGCAGGTGATCTTGGTCGAACGCGGTCCGTTCCCGGGCGCCAAGAACATGTACGGCGGTGTCGTGTACCCGCGCATCCTCGACGAACTGATTCCCTCCTGGTGGGAGACCGCACCCGTACAGCGTTGGGTCGTACGCCGTTCGACCATGATCCTGTCGGAGACCGGAGCCCTCACCGTCGACTACCGCAATCCCTCATGGGGCGAACCGCCCTACAACGGTGCCACCGCCTACCGACCCGACTTCGACAACTGGTTGGCCCAACAGGCCGTCGACGCGGGCGCCACCCTCGTCACGTCCACCACCGTGACCGGTCTTCTACGCGACACCGCTGGACGCGTGAACGGAGTGCGCACCGATCGTCCCGACGGAGATCTCACAGCACCCGTCGTGATCGCCTGTGATGGTGTCAACAGTTTCCTCGCCAAGGAAGCCGGTCTCTATCCGCACACCGATCCGGCCAACTTCACTCTCGGTGTGAAAGAGACTCTCGCCCTTCCGAAGCACGTGATCGACGAACGCTTCAACGTTCGCGACGATCACGGTGTCGACATCGAGATCCTGGGCGGAACCTCAGGAGTGAACGGCGGTGGCTTCGTCTACACCAATCTCGACACGGTGTCGCTCGGTGCGGTGTTGAAGTTGCCCAAACTCGCCACCCAGTCGAAACGACCTGAGGAAATCATCGCCGGACTGAAGAGCCACCCGGCCATCGCACCGCTCGTGGAGGGTGCCGAGGTGAAGGAGTACTCGGCTCATGTGATCCCCGAGGCCGGATTGTCGATGATGCCGACCATGGTCGCCGATGGTCTTCTGGTGGCCGGCGACGCCGCGGCAATGTGTCTGGCCGCCGGCATCTGGCTCGAAGGCGTCAACTTCGCCATGGCGAGCGGCATGTACGCGGCGCAGGCGGCCAACGACGCGTTGAACCGCAACGACGTCACCGCACGCGGTCTCGGTTCGTACACCGATCGCTTGAACGCCACGTTCGTGTTGCGCGATCACAAGAAACTGCGCAAGATCCCCGGTCTCGTCCTTTCCGATCGAGTGCAGCAGAAATACCCGGGGTTCGTCACCGGCGTGGTCGACCGCGTGTTTCGGGTCGACAACCCGTCACCGAAGCCCGGATTACGCCGCATCGTGCGCGAAGAACGCAAGAAGGCCGGCATCGGACTTTTCGACCTATTGAAGGATGGCTGGACGGGCATGAGAGGATTCGGCTGATGCAGATCTCTCGTGACACCACCTGGCCAGAGATCTCGTTCGAGGAGCGCATCGGCACGGCTGAGTTCCGTATTCACGAACGTGCTCACATCGTGGTCGACGGCGACACGTGCCGAGGCTGCTCGACTCGCGAGTGCGTGACCGCATGCCCGGCCAATCTCTTCGTGCCGACGAGCGACGGCGGCATTCTCTTCAACTACGAGAACTGCTTCGAATGCGGCACGTGCTACATGGTCTGCAACAAGGAGGGTGCGATCAGCTGGTCGTATCCCGAAGGCGGTTTCGGCATCGTCTTCCATCGGACGTGATCTCGTGACGGTCGCGGTCTGCCTGAAGTGGGTCACACCCGTCGGCGCGAGCGACGACCGCTTCGCCGGCGTGTCGGTTGCCGATCAGGCCGCGCTCGAGTCGGCGCTCGTCTGGGCCGAACGACGTAGCACCGACGTGTTCGTGGTGACGGTCGGACCGGTCGGTGCCGAGCGCGCTCTACGCGACGCCCTCGCCTGTGGTGCCACACGTGCCGTTCGCATCGACGCCGATCCGAACGCTGCCAGCGCCGACGTGGCTCGAGCGGTGGCGCCCCATATGGCCGACGCCGATCTCGTGTGGTGCGGCGACTACTCGCTCGACCGCGGCTCAGGATCGTTCCCCGCTCATCTGGCCGACATCCTCGGTGTCGAACAGGCCCTCGGACTCATCGGAATCGACATCGACACAGCTGACGACCGACTCCGGGCCGTGCGCCGACTCGACGGCGGCCGACGCGAGATTCTCTCCATCACACCACGCGCCGTACTGTCGGTCGAAGGTTCCGTCGCCCGATTGCGTCGCGCTCCTCTGCGCGCGCTCTTGGCCGCCGATCAACAGTCGATTGACGTGCACGCGGCCAGCCTGCACGGTGACGAACTGGTTCTCGTCCCCTATCGCCCTCGGGCGCGGGTGCTCACCGCTCCGTCGGGTGTCAGCGCGCTCGATCGGGTGCGAGTGCTCACCGATGCCGGATCGGCACCCGCACGAGCCGAGACCGTCGAGTTGGCTCCCGACGAAGCCGCCGACCGCATTCTCGATGCATTGCGCGATTGGGGCTACCTGACATGACCTCGGCCGAGGTCGCCGCCCTCGATGCGCCGATCCTCCTCGTGCCGGTCGGATCATTCGAACAGCACGGCCCGCACCTTCCTCTCGACACCGACACGCTCATCGCCGTCCAGTTGGCATGGGAGGCCCAACGCCGACTCGATGTCGACTCGATGATCGGTCCGGCGATCACGGTGTCGGCCAGCGGCGAACACCACGGTTTCGCCGGCACCTTGTCGATCGGAACCGAGACCACGGCCGCCGTGCTCGTCGAAATCGTTCGATCGGCCGACTGGGCGACAGCTGTGGTGTTCGTGAATGGACACGGTGGAAACGCTGACGCCTTCGCCCGCGCCCGCGAGATGTTCACGCGAGAAGGTCGTCACGTTCTCGTGTGGTCTCCTTCGGCCGACTCCGACGACGACGCTCACGCCGGCCGAACCGAGACATCGGTCATCGCTCATCTCCACCCCCACACCGTTGACTGGGATCGCGTGGCGCCTGGCAACACCGCACCGATGTCGGACCTCCTGCCGTCGATGCGCGCTGGCGGTGTTCGCGCGGTCAGCGATTCAGGAGTCCTCGGAGACCCGACGGGGGCCAGTGCCGAACTCGGCGCGCGCATCTTCGAGCGTTGGTGCGTCGACTTGGTGGATGCGATCACGAAGTGGAGAGCCCGATCGTGACACGACCCGACGCGCGCTTCCGGCTCGACTCCTCGTGGTGGCGACACCGATCCACCACTCCCGGCAACGAACACGACACGGTGGTCGCCGGTTCGCCACTCCGCCTCTTCCGACTCGGCGCGGCCGGGAGCCGTCTGGCCGACGTCCTCGAATCGGACGGCTCGGTTCCCGTCGGCACCGAGTCGCTCGCCGACCGCTTCGAAAGTGCCGGTGCAATTCATCCGATCGTCGAGCCCGACCCGACACCTCCGTTCGACCGGGTCACGGTGGTGATTCCCACCCACGGCGAACGACACGTCGAATTGTCGGGCCTGGTCGACGATCTGCGACGACAGGGTTTCGACGAGGTCGTCGTGGTCGACGACGGAGCACGTTTCCCCCTTGCTCCGATCGAGGGGGCGCTCGTGATCAGGCGCGACACCTCGGGTGGTCCGGCCGCTGCTCGCAATACCGGAGCATCCACCAGCAATCGCGACATCATCCTCTTTCTCGATGCCGACGTTCGACCCACTCCCGGCTTCGTCTCGACTTTGTGGCCTCACTTCGACGACGAACGAACCGCCGTCGTGACACCGCGCATTGCGAGCACGCCGGGCGACGGCATCGTCGCCGCTTACGAAGTCGACTCGTCACCGCTCGACCTCGGCGTCGAACCGGCGCGTGTGCGTCCGAACACCCGCGTGTCGTACGTGCCGGCGGCAGCTCTCGCCGTACGACGATCAGTGTTCGACGAGCTCGGTGGCTTCGACGACGACTTGCGCTTCGGCGAAGACGTCGACTTCGTCTGGCGCGTCGTCGCCACCGAACGAGTCGTTCGCTACGAGCCGGCATCGATCGTGCGTCATGCACCGCGTACGTCGATCAGCTCGCTCGCCCGTCAACGGTTCGGATACGGATCGGCGGCCGCCCGTCTCGAAGCTCGCCATCCAGGTTCGGTCCGTCCGCTGCGCATCAACCGATGGAGTGCGATCGCGTGGGGTCTGATCGGACTCGGCCATCCGTTCGTCGGCCTGGCCGTCGGCGCCGAGTCCACCGCCACCCTCGCCGACAAGATGCGTACCGCCCCCGATCGCTGGCTGGTGGCCGGACGGCTGGCCGGGCTCGGCAATCTGCACGCCGGTCGGCTGCTGGCCTCGGCCATCATGCGCACCTGGTGGCCGATCGCCGTCGTGTTGTCACTCGTGTCGAAACGAGCGCGTCGCGCGCTTTTGGTGTCGGCCGTCGTGCCGAACCTGTGGCGGTGGAGCCGCCGCAAACCCGAGATCGATCCGGTGCGATACGTCGCGCTGCGCGTGATCGACGATGCGAGTTACGGAGCGGGTGTGTGGAGCGGAGCCCGAACCGAAGGACGTTGGGAAGCGATCACGCCGCGCTTCGACTGAGCCGACCGGTGATGTCGGCACACTCAGCGCACACCGATTCAGGCACCACGCCCAGTCGGATGAGACCGCTGAACATCGCGCAGCCGAGACAGAAACCGGCGAAGGCTTCCAGACTGGCCGCCACGAGCAGCATGGCGATCACGATCACGGCGGCCGTTCCGGCCCCGGCCAATTCGAGCACGAGAGCCGTCACCGAGAAGGCCACACCAATCCCCTGCGCGAAACGCTTCGGCGGTCCGGGCACCCACGACGGCTCACGGTCGAGTCGGGGCACGATGCCCTGGGTGACCAGGCGACCGAGGGGGCTGAACCGGGGGCCACTCGCCACCCGAGCCACGAAGCCGTAAGCCAGGGGCACAAGCGCCCACCATTCACGGATCACGAGGAAGAGAACAGCCTGGACGACCACCCCGGTGGCCACCAGACGGGCCGAGAGTTCGTTGACCGGATTGGGGAACGAGAACAGGCGGGACGACATGCCTCGGAGACTAGATCCGAATTCCCGACCAAACAACTCGTATTTCCTGAGAAGGTGAACTCCCTGGTCGGCCTCTATCTCCTCCTCGGTAGGGTCGCGGTGTGGCCCTGGTTCTCGAGGTCGATCGTTCCCGGTGGGACTCCCACGTGTCGGCCACGGCCGAGAGGGTTCCCCATCTGGTGCCCGTGGTGAAGGGCAACGGGTACGGACTCGGCCGCGATTGGCTGGCCGCCCGGGCCGCCGGCCTGGCTCCGTCGATCGCCGTCGGCACCGTGCACGAAGTCGCCTCGGTACCTCTCGGGCGAACCGCCATCATCCTCACCCCCACTCTCGACCCGTCGACCCTTCCCGATCATGACGAGGTCGTTCTCACCATCGGATCGCCCGCACATCTGGCCGCACTCGGCTCGTCGCCACGTCGAGTGATCGTGAAGATTCGTTCGTCGATGCATCGGTACGGAACATCGGTCGCCGATCTGGCTTCACTCGTCGATGCCGCCCGCTCGGCCGGTCACACGATCGAGGCACTCTCGATCCATCTTCCTCTCGGTGGTGATCCGAGTGAAGCATCGACGCTCGTCGACCACGTCGACCCCTCGCTTCCAGTGCACCTGAGTCACGTCACGATCGAACAGTTCGACGAACTCGTCACTCACCATTCGTCGCACCGGCTGCATCTTCGGTTAGGTACTCACCTGTGGCACGGCGACAAGTCGATGTTCACGTTGCGAGCCGACGTCCTCGATAGTGAAACCATCGCTGCTGGAACACCCGTCGGATATCGATCCACTCCTGTCGCCCACGACGGCACCTTGGTGATCATCGGCTGCGGCTCGTCGCACGGAGTGACTCCGCTCGCCGACGGTCGCAGTCCGTTCCACTTCTCACGACAGCGCATCGACCTCGTCGAACCACCGCACATGCACACGTCCATGGGTTTGGTGGGCGCTGGCGCACCCGTGCCGAACGTCAGCGACTGGGTCGACGTGCAGCGACCGCTCACGACCACCTCACCCGATGTGGTCGAGTGGATCTAGATCGTGACGGCACCCGCGTCGCCCACTGACGTGTTCGATCGGCCGGCCGCCGCTCTCACCTCAGCCGGAAAGCCGCGTCTCGTCGGACTCGACGTGGCTCGCGCCGTCGCCCTCATCGGTGTGGTGGCGATGAACTACGCCGGATCACTCGTGTTCCCCGGAACCGATCGCGGCTTCTGGGGACGAGTGTTCGACCCGTACACCGGCATTCTCTCCACCCGTTTCGCCGCCGCCTTCGTGGTGGTGGCCGGGATCGGTATCTCACTCCTCACCGAACGGGCCCGAGTCAGCGACGATCCAGAAGAGATCACGCGAGCTCGACTCCGGTTGGCGCGACGTGGTCTCCTTCTCTATGGAGTCGGGTACTTTCTCGACTTCACGTGGCCGGGCACGATCCTCTTCTACTACGGCGCCTATTTCCTGATCGCTGCACTGCTCGTGCGTGTGGCCACGAAATGGCTCGTGGTCATCGGTGCCGGCTCCGGAGTCGTCGCGACAACGGTGGCCACTTGGTCGATGTGGCGTTGGAGTCGCGGTGAACCTGTCACGTGGCTGAACGTGGCCGAAGTCGATTCGCTACAAGACCTGGCCGTGCGCACCTTCTTCGACTACACCCATCCGATCTTCCCGTGGATCACCTTCTTGTGCGCCGGCATGATCATCGGACGTCATCTCGGCACGATGAGTTCGTGGCGACGACCCGTACTCGCCGTGTCAGCCGCCGCCCTCGTTGTCGTCTACGCGATCGCCACGATCCTCGATCGCACGTCGTCGCGCGACGGCGTACTCGTGAAGAGACTCACGTCGTTGCAGACCTACGACCGCGGCCTTCTGTATCTCGTCTCCACACTCGCCGTCGCCGTGATCGCCGTCGTTTCAATCGTGTGGCTGACCCAGAGGTTCTCGGCCAATCCGGTCGTCGTCGCCTTCCAACGGGCCGGGCAGCTCAGCCTCAGCCTCTACCTGTTGCACATCCTGGTATTCACGATGTTCGTGAACTGGTTCGGCTGGATTGGCGGCGGATCACTCTCGACGGCACTTCTCTTCGCCGGAGCCTTCTGGGTCGTCGGTATCGCGATCGCCTCGTGGTGGCATCACCGCATCGGACGCGGTCCGGCCGAAGCGATCTACCGCGTCTTCGGCGGCTGAACGCGTTCAACACCTCGACGTCAGGAACGTCGGTTCAGACCACGCCAGCCGATGGCCGCCGCTCCCACGAGCGGTCCCTGATCACCGAGTCGAGCCGGCACGATGCGCGCACCTCGCGTGAACGACAACTGGCATTCGCGATCGAGCACGTCTTGCGCGGCGGCGAAGAACGTCGGCCCGAAACCGAGCGCGACCGAACCACCCACCACTGCCAACTTCAGATCGAACAGGTTGCAGGTGCTCGCCACCGCCAGGCCAACAAGTCGACCGGTGCGCTGCATCGTTTCGTACGAAGGTTCGGTCGGAGGCCGACCGGTGATCGCTTCGATCGCCGTACCACTGGCCTCGGCTTCCAGGCATCCACGGGCACCGCAGCCGCACCGGTGACCCTCGGGGTCGACGATCACGTGACCGATGTGGCCGGCGTTGCCGGTGGCGCCGTCGAGAAGTTGTCCGTCGACGACGATGCCGCCGCCGATACCGGTGCTCACGACCATGCCGATGAAGTTCGACACTCCCCGAGCCGCACCGAGCCAGCCTTCGGCCAGGGCGAAGGCCTTGGCATCGAGGTCACCGAACACGGGAACGGGCGAACCCACAGCCTGTCGCACCACGTCGACGACCGCTTCACGTAACGGGAACCTCTGCCAGGCCGGGATGTTGATGGGAGAGATCGACTCGCAGTCGGGCTCGATAGGTCCGGCCGAGCCGATACCGACCACCGCGATACGCGACCCGTGTCGTTCGACGCCGCGCTGGATCTGACGGACGATCAGCGCGCCGAGAGACTCGAACAGGTCGTTCGCCCGCTTGTCACGATCGGTTCGCACCGACTCACGATCGATCAACGTGCCGCGTCGGTCGACGAGGCCGACCGCCATCTTGGTTCCGCCGATGTCGACGGCGAGGGCGAGCTCGCGAACGTCAGGGACCTCGGACATCGGGCCGAGGCTAATGGGACTCGTTCAGATGTTCTCAAGATGGGCCAGGTATCGAAGTTCGGATATCGGCGCCGCATTACCCTCGACCCTGCGGTTCCCACGAGTCGAGACGACCCGGCCGCAACAAGGATACGTGAACACTATGACGAGCAAGTTTGGTTCATTCATGAAGACCGGCGCCGTGATCGCCAGCCTCGCGCTGGTGGGTGTCGCCTGTGGTGGAGACGACGGAGGCGACAACGGTGGCGGTGGCGACGACGAAACCCGCGCTGCTCTCGTCGAGCTGATCAACGAAGAGGGCATGCCCGAAGACATCCTCAACTGTTTCGTCGACACCGCCATGGAGGTCTTCGACGACGCCGACATGGAATCGGTGCTCGCCGGTGGCGATCCGAGTCAGGCCGCTGAAGATGCCTTCACCGAGATGGCTGCGGAGTGCGGCGGCTGATCGACCCGACGTCGATCAATCGGTGACTCGCCGCGCGTCCTCGATGAGGTTGATTTCATAGAGAACCTCGTCGAGGGCGTCGGCAGCACTGATCGCCGAATAACGCTGCGGCGACTCGGGGCCACAACACGACGGCACCGGCGACAGGATCGTCCAGGGCCGCGGATGCAAGAACTGCACGACGCTGTAGCGCTCACCCTCGAAACCGGGTGAGGCGACGACTCGATGCCAACCGATCGGGATGACCCCGTTGGTCAGACGCTCGAGCATGATGCCGGTGTTGATGATCACCTTGTCGTCGGGCGGGACCGCATCGATCCATTCACCATCGACCTCGACCTGCAGTCCGGGCGCCGTGGCTCGCGGCAAAGCCGTGATCAAGTTGATGTCACCGTGAGCGCCGGCCCAAATGTGACCACCTTCGGGTGCCTCTTTCATAGCCGGATAGCGGATCGCGCGCGTCAGAGTGGGGCCGTCTTGCACCATGTCGTCGAAAAAGGTTTCGGCGCAACCGATGCCCAGCGCGATCACGCGCAGAAAGCGCCTCTGCAGATCGGCGATGGCGTCGTGGAACGCGTAGAGAACTTTCGAGATACCGGGAACCACGGTGTCGGGAAGCATCTGCTCGGGGTAGTTGCCGGGAAACTTGCGACGTAACGGATGACCCGACGGAATGGGTGACGCCCAGTTGAGCATCTCCTTCCAGTCGGGCTTGTCGCTCGACGCCGCCGTTTCGACAAGAAGTCCGGTGTAGCCGGTCTGACCGTGTGCACCTTCCGACACGAACTCCTGCTTCACATCGGGTGCCATCTGGAAGAACTCGGCAAGCATGCCGTAGGCCTCGTCGAGCAACGACTCGGGAAGATCGGAACTCGTGTACACGAATCCGGTCACGAGGCTGCGCCGGACACCGTCGACCACTGCTCGTCTGGTTGATTCGGAACCTTTTTCGAACGCGAGGAGATCGACGTCGAGGATCTTGTCGGCCATGCCCGGAACGCTAACGGCTGGTGGCCAGAGCCGCTTCGATGTCGGCCCACAAGTCGTCGACCGACTCGAGGCCGACGCTCATGCGGACGAGACCCGGATTCACGTGGGCGTCACCGGGATACTTGTTGCGACGTTCCCACGTGGATTCGACGCCTCCCAGGCTCGTCGCCTCCACGATCACCTGCGACGATGCACACACGCGATCGGCGGCGTCGGCGCCACCGGCCACTACGAAGCTGATCATGGGGCCGATGTGACGAACCGACTCGACCTTCGGGTGGGCGACGAGACGAGTGGACAACTCGGCGGCCGTACGGCTCGATGCTTCATAGCGGATGGGAAGAGTGCGTAACCCGCGAAGTGCGAGGAACGCCTCGAGCGAACCCGGCGTGGCGCCGTGCACCACTCGCACACGTTCGAGAGCGGTCATGACGGCGTCGTCGTTGGTGCAGACGAGTCCGATCATGAGATCGCTGTGACCGCCGATGAACTTGGTGCCCGAGTGGAAGACCACGTCGGCACCGTCGGCCAGAGGTTGCGCGCCGACCGGACTGGCAAAGGTGGAGTCGACCACCGTGCGGATGCCTCGGGCCTTGGCCTCGCGACACAGACGGGCCAGGTCGGCCTCGTCGAGGGTGGGATTGGTGGGTGTCTCGATCCAGAGAACCACACCGTCGGCGCCGCGCGTCGCCGTGCGCTCGGCCCGTTCGATCGCACCGATCACGTCGAGGGTGTTCTCGATGACGACTTCGACCGTCGTGAGGGTTCCGGCATCGGTGAGATCGGAGAGCAGAGCGCGCACGCCGAGGTAGCTGACGGTCGGCACCACCACGATCTGGGGACGTAAGGCGTGAACGATCGCCGATGCAGCGGCCATACCCGACGCGAATGACAGACACCGACCACCTTCGAGCGCGCCCACGGTGTCTTCGAAGGCGCGCCACGTATCGGTGCCGTGAGTACGGGCGTAGCCGGTCTCGCCGCGGAAGTTCGAGGCCAACACAATCGGTGTGTTCAGCGGTTCGCCCGAGCCGGTCGGACGTCCACCGGTCACGGCGATGGTGCGGGGCGACAGTTCACGATCAGTCATGGCGGACGAACACCTCCGGGTGACCACCCGTGTGGACGAAGACCACGTGATCGCCGGGTGACCAGCGTTCGACGTTACCGAGCAAACCGGCCATGCCCTTGGCCGTGTACACACCGTCGAGCACCCAGGCACCGTGGCGGGCTCCCCATTCGGCGGCGGCGATCGACGCGTCGGTGGGTACGGCGTAATCGTCACCGAGCCAACGGGTGTCGATCTCGACGTCGGTGGATTCGACTCGTCCCGGCAGACCAGCGAGTCGCAGGGCTTCGGTCGCCAGTGCCGCCACGTCGGGGAGACCGTTCACCACACCTTTGGCCACACCGATCGCGACCACGGGCGGACACGACAGTCCACGATGACGACGCCAGGCTCGTCCGGCCACCAGACCGGCGTGAGTTCCTCCACTCGACGATGTGAACACGATGGCCCGCGGTTCCACCTCGCACTGCTCGAGCAATTCGTCGTAGGCGGCGAGGTAGCCGAGTGCGCCAACGGCGGTCGATCCGCCGATCGGAATCGAGTACGGACGACGGCCCTCGTCAGCGAGTCGACGGGTGAGTGACTCGCGTTCGATCTCGAGTACCCCCCACTCGGCCGGTCCGGCCCCGGTGAAGTGCATGTGAGCGCCGAACATGTCGCTCAACAATTGATTTCCTTCGAGATGATCGGGACGATCGCCGGCGAGCACCAGATGTGTCTCCCAGCCGAGCAAGGCACCCGCGGCAGCCGTCATCCGACAGTGATTCGACTGCCCGGCTCCGACGGTCACCAAGGTGTCGGCGCCGATCGACATCGCGTCACCGCACAGGAACTCGAGTTTGCGGGCCTTGTTGCCACCCATGCCGAGGCCGGTGAGGTCGTCGCGCTTCATCCACAACTGCACACCGTCGCCGATGATCGGACCGCGTTCGAGTGGTGTGGGCAGAGTCCCCAGTCGTACACGCGACGCGCCGTTCCAAGTGTGCAGGCGGGAGTCGGCCGACGACGTCATGACACGAGAGGTTACGGTTGCGCCGTGGCCACGACCGACTGGAATCCCCGGCTGCGGTCGGAGTTCGACGAGCCCTACTGGGCCGAGCTCCAGCAATTCGTGACCGACGAGCGGCGACGCGGGCCGGTGTATCCACCAGACGACGACGTGTTCGCCGCCCTGTATCTCACGTCGTACGCCGACGTGAAAGTGGTGATCCTCGGCCAAGATCCGTACCACGGTGCCGGCCAAGCCCACGGCTTGTGCTTCTCGGTGCGACGCGGTGTGCCGATTCCGCCGTCGTTGCGCAACGTGTACCAAGAACTCCGAAACGATCTCGGCGTGACGACACCGTCGCACGGCAATCTCGAACACTGGGCCCGACAGGGAGTGCTACTCCTCAACACCACCCTCACCGTGCGGTCGGGTCAGGCCGCGTCGCATCAGGGCAAGGGTTGGGAGCGATTCACCGACCGAGTGATCTCGACGGTGAACGACAAGGACGAGCGGGTCGTATTCCTGTTGTGGGGTGCGCCGTCACGCAAGAAGAAGGCCTTGGTCGACACGTCACGACACTCCGTGATCGAATCGGCGCATCCGTCGCCATTGTCGGCTCACAACGGCTTCTTCGGATCCCGGCCGTTCTCGCGCACCAACGATGCGTTACGCGAGGCCGGCCGGGAACCAATCGACTGGCAACTCCCCGACTAGCTACCGGCCGGACTCGGAAAGTCGCGTGGCTCCTCGCCGGGTGGGGCGGTCTGATACACGTCGACGGCACCATCGCGTACGAACAGCTTGTCGAGCGTCGGCCATTCACCGGGCAAATAACGCTGACCGCCGTCCACGTAGAAGAGCATGCCGGTGCCTTCCTTGCGGTTCTCGTCGGGTCCGGAGGTCTCAGCGTCCCACCAGAACAACGTGGCGTCGTCGATACCGGCGTAATCGGATTCGTCCCAGATGCCGTGATCACCCCACGTGAGCCACGGTTGGCTGATGGCCGGTGTGGTCTCGAAACTGCGAATCGCCGTCGCGAGCGATTCGTGCGTGAGATCGGGACCAGCGCTCTGCAACGCCGACATCAACAGCATGAAGGGCGGCATGTACACACCGATCGACTCGTCGGCGGCCGGATCCTGGCCAGTCCACCAGGTGTAGAGCGCCCAGTAGCCGCTGATCTCGGGGTTCACGTGCACGGCAAGGCTCGTGACACCGAAGGCGTTGGCCCACTGCTCTTGATCGTACGAACGCCCAAAGGCCGTGGTGTCGGTGAGCGTGGACGCGGCCACGATCCACTCGGGGAAGTATTCCTGCGAGGTGGCTTCACGAGTG
Source organism: uncultured Ilumatobacteraceae bacterium (assembly GCA_965659595.1). GTDB lineage: Bacteria > Actinomycetota > Acidimicrobiia > Acidimicrobiales > Ilumatobacteraceae > Casp-actino8. Next base: position 4,894 of record CBFHWN010000008.1, on the reverse strand, counting down.
AAGTCGCGCGGTGCGACCGGATCGGTCGACAAGATCACCGACGTGACACCACTCGCCTTCAACTTGGCGATCACCTGAGTGGCGGTCTGCTGAATCGAGCCCGGGTCGAGAACGTACGGGATCACTTCGGCCGGTGCCGCACCCACTTCGGTGAGACGAGACACCATGAGATCGGCGAGCACCTTCGACTCGGCACTGCTCTCGACGTACACCAGGCCGAACTTGCGCTCGGTCTGTTGGAACTGTTCGCCGGCGTGCACGGCCGGCAGACCGGCCAACTGCTTGCCGATGAATTCGACCACGTGCACCTGCTTCTGTTCAGCACTGCCGTCGATGCCCCACACGTATGGATCTCGTTCGGCGTACCACTCGGGTGAACCTCCCCCGCACGAGATGCACAGCGTCTCGCGCGCGGCGAGTTCGTCGCCGAAGGCGTTGGTGAGAGACGGTCCGCCGATCACGGCGAAGGGCTGGTACTCCTCGACGATGCGCTGAGCGTCGGCACGCGCCGTCACGGCATCGTTGGCCAGACCCGAGCTCTCGTAGGTCACGAGATTGACCGAGCGGCCGTAGAACTCGTAGTAGCGCTCGAAGTACTCGACGAAGTCGGCCACGACTTCTTTCTCCTGCGCGTTGGTGTCGTCGACGGCGATGGCATCGGTGATGTAGTTGATGATCGGATCACCGTCGGGTCCCATGTAGTGCACGATCGTGATCTCGTCGGCCGTCACGCCCTGATCGGTCGCGCCGCCGTTGTCGCCGCTGAACGGGGCCATGCACTCGGGCGCGAAGTAGTCGATCACGGCGATCAGACCGACCGACGTGTCACAACGATCACCCCAGTCGATGTCAGCTTCCACGCCGAGTTCCTCGGCCTGGCTGTACGACAGCGGATACGTCCACGACGATCCGCCGTCGGTGGTGTCGGGCGCGTCGGTCGTGTCGGTGGGCGCCGTGGTCTCGGCCGGTGCAGTGGTCGACGACGATTCGTCGTCTCCTCCACCACCGGACGCGATCACCACGATCACGACGGCCACCACGACGATGATCGCGGCGAGTGGCCCCCACTTCTTCAGTGCGCTGGAGCCACCGCCTCCCCCACTGCTGTTTGCTGGCTGCATGTCCTACCCCCCTTGCCCGGACCGGGCGATTGCGGCACTCGACGTGCCTAGATACGACTCGACGACTTGCGGATGTGCGAGGACCTCCCCCGGTGGTCCACTCGTGACCACTCTTCCTTGGTCCATCGCCACCAGCCGGTCAGCGACCGATGAGACGAATGGTATGTCGTGCTCGACCACCAGAAGTGCGGCCCCCATCTCGTCGCGCAATCGGCGCACGACCGGGGCCAAAGCCTCCACCTCTCGCTGGGCCAGACCCGACGTCGGTTCGTCGAGCAGGATCACCGTCGGACGGTGCGCCACCAGGCAGGCGATGTCGACGATGCGCCGGGTTCCGGTGGAGAGTTCGCGCACGAACTTGCGCTCGAAGTCGCCGAGGCCGAGCAGTTCGATCAACTCGGCCACTCTGCTTCGGATCTCCTGTTCCGAGTCGAACACCGGCGGCAGATACATCGAGGCGGCGAGAGCACTGCGGTTGCCCACCCAACGTTCGAGTGACACGGCGAGGGTTTCGCCCACCGTCAACTCGGGGAACAGTCGCGCGTCCTGGAATGACCGGCCGAGACCGGCGCGTGCCCGACCGTTCGGGCTGGCCGAGCTCACGTCGACCCCACCCACATGCACCGAACCGGCGAACAAGGGCGCGAAGCCCGAGATCAGATCGAAGAGAGTGGTCTTGCCGGCGCCGTTCGGGCCGATGACTCCCACGACTTCGCGAGCGTGCACGTCGAGACTCACGCCGTCGACGGCGCGGATTCCGCCGAAGCTCGTCACCACGTCGCGCGTGGACAGCACCATCTCGTCACCCACCCCGACCGCGGCCGGGACCGATGTGTCACCGACTGAAGCCCCCGACAAGAACACCGATCGCAACACGTCGGGGCGTTCCAGCAGTTCGGCGGTCGCGCCGCTGAAACGCACCTCACCGCGTTCGAGGAAATAGGCGCGTTCGGCGACGGTGAGTGCGACGTTGACACTCTGCTCGACGAGAACGACCGTCACGCCTTCTTGCGACATACGCTTCACGATGGGGAGCATCTGGCCCACGACGACCGGTGCCAAACCGAGCGAGAGTTCGTCGATGAGGAGAACGCGCGGCCGCATCACGAAACTCATGCTGAGGGCGAGCATCTGCTGCTGTCCACCCGACAGATTGGCGGCCGGTTGGTCGAGTCGTTGCGCGAGGACGGGGAAGATCTCGAGAACTTCGGCGCGTGCAGCACGGACCGACTCGGCGTTGCGGCGATGTGTCCAGCCGGCCAAATCGAGATTCTCGGCGACAGTGAGCGAACCGAAAACTCCCGCACCACCGGGCATCTGTACGATGCCGAAGGCGGCGATCTCGTGCGGCGGAGCATGGGTGATGTCACGACCGTCGAAGATCACGGCGCCGCGGTCGGCTTCGACCACACCGCTGATCGTCTTCAACAATGTGCTCTTGCCGGCGCCGTTGGTGCCGAGCAGAGCGATGACCTCTCCCTCGTCGAGGTCGAGATCGATTCCGTGCAGGATCTCCACGCCGTCGTAGCCCGATCGCACACCGCGCAACACGAGCAGTTTCGATCGACCTTGCCGGCGTTCGTACAACGACTCGGATCGGGCCGCCGCCGACTGCCAGACCTGAGCGATGTCGTCGACGATCACGTTGCCGATGGTGCGCTGGATGAGCCCGCCCACGAGGAAGAGCGGAATCATGACGAGCATGCCGACGCGAATCGAGACCTGATCAGCGATCCAGCCGATGATCGGCAGCACACCGAGTCCGGGAATGATCCAGAGCGACGCGACCGAGAAGCCGGTGGCGCGAGCTCGGGGTGGGATCGCAAGTGACAGCGCCGAGAAGATCGCCGGCGCGAGGACGGCCAAGGCAGCCGAGATCACGCAGTTGATAGCCACCGCCACCACGATGTTGGGGGCGAGCGCGAACGCACCAGCGAGGACGGCCGCCGCCATGGCGATGTTGGCACCGACTCTCGCGAGTCCGGCCACGTTGCCCGCGTAACGCTTGGCGATGAATCGGGCACCGAGGACCAGACCGACCAACTGGAACGGTTCGGCGATGGCCGCCGCAACGCCGCGAGCACGTTCGTCGAGTCCGAACTCCTGGTCGTAGAGAAGTGACGCCAGAGTGACGAATCCGATGAGACCGGTGGCGAGGAACGGGAGGCTGTACCAGATGCGTCGTAGCGACTGAACCTTGTGCACCGTGCGCCAGCTCTCCGAGAACGACGGGGCCGCCTCTTCGGTGAGCGCCACTTCTTCCGACACGCCGGTGGCCTGTCGTTCCCATCGGCCGCGAATGGGTTCGCGAAGTCGCATGGCGAGCACGGCGAAGATCACCGTCGGCACCATGAACACGACGAACGGCGTACGCCAGCCGAAGTAGAACGCGAGCAGTCCGGCCGACAAAGGACCGAGGAAAGCTCCGACCGCGTTGGCGGCGCGATGCACCGAGAACACTTTGGTGCGCGCTTCGATCGGGTAGTAGTCGGAGATCAACGAGTTGTGCGTCGGGTCGATCACCGCCTTACCGAGTGCCGATCCGCTTCGGGCGATGGTGAGGACGATGATGCCGGTCGCGAATCCGGTGAGCCCCGAAAAGAGGGCCCACACCAGTGCTCCGGCCACGGCGAGCGGAACTCGTTTGCGACGGTCGGCGATCTGGGCGATCGGCACCTGCAACGCCAGAGCCGCCACACTGGCCAGTCCGACGAGTCCGAGCATGGTGGAGAAGTCGAGATCGAAGTGCTCGCGGATCTCGGGCAGCAGAATGCCGAAGGCGGCCCGGTCGAATTCGTCGACGGCGTTGAGGCCGAACAGCACCACGATGGGGAACACGGCTTCTCCGCCGCACACGTCTCGTAACCAGCGACCGGGGTGACGAACTCCGGACCAGAAGCGGGACCACAGGCTGGGGTTCACAACTTCTCCTCCCGGCGACGGGCCCGCCGATCGACGAGAAACGCCAACTGATCGCGCACTCGAATGACGAGCGCGCCGAGTCCTCCCGGCACGATGAGCAGAACGATCAACACACCGGCCGCTGACGACACGAACCGCCACTCCTCGGCTGTGACGAACCATTCGGTGCCGCGTAAGTAGGCGGCACCGAGCACTGCGCCGAACATCGAGCCGAGACCGCCCACCACCGACGCCGTGAACACTTCGAGACTCTTGTTCACGCCGTAGCTCGACAGATCGAAGCTGTAGTTGAGGTGGGCGAAGAGTCCGCCGGCGACTCCGGCGACTGCACCCGAGATGGTGAAGGCGGTGAGCTTCAGCCACGTGGACGACAGTCCGTAACTCTGCGCGGCCCGTTCGTTGTCGCGCAGTGCGAGGATCGCTCGGCCGGTTCGACTGCGTCGGATTCCCCGCACGGCGAGCATGGTGAGGGCCAACACGACGAGGGTGTACACGTAGAAACGCGTAGGCGTGTCGATGTCGAGTCGCCCGAAGAGCGGCGGCCGACCGAAGCGACGGCTACCCGGGACCCACGAGAAGAAGCGGTCGTTCAACAGCCACGACGTGACCGAGAGCGCGAACACCAACGTGGTGACGGCGAGGTAGAGGCCGCGTAGACGCAAGGCCGGAAGTCCGACGACGAACGCGGCCACGGCTCCAGCGACAGCGCCGATCAACACGGCGAGGGTGAGGTCGACGTTCCACTCGGATGTGAACTTCGCACTCACCGCGGCGCCGATGGCAACGAATCCGAATTGTCCGAGCGAGATCTGACCGGCCCACCCGGTGAGCACCACGAGCGACAGGCCGAT
>CBFHWN010000007.1:43587-59199 GCA_965659595.1 uncultured Ilumatobacteraceae bacterium | reverse complement strand
CATGGTCAATATGACCCATCGTTCCAATATTCACATGAGGCTTCGTACGCTCGAACTTCGCCTTCGACATGGTGGGGTTTTCCTTTTCTTCGTGTCGCGACCTCCCTGACGAGTGGCCGTGTGTTTGTGAGTTGAGTAGCGGCGATCGGGATCGAACCGATGACCTTTCGATTATGAGCCGAATGCTCTGACCAACTGAGCTACGCCGCCAGGCGCGCAGCCGTCGGGCTGCCCGGTATCACCCGTCACCGGGTGGTGAGCCCTCTGTGGGAATCGAACCCACGACCTTTTCCTTACCATGGAAATGCTCTGCCGACTGAGCTAAGAGGGCGCGGTGCGCGGCAACGCCACGAGCCGGCTTGTGATGCTACAAGCCCCTCTTGCGGAAACGACCAGTAAGTTGAGGCCGTGACACCGCCCACCGCTAGCGGATCGGCCGCCCCCTCCGGATCGGGCGCTGGGATTTGGGTCCGGCCGGCTCTGGCCACTGATGCCGAGGGAATGCGGACGATCTACAACTACGAGGTCGAGAACACGACCGCCACCATGGACCTGGTGTCCCGGTCGCTCGACGACCAGGTGGCCTGGCTGGCCGCTCGAACCGGAGCGTTTGCATCCCTGGTGGCCGTCCGACGGGCGACGGCCGCCACCGATCCTCGCTATGTCGCTCACTCTGAGCTCGGCAAGGAGGAAGTGTTGGGTTTCGCCAGCCTCAGTCCCTACAAAGAGCGGGCTGCCTATCGTCCGACGGTCGAGGATTCGGTCTACGTACGCCGTGACCTGGCCCGACACGGGGTCGGGCGACTCCTTTTGACCGACGTCGTCGAACGGGCCCGAGCGTCGGGATTCCACTCGATCGTGGCTCGCATCGAGGCCTCAGGGGAGGCCAGCCGGGCCCTCCACGCCGCCTGCGGCTTCCGGGAGGTCGGGGTCGAGCGAGAGGTCGGACGCAAATTCAGCCGCTGGCTGGATGTAGCCGTCATGCAAAAGATGCTCTGATACGGCGAGTGACCTCGGAGTTCTGGGTGAAAAACTCGCCGGATATGCGGTGACTTTTCACCCAGAACCACAGGAACTGGTGGGCCGAGAAGGATTCGAACCTCCGTAGGCAATGCCGGCAGATTTACAGTCTGCTCCCTTTGGCCGCTCGGGCATCGACCCATGTATGCAGGACGTGAGCGTATCGCCCGGGGGTTCGGACCGACCACCTCCTACCATCTATTGACATGCCCTCTTTCGACATCGTCTCCGACGTCGACCGCCAGGAGGTCCGCAATGCCGTCGATCAGGCCCAACGCGAGATCTCGACCCGGTTCGATTTCAAGAACACCAACTCCACGATCGAGCAGAAGGAACTCGTCATCACATTGCACACGGTGAGCGAGGATCGCTTGAAGGCTCTCCGACTCGTTCTCGAAGAGCGACTCGTCAAGCGTGGCGTGTCGCTGAAGGGCCTCGACTGGGGCAAGGTCGACGAGGCCACCCAGAACACCGTCCGCCAAGTGCTCACGATCAAGGTCGGTATCTCTTCGGACAAGGCGCGCGAGGTCAACAAGATGATCAAGGAGAAAGGCCCGAAGGGTGTGAGTAGTCAGACCCAAGGTGAGTCGATTCGCGTGACGAGCAAGAAGCGTGACGATCTGCAGAACTTGATCACCATGTTGAAGGGAGCCGACCTCGGTATCCCGTTGCAGTTCGAGAACTTCCGCGACTGACCTCAGTCCTCCGACGGTGATTCAGCGGCGCGGCGTTGCAACTCGTCGACCACTCCCGCGTCGGCAAGCGTGGTCGTGTCGCCAAGATTGCGGCCTTCGGCCACGTCGCGCAACAAACGTCGCATGATCTTGCCACTGCGCGTCTTCGGTAGATCAGGCGTGAAGTAGATGGTCTTCGGCTTCGCGATCGCGCCGATCTCCTTGGCCACGTGATTGCGCAGATCACCTTCGTCGACGTGCGACCCACCGCGCAAAGTCACGTACGCGATGATCGCCTGACCGGTGGTCGGATCATTTGCTCCGACCACTGCCGCCTCGGCGACACTCGGATGCGACACCAACGCACTCTCGACTTCGGTCGTCGAGATGCGATGTCCGCTCACGTTCATGACGTCGTCGACGCGACCGAGCAACCACAAGTAGCCATCGGCGTCGAGCTTCGCACCGTCGCCCGCGAAGTAGCGATCACTGAAGCGACTCCAGTACGTCTCGCGATATCGCTCACCGTCACCCCAGATGCCACGCAACATGCCCGGCCACGGTCGAGTGAGGGTGAGATATCCACCACCATGATCGATGCGCTGACCCGAATCATCGACCACTTCGGCCGATACACCAGGGATGGCAAAAGTGGCCGATCCCGGCTTCAAAGTGGTCGCTCCGGGAAGCGGACTGATCATGATCCCACCGGTCTCGGTCTGCCACCAGGTATCGACAACTGGGCATTTTCCGGCACCGATGTTGTCGCGGTACCACATCCACGCTTCGGGATTGATCGGTTCGCCCACCGAGCCGAGCAGACGTAGCGACGACAAGTCGTGCTTCGCCGGTTCGTCGACCCCCCACTTCATGAAGGTACGAATCGCCGTGGGCGCCGTGTAGAAGATCGAAACCTTGTACTTCTCGACGATCGACCAAAAGCGATCGTTGCCAGGGAAGTTCGGGACTCCTTCATACATCACCTGTGTTGCGCCGTTGGCCATCGGCCCGTACACGATGTAACTGTGACCGGTGATCCAGCCGACATCGGCCGTACACCAGTACACGTCGGTGTCGGCATGAAGATCGAACACGTACTTGTGCGTGTACGCGACGTGAGTGAGATATCCGCCGGTCGTGTGCATGATGCCCTTCGGCTTGCCAGTGGTTCCCGAGGTGTAGAGAAGGAACAGCAGCTGCTCGCTGTCCATCGGCTCGGCCGGACAGTCGTCGGATGCTTCCGCCATGAGGTCGTGATACCAATGGTCGCGTCCCGACGTCATCTCGACGTCGTTGTGGCCACGCTTCACCACGACGACGTGTTCGATCGATGGCGTGTTGACCAAAGCGTCGTCGGCCGCTTTCTTCAGCGGGAACACTTCGCCGCGCCGGTATCCGCCGTCGGCGGTGATCAACAGCTTGGCCTCAGCGTCGTTGATGCGATCGGCCAGAGCCTGCGACGAGAAGCCGCCGAACACCACGCTGTGAGCGGCGCCAATACGCGCACACGCCAACATCGCAACTGCGGCCTCGGGAACCATCGGCAGGTAAATGTTGACGCGGTCGCCCTTCTGGACTCCGAGCGACTTCAGCACGTTGGAGAACTTCTTCACCTCCAGCAGGAGTTGGGCATACGTGATCGTGCGGATGTCCCCCGGTTCACCTTCCCAGTGGATAGCGACCTTGTCACCACGACCGGCCTCGACATGCCGGTCGAGACAGTTGTACGCAACGTTGAGTCGTCCACCGAGGAACCACTTGGCGTACGGACGGTCCCATTCGCATATGGTCGTCCAGTCGGTGTCCCAGTGCAGCAAGTCAGCCGCCTGTCGCGCCCAGAAACCCTCGTCGTCCCGGGCCGCCTCGTCATACATCTGGGTCCCGGCCACAAGGCTCTGCGTTTGAAAGTCGGCCGGCGGTGGGAACTTGCGGTTCTCCAACAACAGGTCGTCGATATTGGTCGTCTCGTCGTTCGACATGGATCCCCCCAGGTCGCGAATGAACTCTTGCCGAGCGACTCTAGGCGACTAGAACAGGGAGTTCATGGCCGAATCCGTCACGAGTCGCCCGACGGAGACCACGATCCGATTCGGCCCGACCGAGTGGTTGCTCTCGGCCGTCATCGCCCTCGTCTGGGGCAGTTCGTTCTTCTGGATCTCGATCGCCATCGATCACGTGGAGGCTCCGGTCGTACCGCTCGGTCGCACCCTCCTCGGTGCTCTCGCTATGTCGTTCTTCCCTGCCGCCCGTCGCGGGATCGATCGGTCCGACTGGCCGCGGATCGCGCTCTTGTCGTTCGTCTGGATGGGACTTCCGTTCTTGTTGTTCCCGATCGCCGAGCGAACCGTTTCGTCGGCCGTGACCGGAATGTTGAACGGAGGGCTCCCGGCAGTGTCGGTGCTGGTGACCGCGATCTTCGTCCGACGCGCACCGTCGAGGTTCCGTGTGCTCGCGGTGTTGGTTGGATTCGCCGGCATCGCGATCATCTCGCTCTCGTCGATTCGAGCCGAAGATGACGGGCCCACCGCCGATGCCAAGGGTGTCTCGCTGCTGTTGCTCGCTCTCCTCTGTTACGCCACGGCCGTGAATATCGCAGCGCCGTTGCAACGCAAGTACGGGTCATTGCGACTCATGTTCTGGGTCGAGGTGGGTGCCGTGCTGTGGGCACTGCCACTCGGAATTCCAGCCCTGTTTCGCAGTGATCACACGTGGAGTGCATGGGGCGCGATCTTCGTTCTGGGCGCCCTCGGTACCGGTGTCGCCTTCGTGGTGTACGGCGTACTTCTCGGTCGAGCCGGCACCGTTCGCGGCATGATCGGCAACTTCTTCACACCGATCGTCAGTGTGTTGCTCGGGGTGTCGTTCCGTAACGAACACATCTCGTGGTGGGCCGTCGTGGGAATGGCCGTCGTGGTTGTGGGTGCTGTCATGACGTCCCGCCCCGAGCCGTCGGAATCTGATCCGCGATCTTCACCCATACGGTGAATTTTCCGCTCCAGATCGCCAGGAGATGACAGTGAAGGAGCCGAGGGAGTTGGGGTCCAACAAGGCTTCGGCTTCGCTCACCCGACTGCGCATCGTCATCGCTCGTAAACCCGGACGCGCCGCTTCGGCCTCCCACACCCGCTTTCCTTCCTCCACCAATTCGTCGATCCCCCACAACTGTAAGAACTGGGCTTGGCTGCGCACACTCGATGCCGCTCCGACGACGGCCTCCAACTGATCGATACACACATCGGTCGTCACGTCCTGGGCTCCGACGTCACGCAAGTAGTGAGACCCGCTCCCTTGATCGCGATACGTGCGAAGCCACTCGCGCCACGGTCGTTGCGCCAACGATGCGGTGATTGGCACCATGTAGTCGATCACGAGCATCTGCCCCTGTAGCCGGTCCTTCACCTCACGCAACATCGACGCGCCGCGTTCGTGCCAGGGCACCCGAGCCCCAAGCGCAGTACGTTCCGGAAGACGAACCGGAATCTTGTCGTCCACGTCGCGAAGAACCTCGCTGACGTTCGGACCGTCACGATGCACCCAGGCCTCTCGCCACGTGCCGTCGAACACCAGCAAGCGGAACGGAACGTTGTCGAGTAGTTCGTTGGCGATCACCACGCCCGACAGCGGAACATCCGGCAAAGACGCTCGCGACGTGATCCCGTCGGGGTGTCGGGCTCGCTGCTCAGCCGATATCTCTACGGCGACGTATCTCGCCGCATTTCCCTGTAGGCATTCGGGATCGGCGGCCATGATCGAGCGCGCGAGCGTTCCCGGTCCGGCCCCAAGGTCGTACACGTGAAAGTCGTCGGGCTCGCCCAGTTCGCGCCACACCGAATCGCACCATCGCGCAAGGACGGCACCGAACAACGGACCGACTTCAGGTGAGGTGATGAAATCACCACGGCGACCAGCTCGTCCCCCTGTGGAGTAGAAGCCCGACTCACCGTAGAGCGCATCGTCGAGAAAATCGTCGAAGCGAACGCCGGTCGCTTCGTCGGCCATATGAGCGTCAGCCGCCGAAAGCGCCGACCAGGTCGGCCAGGTCACCGAATCGCATCACGGTTCCGGGCAAGATCCCGAGCACCAAAGTGGCGGCACCGGTGATTGCGAGCGCAGCCACCAACGAACCGGGTGTGCGCACCGCCGTGGTCTCACCGTGGGGTGTGGGCTTCATCCACACCTCGCGCATGACATTGCCGTAGTAGCCAAAGGCGATGACCGAGTTGATGGCTCCGATCACGGCGATGGCATACGCCCAACCACTACCCGCTTCGAGTACCGCCCGGAAGGCCGCGAACTTCGCGATCCAACCACCGAGCGGCGGAATGCCGGCGAGTGAGGCCAAGAAGATGGTCATCAACACTCCGAGCCCGGGGGCGTACGAGAAGAGCCCACCCAGACTCGAGATCTCCCCGCTACGCGTCGTGCGAGATACGGCGATCACGACGGCGAACATGCCGAGGTTCATGGCCGCATACACGAGGAGGTACACGACGACCGCCTGCAAAGCCGGCCCAGCTGCATCTCCAGTTCCAGCGACGGCGAGGGGCATCAAAATGAAGCCACCCTGGCTGATCGACGAGTAGGCGAGCATGCGGACGATGTTGGTCTGACGCAGTGCGAGCAGATTGCCGACGGTCATGGTGAGGGCCGCCATCACCCAAAGGAACGGCTGCCACACATCGGATGCTTGTGGGAATCCGACATAGATCACGGTGACGAGGGCCACGAAACCGGCCGCCTTGCTCGCCACCGACAAGAAGGCGGTGATCGGGGTGGGTGCACCTTCGTAGGTGTCGGGCGCCCAGGTGTGGAACGGAACCGCCGACACCTTGAAGGCGAAACCGACCACCACGAACACCACAGCAAGAACGTGCACGCCGCCGAAGTCGCCGTCGACCGTGATGCCACGACCGATCTCGGTGAGAAGGGTCGAGCCGGTGACGCCGTACAAGAGGCTCATTCCGTACAACATGACGGCCGACGCGAATACACCGAGGAGGTAGTACTTGACACCGGCCTCGTTGCTCTTGCGATCTCGCTTGCGCCAGGCGGCGAGCATGTAGGCCGGAATGCTGAGGAATTCGAGCGCTACGAAGATGCTCACGAGATCGCGACTCGACGCCATCATCACCATGCCGGTGAGCGAGGTCAGGAGCAGGATGAAGTACTCGCCTTGGTGGTAATCACCCTCCTCGACGTGATTCTGCGACAACAACACCACCACGTATCCAGCGATGAGGAACAGGGCTTTCAATGTGAGAGAGAACTCGTCGATCACGTAGCGCCCGTCGAAGAGTGATCGCACATCGGCGTCGTGAACGGCAAGGGTGACGACCGGCAGAAGCGCGCCGAGCAACACGAAACCCGTGAGCGATGCCGTGATCCACTTCTTCGACTCTCCGACGAGAAGGTCGACGATGATGATCAGGCAGATACCGGCCGCCAACACGATCTCGGGCGCGAGCGCGTGATAGTCGATCGTCGGCGACTGCCACGGCACCTGGGCGAGAATCGACGAGAGCACGAATCAGCCTCCGAACGCCGACAGAGCCACTTCGACCGCTGGGTCGAAGACCTGGAACATGAGCTGCGGGTACACACCGAACACGACGATTGCGATCAGGAACGGCGTCCAGGCGATCCACTCGTATGTGTTCACATCGTGCAGATCGTCATGCCCGTCTCCATGTGCGTCGCCGTGTCCGTGGCCTTCACCCGAGAATTCAGGCTTGGGCTCGCCGAACGCCGTGCGCTGGAACAACCACAACAGATACGCCGCTGCGAACACCGTTCCGATGGCGGCGATGATCATGTACGTGCGAAAGGTCTCGACCGGAAGACCTTCGGCCGGTGAGTAGGCAGCGAGAATCGCCGGGAACTCACCCCAGAACCCGGCGAGGCCCGGCAGACCGAGCGAAGCCATGGCACTGAACCCAAGGATCCAACCCAACTTCGGCATCTGCTTCAACATGCCACCCAGTCGGGCGATCTCGAGTGTGTGGTAACGATCCTTCACACTGCCGGCCACGAAGAACAACATGCCGGTGATGAGACCGTGAGCCACCATGCCGAACAGAGCAGCGTTGAAGCCCATCGGCGTGAGCGTCGAGATACCGAGCATCACGAAACCCATGTGAGCGACCGACGAGAACGCGATGAGACGCTTCATATCGGTCTGAGCGAGACAGCCGAAGGCTCCGTAGATGATGCCGATCACGGCGAGCAACCCGATCCACGGCGCCCAGGCCTTGGCCGCCTCGGGCAAAGTCGGGATGGCAATACGGACGAAGCCGTACGTACCGAGCTTCAACAAGACGGCGGCCAGGATGACCGAACCCTGCGTCGGTGCCTGGGTATGGGCGTCGGGCAACCACGTGTGGAACGGGAACATCGGCACCTTGACGGCGAACCCGATGAACATTCCGGCGAAGATCCAGATCTGAGCCGATCGACCGAGCAGACCGCCGTACTCGGCGAGCATCGGAATCGAGAAGGAAGGCTCGACTCCATCGGGCAGTGCGCCTCGGACCTTGAAGAACAGGGCGATGAAGGCGACGAGCATGAGAGCCGAACCGAACATCGTGTAGAGGAAGAACTTGAGCGACGCATATTGACGCTGCTCGCCACCCCAGACGCCGATCATGAAGTACATCGGCAGCAGCACCACTTCGAAGAACACGAAGAAGAGGATGAGATCCTGGGCGATGAAGGTTCCGGCCATTCCCGTCTGCAAGATGAGCATGAGGCTGAGGAAAGCCTTCGGGTTGCCCGGTGACGGAATGTGGTCCCACGAGTAGATCATCACCAGAACCGTGACGACCATCGACAAGATGTAGAGCGGAAGGCTCATTCCATCGAGTCCGATCGTGTAGTTGCTCGAAATGACCTTGATCCACTCGGTGTCGGCGAAGAACTGCAGAGTTCCCGCCTGATCGAAGTCGAACTGGGTGAGGGTGTAGATGCCGACGCCCAAGGTCGCCACGGCGGTCGCGAGGGCCACCAGCTTGTGCAGCTCCTCGTCGGCCTTGGGAATGAACAGCATCACCAGCACACCGACCATCGGCAGGAAGGTGCCGACGGTCAGTAGCCAGTTCTGGTCACGGAGTACTTCCATGCCGTGTCTCCTCAGGTGTTGATGATGACGAGTACGAGAGCGCCGATGGCGGCCGCAGCGAACAGCAGCGCTCCGTACTGATTGACCTTGCCCGACTGGATGGGACGCAAGGCCCCTCCGGTCCCCCGGGCCGCGGCGCCCGAGGTGTTCACCGCGCCGTCGACGACGCGCTGATCGATGTTGCGGTACACCCAGCCAGCCACGCGACGGGAGATCTGGCCCGAGGCGTTGACGATGCCGTCGATGACGTTCTGGTTGAACCAATTCGCAGCTCGTGCGATCGGGTGAGCGACGGCGCGAACGATGTACTTCTCGTAGAGAACGTCGAGGTAGTACTTGTTCCAGAGGAACAGGTAACCGCCGCGCAGGATTCGACTTCGTTCAGTGAGACCGACCAGTCGACGATTACGCCGGGTGTAGTACTGAACGCTGAAGATCCAGCTCGACACCAGTCCGGCGGCCACGATGCCAAGCGACAAGAGACCCTTGCTCCACTTGAACTTGGCGTGGCTGACAGCCGGGAAGTAGCAGACCTCTCCGACGGGCGGGGTCTCATAGGAGCAACCGGCCTTGGCTTCACCTTCTCCACCCTCGGACGCCGCGGACCAACCGACCACCGTGATCGCTTCGCCGGGACCCGACGCCATCGTGGACTCGGCGGCCACGTAGGCAGGGCTGGGTTCGACGTACTTCTTGAAACGCTCCCAACTGGATCCGAACGGCGTGGCGTTGGCCAAGCCGGCGACGATGGCGAGTGACGCCAGGATCACGAGGGGAACAGTGATCAACTTCGGGCTCTCGTGCGGGCCGAGCGCTCCATGGTCGTCGTGACCGTGAGCGTCCGCCTGATCGGCGGCATGGTCATCAGCGTGATCAGTGGCGTGCTCGTCATGATGTTCGCCAGCCGCCGCGCCTCGAGCTTCACCGAAGAAGGTGAGATACGTGGCGCGAGCCATGTAGGCCGCGGTGAGGAACGCACCGCACAACCCGACGATCATGAAGGCCTGGTAGCCGTTGTGCCCGACATTGTCGATGATCTCGTCCTTCGAGAAGAAACCCGACAAAGGGAACACGCCGGCGAGGGCCAGCGTCGAGACGATCCAGGTGGTGGCCGTCAACGGCATCTTCTTGGCCAGTCCGCCCATGTCCTTTTTCATGTCGAAGGAGTGATGCGAACCCGAGTGACTGACCGAACCGGCTGCGAGGAAGAGACAGGCCTTGAAAAAGGCGTGGGTGAAAATGTGGAACACGGCGGGCAGCCAGGCGCCGGCACCGAGTCCGAGCATCATGTAGCCGAGCTGGGACACCGTGGAGTACGCCAGAACTTTCTTGATGTCGTGTTGAACGAAGGCCAAGAGCGCTGCGATCACGATGGTGATTCCACCGATCAACGCAATGAAGTTGATGTTGGTTCCGGTGATCTCGAGGCCTTCCCAGAACACCGGGTACACCCGAGCCACCAAGAACACACCGGCCACGACCATCGTGCTCGAGTGCAAGAGCGAGCTCACTGGCGTGGGGCCGGCCATGGCGTCGGGTAGCCACGTGTGCAACGGGAACTGACCGGACTTGCCGATACAGGCGATGAACAGAGCCACCGCGCCCCAGGTGAGAGCACTCTGGCTCGCGTCGCCCGACATCGCCCAGGCCGACAGGCCCGAGATGTTGAAACCACTCACACCGAGGTTCTGCTGGGTCCATGCGTTGGCCGAGAAGAAAAGGATGCCGGTACCGACGAGAAGTCCGACGTCTCCGACGCGTACCGTGAAGAAGGCCTTGAGCGCAGCACGTGCGTTGGCTTGGTCTTCCCACCAGTGGCCGATGAGCATGAACGAACAGAGACCCATGATCTCCCAGCCGAGAATCAGCTGCACCATGTTGGGGGCCAGCACCATGCTCAACATGCCGGCCGAGAACAACGTCAGAGCCGCGAAGAAATGCGTGTACCGACGATCGCCGCGAAGGTACTCGAGCGAGTAGATCTGCACGAGCGTGGAGATGAAGGCCACGACCACCAACAAGGTGAGAGCCAGGCCATCGATGTGCTGACCGATACCGAATTCGAAACCGCCGCTCTGCCACCAGGTCCATTCACGAATGACCGGACCGACGAAGGGAGACGATTCACCACCGGCCTTCATCAAAGATGCGGCGGAATGCCCTGCAGCGTCGTCGACTCGCTGGATCCACTGGTACGCCGCTCCGAGAGCCAGAACCAACGAGCCGATCATCGATGCGACACCTAGTTCGCTGCCCTTCATCGGCAACTTCTTGCCGAAAAAGATGATGAGGGCGAACGCGACCGCCGGCAGGATCGGAATGAGCCAGGCGTTCTCGAGGAACCAGCCGGCCGACTGGGACACGGAGTGGGAGGCTTCGGCAGCGAGCATCGATCAGCCCTTCATCTCGGACAGTTCGTCGAGCGCAATCGAGCGCCGGTTGCGGTAGATCAGAAGCACCATCGCCAAGCCGACACCGACTTCGGCCGCCGCGATGGCGATCACGTACAAAGCGAAGGTGTTGCCGTCGATGGATTGCAGGCGGTAGGCGAAAGCAATGAGGTTCAAGTTGACGGCGTTCAGGATCAATTCGATCGACATGAGCACCATGACGGCGTTCTTTCGAGCCAAAACGCCGTACACGCCGATTGCGAAGAGGATCGCCGACAAGAGAAGGAACTGAACGGTCAACACGGGTCTCAGTCCTTCCTGGCCAGAACGATGGCGCCGATGATGGCGACGAGGAGTACGAACGAGATGGCCCAGAACGGGACCAGATAGGGACCGAAGATGTCGTCGCTCAGAACCTGAACGGGGACCGGTGCAGCTTGATCGGGGGCTGGCAGCTTCTCGTCACCGAAACCGTCGATCAAAACCCACGACGTGACCCCAAGCAGAAGGAGCGACACCGGGACAGCGATTCCCCAGTTCTTGTTGTTGAGGTCGGCCTCGGCGCCGATCTTCGCGCGCGTGAGCATGGTGCCGAAGAGGAACAGAACCATGACAGCACCCACGTAGACGAGAACCTGGGTGACAGCGACGAACTCGGCCGAGAGCAACAGATACTGCGCGGCTGCTCCTGACAACACGATCACGAGCCAGAGCGCGGCGTGCACCACGTTCTTCACCGTCACGACACGAAGAGCACCCACGATCATGAAGAGCGAGATGACTCCGAAGCCGATGTTCTGAGCGACGAGCAGGTCGGCAGCGACCATTACTTCTTGCCCTTCTTCTCGGCTCCGGCCTCGAGGGCCGGTGCTTCGGGCACCGTCTCCATCCACTCGCCCAACTTGTTCTTGTCGTGCAAGAGATCGGCGATGTGCGGTTCGCTGTACTCGTACTCGGGACTCCAGAACAGGGCGTCGAACGGGCAGACCTCGACGCAGATTCCGCAGTACATGCAGAGCGCATAGTCGATGTCGAAACGGTCGAGTTTGTTCACCTGACGCGGCTTGCCACCGGCGCGACGCGGCGGAGCCAACTCCTTGTGCCCTTCGATGTAGATGCACCAGTCGGGGCACGAACGAGCGCAGAGCATGCACGAGGTGCAGTTGTCTTCACGCAGAGCGATCACACCTCGCGCGCGTAACGGCGGAGCTTCTTTCTCGTGCGGGTACTGCACGGTGTTGGCGCCCTGGGTCGTCGTCTTGACGAGCGTGTTCAGGGTGACACCGAGACCCTTGATGAGACCCGGAACCTTCGGCATCAGAACACCACCTTCAAAATCGCCGTGACCATGAGGTTGACGAGGGCCACCGGAATGAGAACCTTCCAGGCGAACTTCTGGAGTTGGTCCTCGCGGAATCGCGGGTAGCTGAAACGCACCCACATGATGATGAACGACAACAACATCATCTTGGTGACCATGATCAAAGGTCCGACGACGTTCATCCAGTTGTCGACGTCACCGAGTGTGTCCCAGCCGAACCAGGCGAACGGGATACCCCAACCACCAAGGAACAGCACCGAAGCAATCAACGAGAACACGCCGGCCGTGGCGAACTCCGCGATGAAGAAGGTGAGGAACCGGAAACCTGAATACTCGGTCATGTAGCCCGACACGAGTTCGGATTCGGCGATCGGCATGTCGAAGGGCGCCTGCGTGAGTTCGGCCTGGATCGCGATCATGAACACCACGAAACCCACGAATTGAGTGAGGAAGAACGGATTTCCTAGGCCGTCCCAGCCGAAGATCGATCCTGCGTTCTGCGCGAACACGATCTGCTGCAGATTCATGCTGTCGGCCTGGATGATGACACCCACCACGGCGAGCACCATCGGAAGTTCATAGGCAATGAGCTGACCAGCGGCTCGGAGTCCACCGAGCAGCGAATACTTGTTGGCGCTGGCCCATCCGGCCATCAAGATGCCGAGAACGCTCACCGAGCCGACGGCAAGCATGTAGAAGACACCGGCTTCGAAATCGGTGAACCAGGCGTCGGGCCCGAACGGAACCACGGCGACCAGAAGGAAAGTGGATACGAGCACCACGAGCGGTGCCGCCTTGAAGATGAAGCGGTCGGCCTTTTCGGGGGTGATGTCTTCCTTCTGAAGCCACTTGCCGACTTCGGCGACCAACTGCAGTGAACCAAAAGGTCCGGCTTCCATCGGACCGAGTCGACTCTGCATGAACGACATCATCTTGAAGAGGAAGACGTAGACGATCGTGCCGGCCGGAAGAAGGACGGCGACGATGCCACCGAGCACGCGTAAGAGCGACTGCGCCCAGTACGGAAGATCGACGGCGAGAAGTGCGGCGTTCATCAGCGGTCGATGTCTCCGAGGATGAAGTAGAGCGAAGCGAGGATGGTGATGATGTCGGGGACGTACACGCCCTTCAACACCCACGGCACCACCGAGATGTTGTTGAAACTCGCCGAGCGGATCTTGGTCCGGAACGGTCCGAGATCACCCTTGCTCACGACGTAGTAGCCCATTTCGCCGAGTGGGTTCTCGGTCGACACCCAGGCTTCGCCCTCCGGCACCTTGATGATGCGTGGCACCTTGGCCATCACCGGCCCGGACGGAATCGAGTCGAGGAGCTGATCGACGATCATCGTGGCCTCACGTGTTTCCTGCAGACGGATCCAACAGCGAGCGAACGAGTCGCCATCGGGATGAGTCCAGACCTTCCAGTCGACCTTGTCCCAGGCCATCGGAAGCGACTGGTCGCGGCGAAGGTCCCAATCGACTCCGCTCGCCCGCAGGTTCGCGCCCGACAAACCGAACTGCAGAGCGACGTCTTTCGGGATGACTCCGATGCCGCGCATACGCGACTGGAAGATCTCATTCCCGAAGAGAAGATTCTCGATCTCGTCGCAGAAGTTGCGGAGTTTCTTCATGACCGCGCGGGTCTCGTCGATGAAACCGGCCGGCAGATCGTCCTTCAGGCCGCCGATACGGTCGAAATTCGGATGGAAGCGTCCACCGGTGGCTCCCTCGATCAGATTGAGCACGTATTCACGATCACGGAAGGCCATGAAGACCGGCGTGATGGCACCCATCTGCACTCCAAGATCGCCGAGGAAGAGCGAGACGTTGGCGATACGCGACAACTCGAAGAGGATGGTGCGGATCCACTGGGCCCGGGGCGGCGCCTCGATGCCCATCAACTTCTCAGCGGCGAGGATGAACGGCACTTCGTTCGCAAACGAGCCGAGCCAATCGATGCGGTTCACGAGAGTTGTCACCTGCGGATAGGTGCGCACCTCGGTGAGCTTTTCGTAACCACGATGCATGTAACCGCACGATGGTTCGGCCCACACCACTTGCTCGCCGTCCAGACGGGCGATGATTCGAAGAGTTCCGTGCGTGGCCGGGTGCTGAGGTCCGATGTTGAGCGTCATGCCCTCGGTCTCGAGCTCGACGTTCAAACGCGCATCAGAGGCCTGAGCCGCGATGTACGCCATCTGACGACGGTCGATGAGCGATTCGGTCGAAGTCATTCTCCGTCACCTTCTTCGTCGCCGCCGGGCAGTGGTTCCACGTCGACGATTCCGGGCCAGGGCTTCACCATCCGCGCGAGGAGCGGGAAGTCCTTGCGGAGCGGATGGCCCTCGAAATCGGTCGGCAGATACATGTTGCGGAGATCAGGATGTCCGTCGAATCCGATTCCGAACATCTCGTGCGTCTCGCGCTCGTGCCAATTGGCGCCGGCGTAGACCGGAATCCACGATTCGACGACCGGGTGCGCGTCGTCGAGATCGCACTTCACGTTGACCCCGACATGAAGTGTCGAATGAGAGACACGTGCCAGCATCTGCATGCGAGAGCCCCCACCCGTGTAACCCTGACGAATCGTGTCGTCTCGTTCGGGCGGTGGTTCGGTCGGATCGTCTTCACCCTTGCCGTACGGCGACGGCATCCAGTCGATGGCCGACAGGAAGCAGAAGTAGTCGAAACCCATGTCATGACGGAGGGCACGGGCCGTGGCGAGCCAGGCGTCGGGACGAACGCGCACCCACACATCGTCCCCCGGCTTCACGAGGCTGTCGACGAGGGCATCACCGATGCACACACGCAAGTCGTCGACGATTCGCTCGCGTAACGTGTCACCCGGGATCTCGGCCACCGGAGCGTCAGACGACACTGGGCTCACCCTTCTTCACGCCGGCGCGGTCCTGAACCACGATCGGTTTGGAGCCCTCACCACGCCAGCGGGCACCCATGTCCTCGTTACGAATGCGCTGTTGCAGAAGCACGACTCCCTCGAGAAGAGCCTCGGGCCGTGGCGGACATCCGGGCACGTACACATCGACCGGCACGATCTGATCGACGCCCTTGGTGACCGAGTAGCTGTCCC
>CBFHWN010000007.1:34273-43577 GCA_965659595.1 uncultured Ilumatobacteraceae bacterium | reverse complement strand
GGAGATCACGTACTTCGGATCGGGCATTTGTTCGTAGAGGCGCTTGATCGCCGGCGCCATTTTGTCGGTCACGGTTCCGGAGATGACGACGAGATCGGCCTGGCGGGGACTGGCCGGCAACGGAATGACGCCGAGGCGCATCACGTCGTAACGCGGCGACCCGAAGGCCGCACCCATTTCGATGGCACAACAGGCAAGACCCCACTGATACACCCACATCGAGTAGGAGCGTCCGAGGTTGAGCAGTGAATTCAGCGGCTTGGGGAGCCGCCCGCGGTCGACGAGACCCATGTGACTCCTTTGTGATTACACCCAGCGAAGGACGCCCTTGCGCCAGGCGTGTACGAGACCGAGCAACAGAACACCTATGACAATGCCCATCGCAACCAGGCCGAACGCACCGTACCGTTCGAGCTGTGTCGCCCAGGGAAAGACGAAGACCGCTTCGACGTCGAAGACAACGAAGAGAAGTGCGAACACGTAGTACCGAATCTGGCTCTGCGTCCATCCGTCACCCACGGGGTCGACACCACTCTCGTAGGTGAGCAGCTTCTCCCGAGTGGGTCGGACGGGGCGGATCAGCGCCGAGATGCCCAGCAACAACGAAGCCAGGAGCAGGGCGGCGAGCCCGAACCAAAAGACGGTGAGGTACGACCTCAAAAAGTCCGACATCGCCGTGAGACGCTACTACTTGAGTCGAACCGCGACCTAACTCCTGCCCAGCGTGTGACCTCTATTGTCGACTGTCGTCCGGACTACTGCTCACCCATGTGCGTCTCGACGAACCAGTCGACGAGTGCTTCGGCTCGTGGCCGACTGTTCACGACTTCACGACGGGTGTCCGCCATGACCTCATCGGGATCGAGGCCGAGTCGCCGCAGTTCGCTGGCATCGCCCGACGTCCAGCGAGACAGCATGGTCTCGGTGGCCTCCGGGTGGAACTGAGTGGCCAACAACCTCGGCCCGACCATGGCCTGGGGGCCCGACGGACTCCGGGCGATCTCGGTGAGGTCGGCCGGAACGCTGAACACGTCGAAATGCCACTGCAACCAGGGGCCTGGCGCAATCACGTCGGGACGTTCGGAGTCGACGTGGTGCCAGCCCACCTCGGGCCGACGCGCTCGTTCCACCGTGCCACCGAGGCCCCGCGCCGTGATCTGTGCCCCGAAACAAATCGCGAACAGAGGAATCCCCTGCTCAACAACATTTTTCACAAGTTCACATTCGGCTCGAACCGAGGATGCAACCTCGACCCAGTACACACTCCACTCCGATCCGAGGAGAAGGACCAGGTCGAGACCGCCAAGATCGGGCCACTCGGACGGATGTTCACGGAAACAATCGGTGAAGGCGACCCCATGATGACGGAACCTCTCCCCCACGATGCCCGGGTCGGCGTCGTCGACGTTGGCGATCACGAGGGCGCGCACACCGGTACGGTAGGCCCCACATGGAGAAAACCGACCTTCCGCTGATCAGTCGGGCTGACATCGACGCGGCCCGGGCCGCCGGAGCCTCGGTGGTCCAGCACACCCCGGTGACCGGCTCCTACAGCTTGTCGCAGCGTACGGGTGGTCAGGTCGTTCTGAAAGCCGAGAACCTGCAACGCACCGGCAGTTTCAAGATCCGTGGCGCCATGAACAAGTTGGCGTCCCTCGGCGACACCGCCGCCCGTGGGGTGACGGCCGGAAGTGCCGGGAACCACGCTCAATCCCTCGCCTTCGCCGCTCGCGCCTTCGGGGTGCCGTGCGACATCTTCGTTCCCGACAACGCGCCCATCGCCAAGATCGCCGCCTGTCGCGACTACGGCGCCAGGGTCATCGAAGGGGGCGATTCGCTTGACGATGCCGTCGCGTCGGCCCGCTCGCGCGCCGACGATAGCGGGATGTCGTTCTGCCATCCCTACGACGATCCGATCGTGATCGCCGGACAAGCCACACTCGGACTCGAACTTCTCGAAGACGTCTCCGATCTCGGACGAGTGATCGTGCCGCTCGGTGGGGGTGGTCTCGCTACGGGTGTAGCGATCGCAGTGAAACTCCACGATCCGTCCATCGAAGTCATCGGTGTTCAAGTGGAGGCTTGTGCGCCGTACGCGAACGGCGTCGTTCCTGACGGTCCAGTCCCCACTCTCGCCGACGGCATCGCCGTGAAACGTCCGGGGACGTTCACCGCACCTCTTGTCGAACACTGGCTCGACGACGTCGTCGTGGTCGACGAAGACGCAGTCGCCGACGCCATGGTGCTTCTTATGGAGCGTTCGAAGTTGTACGTGGAAGGTGCCGGAGCAGTCGGTGTAGCCGCCCTGCTCGCCGAGTGCGTGAAGCCAGCCGAGGCTCGCACCACGTGCGTCGTGTTGTCAGGCGGAAACGTCGACCTCGGAGTCGTCCCGGGCCTCATTCGCCGTCACGAGACGCAAGCCGGTCGACGTTTGATCGTTTTCGTACGGGTGAGCGATCGACCCGGAGGTCTGGCTCGACTACTCGCCATCTTCGCCGAACGCGGTGCGAGCGTGATCGATATCGAGCACGTGCGCGACGGCGTCGACCTACACGTGCGCGAAACCGGTGTGAACGCGGTTCTCGAAGTGCGCGGCCCTGAACACGCCGAGCGTGTCGTCACCGCCATCCGCGACGCCGGCTACGACGTTCGCGTTTGAGTCGGACCGTCGTCAGGTCGAAGTTTCGGTTACGAAACCAGGCCAGTTGCGCATGTAGCCGACGAAGGAATCGGACAATCCTTCTGCTCTCAACGTTTCGGGACTGACCGGCAGATCGCGCATCATGAAGTTCGGATCGCGTCGAATCTGCTCCGGGAAGTCGTGGTGAAGAATCGCCCCGCGACCGATCACCGCCAGGTCGGCGCCGGCGTCAACGGCTCTCTGCGCATCGGCTGCCGAGTACAGCTTTCCGGCGACGGCGAGTCGTGTGGTGCCACGCGGAATCTCGGCGAAGACGTCGACCAGACGCCGTTCGGCGAAGTCGGGATCGGCTGGCTCCTTGAACACGTCCCAGAGCGACATGTCGACGAAGTCGACACCAGCGTCGACGAGCGCGCGGTACACCTCGCAGATCTCGGCCGTTCGCATTCCGAAACGCTCCGGAGAGAGACGGACCGACAGGCTGAAGTCGGCTCGGCATTCGCGTCGGATCCCCTCCACGATCTCCATGAGCAACCGCGATCGATTTTCGAGTGATCCGCCGTACTGGTCGTCTCGCCGATTGAGTTCAGGATTCAAGTATTGACAGATCATGTAGTCGTGAGCTCCGTGCAACTCGACACCATCGAATCCGGCTCGATCACAGCGCGCTGCGGCGGCGACGAAGTCGGCTACCAGTTCCTCGGTCTCCTCCGTGGACAGGCCGCGCGCTCCGGTCTCGGGATCGTCGGACGGGCAGACCGGAGCTTCGCCGATCAGATCAGCTGGTGAGCGATGTCCGGCATGATGCAACTGAACCAAGGCCACTCGGCCGAACGACGAGATGGCCGACGCCAGACCTGCGAGACCTGGAACGTGCTCATCGGCGAACGTACCGAGTTGTCCGGCAAACCCTTGACCGCGCTTCTGCACGTGCGCCGCACACGTCATCACAACTCCGAAACCGCCCTCGGCCCTCTTCACGAGCCAATGCTGCTCGTCGTCGGACAATGTTCCGTCGGCATGACTCTGCATGTTGGTCAAAGGGGCGAGCATGAAACGGTTCGACGACGACGGACCATGCGAGAAGGACACCGGATCAAAGAGTGAAACGTCGGACTGTGAGATCATGTCCCCATCTTGCCGGGTCGGTCGTCGACTCGTTGGGGTCTGGCACAATGGCGTGATGACATCTCCCCTCGTCGCTATCGTCGGTCGCGAGATCAGCCAGGCCGAAGGCGTGCGCGGTGAAGCTTTCGGGGCCGGGCGCCGCTACTCCGACGCAATTCATCGAGCCGGCGGTACACCCGTCATCGTTCCACCACTCGATCTTGGGGCCGAGTCGCTCGAACAACTCGTACGCGCCATCGATGCTCTCGTGCTCCACGGCGGTGGCGACGTCGATCCACAGCGTTACGGGCAGGAGCCCACGGCGCCGAAGTTGTACGGGGTGAACTCACGCCACGATGATGTCGAGCTCGCCGTCGTGCGCGCCTTCCTCGACGCCGACAAACCGATTCTCGCCATCTGTCGCGGTATTCAGATCATGAACGTGGCTCTCGGCGGAACCTTGGTTCAGCACATCGAGGAACCGGGCCACACACAAGAGTTCCACCCGGTGACACTCGATTGTGCAAGTCGAGCCGCCGATGCGATGGGAACCTCGCATCCGGCTCGCTGTCACTCGTACCACCATCAGGCCCTCGATCGAGTGGCCGAGAATCTTCGAGTGATCGGCCGCCACGACGACGGCACAATCGAAGCAGTGGAAGCCGAAGACAAGAACTGGGTGGTCGGAGTGCAGTGGCATCCCGAGGATTCGGCCGACGTCGATCCGGAACAACAACGACTCTTCGATCGTTTGGTCGAGGTCTCTCGCTGACCGAGAGCGTGGCCCGACGCGCTACTGGTGCGCCGGACACTGGGGCTTGAAATAGCACCAGTCGCACAGCTTCGTGACGTTGCACTCGAACTCACCGCGTTCGCACGCGGCATCGATCGCCTCTTTGGTCTCGACGATGGTGCCCTGGGCGATGGCGAGTTTCACTGGCGTGACGGTGACGTCGTGCCGTAACCCGTCCTTCAGATACAGAAGTTCGACTCGTGAAGTCTCTTCCTGATCGGATTCGCGCAACATGAGGGCGTACGTGAGCAACTGAAAGAACTTGGTGTCTTCAGAGGTGAAGCGCGGGTTGGGAACCTTGCCGGTCTTGTAGTCGCCGATCACGACGGCCCCGGAGTCGTCGATGAGGAATCGATCGATGAAACCACGCAATTGCACACCTTCGACCGCCACGTTGACTTCGTGCTCCATACCCATGAGGTCGGTCTGCTGAGGGTCTTCCAGACGCCACAGGTTC
This sequence comes from uncultured Ilumatobacteraceae bacterium, assembly GCA_965659595.1. GTDB lineage: Bacteria > Actinomycetota > Acidimicrobiia > Acidimicrobiales > Ilumatobacteraceae > Casp-actino8. The sequence continues at coordinate 38,579 of CBFHWN010000007.1, read as the reverse complement.
TGCATGCAGTTGAAGGCCTGGATCTTGAAATCCTTGATCTCACCTTGCTTCTTCTCGAGAGCTTCGACGGCGGCCTCCCAGTCACCGGCCTTCCACCGTTCACCGGCAAGGACACGAATGGCGTCGATGGTTCGATCGTCGGGATCGAGTTGGTAGAGGTGCTCGAGGACGTCGTGCACGAAGGTCCCGAGATGGGTGGCCCACGTGGGTGGTTCCTTCAGTCCGTCGATTCGCGAGTATTTGAACTTCTGCGGGCAGTCCCGATACGTGCCGATCGACGACGGCGACAAGTAGGCCGGAGGAGTCAGCACCTCTCCAGTCTGTCACGAGGGTGTGCGGTGATGCGGGACGTCAGCGCACGAGGACGAGAGCGTCGCGACTGGCGTCGATCAACCAGCCCGGGAAGATCCCGGCGAAGAGCGTGAAAGCCACCGACACGGTCACGACGACAGCCGAGGTGAACGGCACGGCGACCTTCTCTCGCTGGTCGTCACCCGACTCGACGTCCGACAACCACATGTTGATCATGATTCGCAGGTACAGCACGGCCGCCACCACCGAGGCGATCATCGCAACAATCGCGATGGCGTAACTGTGATTGTCGGCCGCCGCCTTGATCACACCGAACTTGGCCACGAATCCGGACGTGACCGGCATACCGGCCTGGGCGAAGAGAAACACCGTCATGCCGAGGGCCAGGGCGGGTCGTTCTTTCGACAGTCCACGGAACGCTGCCAGGTCGGTGTGTCCGTCGCCGGTGCGGCTGACGAGCGACACCACGGTGAATGTGCCGACGACAAGAACCGAATAGAGCACGAGATAGAGCAGTGACGACGGAAGTCCATCGGAGTCGCCGGTATGACCGGCCGCCTCCACGCCGATGAGGATGAATCCAGCGTGACCGATCGAGGAGTAGGCGAGCATGCGCTTCACGTCGGACTGCACGACGGCGAGGATCGAACCGATCACGACCGATGCGATGGCCATCACCCAGATGACCGGCCGCCAGTCATCGGCTCGACTCGGCAAGGCGACCAACAGAACCCGGAGCATGGTGGCGAAGGCAGCGAACTTGCCGACCGAAGCCATGAACGACGTCGCCGGTGTGGGCGCGCCTTGGTACACGTCGGGTGTCCAGAAGTGGAACGGCACGGCGGCCACCTTGAAGCCGAGACCAACGAGCAGCAACGCCAGGCCGGCGAGCAACATCGCATCGTCGCCGCCTAGAAAAACCTCGGCGTCGAGGAATCGGCCCATCGTCGACAGGTTGGTGGTACCGGTAGCTCCATAGAGGAGCGCAATGCCGTACAGCAAAAAGGCCGACGCGAATCCGCCGAGCACGAAGTATTTGAGCCCGCTCTCCTGGCTCTCGACGCGACGGCGATGGCTGGCCGCCAACACGTAGAGGGCGATCGACAGCGTCTCAAGGCCGAGGAACAAGACGACGAACTCGTTGGCCGATGCCAACGCCATGCCGCCGATCGCCGCCAGCACGTACATGGCGTAGCTTTCGGGTCCGTCGAGTTCTTCGCGACGGAGATATTCCGATGACGACAACGCGACGAGAGCCGTCGCCACCGTGATGCCGATCCAGGCCAACAAGGCCATCCGATCGATGGCGAGTACGTCGCCGATCACGGCGACCGGACCTTCGTGGCCGACACGATTCCAGAGCACCATCTCGATAATGACGGTCGGAATCGTGAGTGCAACCGTGGCGAGGGCGTAGAGCGAACGCGGCCAACGCGGGGTGAGCGCACCCACCACCAGCAAGACGAGTGCGCCGCCGAGCAGGATGATCATCGGGGTGATCGCCAGCCAGTCGATCGAGGGATAGTCGACCGTGTTCATCAGCCCTCCTCTCCGTGAGAGTCGCCGGAGCCATGAACGTCGGATCCATCATCGCCGACGTGAACCACATCAGGTGCGGAGAATCCGGAGCGCTCTTCCACGCGAACGAGAAGGGCCTTGGCACTCGGTTCGATGCGATCGAGCATCGGCTTCGGGTACACGCCGCAGAACACGATCAGCCCAATGAAGGGCAAGAGGACCATTCCTTCGCGGAGACGCAATTCGCGGAACGTCGAATTGGCCTCGTCGGGCTCGCCGTGGAACACACGCTGGTAGGCCCAGAGCAGATAGAGCGCGGCGAGAATCACACCGGTGGTGCCGATCACCACCCACCAACGGGCGGTCGAGAAGCTGCCGATCAGGACGAGGAATTCACCCACGAAGCCGTTCAGTCCGGGAACCCCGATGCTGGAGAGCATCACCACCATGAAGGCGGCCGCGAAGATCGGAGCGACCTTCTGCAGTCCCTTCAGTTCGGCGATTTGTCGGGTGTGACGCCGTTCGTAGATCATGCCGACGAGTAGGAAGAGCGCACCGGTCGAAACGCCGTGGTTCACCATCTGCATGACACCACCAGAGATCGCCTCGGTGGTGAAGGCGAAAGTTCCGAGAACGATGAAGCCGAGGTGAGCCACCGACGAATAGGCGACGAGTCGCTTCAGGTCGGTCTGCATGGTCGCGGCGATGGCACCCCACAGGATTCCGATCACGGCCAACGTGAGGAAGATCTCGCGACTCCAAACCGCGGCCTCGGGGAAGAGGTACACCCCGAAACGCACGAGGCCGTAGGTGCCGAGCTTCAGGAGAACGCCGGCCAGGATCACCGAACCAGCGGTCGGTGCCTGAGTGTGGGCGTCCGGTAGCCAAGTGTGCAGCGGGAAGAGCGGTACCTTCACAGCGAAGGCGATGGCGAAGGCGAAGAACAGCCAACGTCCGGTACTGGCGGCGAAGTTCGCTCCCTCGGCGATTTCGACCAGGTCGAACGACACCCGACCGAGCTGGTCGGAGGCCAACAGGGCTGTGGTGACGATGCCGACCAACATGAGCGCCGAGCCGATCATCGTGTACAGGAAGAACTTGGTCGCCGCGTAGACGCGCTGGTCGTACCCCCATCGGCCGATGAGGAAGTACATCGGCACGAGCACGATCTCGAAGAACAAGAAGAAGAGGACCAGGTCGAGACTGAGGAAAGAGCCCATCACTCCGGCTTCGAGCATGAGGATCCAGGCCAGGTAGGGCTTCTCGTCATGGTGGGGATCGCAGCCCACGATGGCAAGTGGGAAGAGAACTCCGGTGAGTACCACGAGGAACAAAGAGATTCCGTCGACACCGAGATGCCAACCGATTCCCCACGATTGGATCCACTCGTGCTTCGACACGAACTGGAATCCGGCGTCGCCGGTCTCGAAGGACGCAAGCAACCAGAGGCTCATGCCTCCGGTCACGACCGATGAGAAGACCGCTATCAACTTGGTGACCTCGGGTCGACGAGCACTCGTGAGCAAAGTTGCCACGGCTCCGATCAACGGGACCAGAACCAAAGCGGTCAGGATCGGGAAAGAGATGACCTCTCCCCCTCCAGCGGCGAGAAGCGACATCAGAGCACCACCCCTCGCAGGAAGAACCACACCAAGAGCGCGACCACCGCAACTCCGATGAAGGCCGCATAGTTACGAACCGCACCGGTCTGTCCGCGGCGAAGAGTTCCGCCCGACGTCTGAACCACACGGCCGACACCGTTGACCGCACCATCGATGATCGTTTGATCGGCCCAGGCCACGGCATCGAACGCCTTTCGACCCGGACCGCCCATGAATCGACTGATAGCCGAGTCGTAGTTCCAACCGTTGGCGAGAAGCTCGGGCTCGATAGCAGCGATCTTCTTCTTGGCGTAGACAGCCACCGAGAGCGCGATTCCGGCCAGGGCGACCACGATGGCGATGCCGAGCAGGACGTACTTGTTGTCATAAGCCCACGTGCCCTTGATGTCGGCTTCGCCGAACTCCACCACCGGATGCAGCCACTTCTCGAGGAAGTGAAGATCTTTGCTGAATGGCAACTGCATGACGCCGCCGACGATCGAAAGTCCGGCCAGTACGACGAGCGGGATCAGCATGACGACCGGGCTCTCGTGCGGCTTGAAGTCGCCGTGAGCTCCGTGCTCTTCACTGTGATCGTTCCAGCGCGCCTCGCCGAAGAAGACCATGATCACCTGACGGGTCATGTAGTAGGCCGTGAGCAGTGCGGCCGCCATACCGGCGACGTAGAGGATGGGGCTCTTGGCGAACGCGAAGAGGAGAATCTCGTCCTTGCTCCAGAAGCCGGCGAACGGAGGCACGCCTGCGATGGCGAGCCAGCCGACGATGAACGTGATCGCCGTGACCGGCATGAGAGCCCGCAACGCCCCCATCTTGCGCATGTCCTGTTCGTGATGCATGCCGTGGATCACCGAACC
>CBFHWN010000007.1:0-34260 GCA_965659595.1 uncultured Ilumatobacteraceae bacterium | reverse complement strand
GAAGAGCAGGGCCTTGAAGAAGGCGTGAGTGACCATGTGGAAGATCGCTGCCACGTAGGCACCCGAACCGACGGCCAGGAACATGAAGCCGAGCTGGCTCACAGTCGAATAGGCCAACACCTTTTTGATGTCGGTCTGAGCCACCGCAATGGTGGCCGCGAACAGTGCCGTCGCCACACCCACGATGGCAATGAGTGTGGGAGCCCAGTCGTAAGCGATCTCGAGCACCGGATTGACACGGGTCATGAGGAACACGCCCGCGGTCACCATGGTGGCGGCGTGAATGAGAGCCGACACGGGTGTCGGACCTTCCATGGCGTCGGGCAGCCAGATGTACAGCGGGAGCTGAGCGCTCTTGCCCGCCGCGCCGACGAAGAGCATCAGGCCGATCGCCGTAGCTGTGACACCAGAGATGATGCCCTCTTCTGCCGCATGGTTGATACCTGAGTAGCTGAGTGTTCCGGCGGCACCGAAGGCGAGGAACATCGCCATCATGACTCCCCAGTCACCCACGCGATTGGTGACGAAAGCCTTCTTGCCGGCGGTTGCTGCGCTGTCGCGGGTGTGCCAGAAAGAGATCAAGAAGTACGAGCAGGCGCCCACACCTTCCCACCCGAGGAACGTCACGAGCAGGTTCTCGCCGAGGACGAGCATCAGCATCGAGAAGACGAAGAGGTTCAGGTAGAGGAAGAACTTCGAGAACTTCGGATCACCGTGCATGTAGCCGATCGCGTACAGGTGGATCAACGAACCGATTCCGGTGACGAAGAGGGCCATCGTGATGCTCAGTGGATCGGCGAGGAAGGCAAGGTCGACCTGCAGCGAGCCGATCGGCATCCACGAGAAGAGCACCTCGACGTGCGACCGATCGTGCTCGGAGCGCGACAACAGATCGAAGAATGCTCCGGCCGTCACGGCGAACGATGCCGCCACCGCAAGGGCCGCGACGATTCCGGACTTCGGTTCTCCGAGAAGACGGCCGAACAGCAGATTGACGAGGAACCCGGCAAGCGGAAGGGCAGGGACGAGCCAGATGAGTTCGAGCATGAGTCAGCCCTTCAGCGCCGTGATGTCGTCGGCCGTCGCACCGGGGCGACGACGCATGATGGACACGATGATTCCGAGACCGACCACGACTTCGGCGGCGGCCACGACCATGACGAAAAAGACAGTGGTCTGTCCTCCGATGTCACCGAGCCGCTTGGCCAGGGCCACGAAACTCAAGTTGACGGCGTTGAGCATGAGTTCGACGCACATGAACATGACGAGTGGATTGCGACGGACCAGTACGCCGACTGCACCGATACCGAAGAGAACGGCGGCCAGGATCAGGTACCACGTGGTGGTGGGAGTGGCTGCGGCCACGAGAGCGCTCATGACTGACCCTTCCCGTTCTTCACCTTGCGAGTGAGCATGACGGCCCCCACCACAGCCACGGTCAACAACACCGACGTGAATTCGAACGCGAACACATGGTCGCTGAACAGATTGCGAGCGATCTGGCGAATGTTCGAATCGCCGTCACCGGTCACGGTCGGGATTTCGAGACCCGAACCGCGTCCGATCACGTCACGCGACGCCGACACCGAGGCGACGACGAGTCCGATCACACCGAGGCCGACGATGGCCGCCAGCGGACGCTGGATTCGGAAGGGCTCGATGGTGATGTCTTCGGTGCGATCAACGCCGAGCAGCATGATCACGAAGAGGAAGAGCACCACGATCGCGCCGGCGTATACGATCACCTGTACTGCAGCCAAGAAGTGGGCCTCTTGGGCCACGAAAAGGACGGCCACTCCGAACAGGGTGAGCACGAGACTCAAGGCCGCATGAACCGGGTTGCGACGCACGATCACACCGATGGCACCCACGAGAATCATCGCGGCGGCGAGTACGAAGACGACGAGTTCCATCAGGAGTGGCCTTCCGCCCGATCACGCTCGTTCTGAGCCGGTTCGGGGGCGCGCACACCGTAACCGAGTTCTCCGCTCCAACCCGGCACACCTTCGAAGGTCGCGTCACCCGACGGAGCCGTGGCACGAACCCAGCCCGAGGTATGGAGATCTTCTCCGTCGCGCCAGTCCTCCCACGGCATCTGCTGGGGCTTACCGGCGTCATCCACAACCAGTTCGGCCTTGGTGTAGATCGCGTCTCGACGATTGGTGAACGAGAACTCGAACAGCTTCGATTCGGTGATCGCTTCGGTCGGACAGGCCTCCACGCACAAATCACAGTGAATGCAGCGCAAGTAGTTGATCTCGTACACGAATCCGAATCGCTCACCTGGTGAGATGGGATGTTCAGGATCGTTGTCAGCGCCGCGCACGTAGATGCACTTGGCCGGACAAACCCCCGCGCACAACTCACATCCAATGCACTTCTCCATCCCGTCCTCGTAGCGGTTGAGGACGTGGCGACCGTGCAGGCGTTCGGGCTTCGGGGCCTTTTCGTCGCGATGCGGTTTACCCTTCTTGAACTCGCGACCACCCGAGTACTCGCGGGTCACCTTGTTGCGTCGACCAACCTGGCTGATCGAGACGAGGAATCCTCCGAGGTATCCCATCAGAACATCGCTCCTTCCCGTTCGCGATTGGCCCGACTCACGCGCATGGCCATCGACATGAGGCCGGCACAGATCACGAGCACCACTGCCGAGACCACTGCAACCACGACGGCGTTCCAACCCTGATCACGTCCGAGACGCAGAGCTGACATGAGGAGGAACCAGCCGAGCGCGGCCGGGATGAGGACCTTCCACCCGAGATCCATCAACTGGTCGTAGCGGAACCGCGGCAAGGTGGCCCGGAACCACACGTAGATGTAGAGGAACACGAGCGTCTTTGCGATGAACCAAATGGTGCCTTCGATCGCACCCGGGATCACCGGGATGTCGAAGAGACCCTGAGGGCCACCCCAGAAGAGGGTGACGATGATCCCGCTCATGGTGACGGCGTTCATGAACTCGGCGAGGAAGAAGAGGCCGAAGCGAATGCTCGAGTACTCGGTGTTGAAGCCGCCGACGAGTTCCTGTTCGGCCTCGACGAGGTCGAAGGGCGGTCGGTTGAGTTCAGCGGTGGCTGCCATCAGGAAAATCACGAAGGGAACGACGCCGGTCGAGACCACGTGCCAGTCGAGGAAGCGGTCCTGGTTGGCGACGATGCCGCTGGTGGACAAGGTGCCCGCAAGCAGGAGAACGGTGCCAAGGCTGAGACCGAGGGCCGCTTCGTACGACACCATCTGGGCGGACGCGCGTACCGAACCGAGGAGCGGATACTTCGAACCACTCGCCCAACCGGCGAGCATGATGCCGTACACGGCCACCGACGACATGGCGAGCACGAGGAGAATACCCACCGGCGGATCGGCCAACTGAACACGTGTGGTCTCCCCGAACCAGGTGACGAGTCCGTCCTTACCGTCGGACCAGTCGCCACCCAGTGGGATGACCGCCCACACGAGGAACGCCGGTACGAAGGCGAGGTACGGCGCCAACTTGAAGACGAAGCGATCGGCCCGGTCGGGCATCAAGTCTTCTTTGAAGAACAACTTGATTCCGTCGGCGAGAGTCTGAAGAAGTCCGAAGGGACCAGCCTTGTTCGGTCCGATGCGGTTCTGCATACCAGCGATGGCCTTGCGCTCGAACCAGACCATGAACATCGTGACGACGAGCCCGACGACGAAGATTCCCACGACCTTCAACAAGATGATGAGAAGCGGAGCCCAGACGAGGTCGCCGATCGCGATCGGGTCGAGAGCCATCATTCCACTGGTCACAACGTCTCCACTCTCACGTCATTGACCAGACTGCTGGCGTCGATCAGTTCACCGATGTCGGGTCCGGATTGGTTGAACGGCGCCCACGCGGTACCACGCTGGACGGCTGCATCGGACGTCACTTTCATGACGATCGAGGTGCGATCACCGATCACCTTCACCTGAGCCCCGTCGACTGCACCCAATCGATCGAGGTCGAGCGGATGAAGGTGAAGGGCGGCACCGGGGGCCAACGGAGCAAGCGACGGCGACTTCTCGACGTTGCGCCCATTGTCGTAAAGCTTGCGACTCACCACCAACCGATATGCGAACCCCGCCCGCTCATTCGGCGTTCGGGCGGAAACTTCGTCACGGCTTTCGCGCGATGTCGCCGCCAGAATCCCGTCCGGGTTCTGACGAAGTTCCTCGCGAGAGACCGGCGCGAACTCAGGGACTGTCGCCACCATGACGTCGTGAACTTCGTGCACGGAACTCATGGGGAGTTCGGCACCGAGCAGATCGGCCAACTCGACGGCGATCATCCAGTCGGGACGAGCCGTGCCGTGCACCGTGATCTTGCGCGCCAACTGTGTGACCCGACCCTCGGCATTCGTCGTGGTTCCGTCCTTCTCGCCGAAGGCCGCCGCCGGAAGAACAACATCGGCGTTCTGGTTCGACGCCGTGAGGAAGGTGTCGATGCTGATGTGCCGCGGGATGGCCGCCATCGCTCGTCGAACCAGATCAGAGTCGGGGAAGTCGGCAACCGGATCGGCGCCCACAGTGATGAGACAGTTCACACGACCGTCGATCGCCGATCGCAAGACCTCGGTGGCGTCGGTGGACGACAGGCCCGCGTGCACCGCCCCGCGGACGTTGCCACGACGGAGAGCCGGCAGAACTTTGGCAGCCGGAATTCGGTCGACGAGTCGGCGAAGCGCATCCATCGTGAACTCGGGTGACTCGGCGAGATTGGCCCGACCGACGACGATCACGACCGACCCCGAAGCGATCTGGGCCATGACCTTCGGATCGTCGAGCAATGCTTGAGCCGCTGCCGACTGGTGTCCGGGTTCGTAGAGCGACGACTTCCAGGCGTAGCGAGTGATTCCAGTTTCCTTGGGCGACAACTCGACGAGTCGGGACCGCTTCTTCTCGGAGGCGTCACGCAGTCGGAGGTGAAGGACCGGCAGTTCTTCCTTCAGATCGGGGCCGAGCAGAATCACGGTGTTGGCGTGTGCCGCTTCGTCGATGGTGGCCTGCGGATAGGCGAACACCGACGAGGGCAAACCGTCGCCCATCTGAGAGTCGACCAAAGTGACACCGAGCGCCTTGGCGAACGACGCCCAGGCGAACGCGTCTTCGTTGGTGCCGCGGGCGCCACCAAGAATTGCGACACTCGACGCACCCCCTTCGGCAACGGCCTCCGACACGAGAGCCGCGGAGCGCCGCAGAGCGACACTCCATGACGCTGGCGCGAATGCACCGTTCGTCGCGACAAGAGGTTCGCCGAGGCGATCCTCGGACTCGACGGCCTCGAAATTGAAACGACCCTTGTCACACAGCCAACTCCAGTTGACTGGATCGCTGTCGACGCCTTGGTAGCGGAGCAACTGATCGCGACTCGACTCGACGGTGATCCGACACCCGACCGAACACGTGGTGCATGTGCTCTCGACCTTCTCGAGGTCCCATGGGCGGGCTTTGAATCGATACGGCTTGGCGGTGAGCGCTCCGACCGGGCAGATCTGCACCGTGTTCCCGGAGAAGTAACTGCTGAACGGTTCGTCAGGGAAGGTGAGGACTTGTGTGTTGTTGCCACGCGACGTGAAGTGGATGAGGGCGTCGCCCGCCACCTCGTCGGCGAACCGCGTGCAGCGATCACACAAGATGCAGCGCTCGCGATCGAGCAGCACGATGTCGGAGATCGGAATCGGCTTCTCGTAGTGCCGCTTCTCTTCGATGAAGCGACTCTCTCCAGGCCCGTGCGAGAACGCCTGATCTTGCAGTGGGCATTCGCCACCTTTGTCGCACACCGGACAGTCGAGCGGATGATTGGCGAGCAACAATTCGAGGATTCCCTCGTGGGCTCGCTTCACCTGCGGTGTGTCGGTGCGAACGATCTGACCGTCGGCGACCGGTGTCATGCACGACACGACCATCATCGGTCCACGTGGGCCTTCGACCTCGACGAGGCACTGTCGGCACATTCCCACCGACTCCATGCGCGGGTGGTAACAGAAGCGCGGGATGTAGTCACCGCTGCGATCAGCGGCGGCAATGATCCACTCGCCCTTGCGAGCCTCGACCTCACGACCGTTGATCGTGATGCGAACTGCATTCGGGTCGGCGGGGGGAAGATTCTCGTCCGGAGTCGTCTCGGTGGTGCTCATGATGCGGCTCCCGACGCCGTCACGGGAATCCGCTGGCGCTTGGTCACGCGCGATTCGAATTCATCACGGAAGAGTGTGAGCGCCGAGTGGATGGGCGCGTAGGCCGACGGCCCAACGAAGCAGATGGTGTTCATGCGATACGGGAACGGCGTGGCCGTCAGACCGAGTTTCGTGCTCGACGCATGCGGGAAGGCTCCTGGGCAGATCGACTCACCGACTTCGACGAGTTGATCGAGGTCGGCATCGGTTCCCTTACCGTCGACGATGCGCGAAAGAATTCGCTCGAGCCAAGTCCCCCCTTCACGACACGGCGTGCACTTGCCACACGACTCGTGAGCGTAGAAGCGGGTGAGTGTGAGCGCTGCCCGCGGAATATCGGTGGTGTGATCCATCACCATGATGGCTCCCGAACCGAGCATCGAACCGGCCGGACCGATCTGGCTGGCCTCGAACGGCAGATCGAGTTGTTCGGGCGTGAACCACGGAGCCGATCCACCACCGGGAACGAATGCTTTGAGATCGTTGCCGTCGCGGATACCGCCGCAGAACTCGTCGCCGTAGATGAGATCACGGAAGGTGGTGGTCCCATTCACGATTTCGTAGACGCCCGGACGCTTCACGTGACCAGAGACTGCGACCATACGGGTACCCGGCGACGTCGGGGTGCCGATGGCGGTGTAAGCCTCGTGACCATTCCGCATGATCCAGGGCAGATTCGCCAAGGTCTCGACGTTGTTGACGATGGTCGGCTGACCGTACAGGCCGATGGCGGCCGGGAAGTACGGGGGCTTCAGTCGCGGCATCCCTCGATTGCCTTCGAGGCTCTCGATCAGTGCCGTCTCTTCTCCGACCACGTAAGCACCCGCACCCCAGTGCAGGGTGATGTCGATCGAGAAGCGACTACCGAGCACGTTCTTGCCGACGTAACCCGCCACGTATGCCTCGTTGAGCGCGGCCGCCACTCGTTCCTGAGCCACCGCCATCTCACCGCGGATGTACAAGAAGCACTGCGAAAGTCCAGCTGCGTAACAAGCGATCAGACAACCCTCGATGAGTTGATGGGGGTCGCGTTCCATGAGAAGGCGGTCCTTGTAGGTGCCCGGCTCGCTCTCGTCACCGTTGACAACGAGGTACCGAGGGAACACACCCTGCGGAGTGAGGCCCCATTTCGTGCCGGCCGGGAATCCGGCTCCACCACGTCCGAGGACCGTCGCATTCTTCACGTCGTCATGGATGTCGGAAGCCGGACGCTTCAATGCACTGCGCAATCCTTCGTAGCCACCAGTGGCGAGGTATCGCTCGAGCGTGTGCGAATCGTCGTATTCGAATCGAGACGTCACGATCTTCGGGCGATCGCCGACGAAGAATCCGGGAGCGTGTGCGTAAGTTCCTTGGGCGCTCACAGTGCCGCCTTTCCGTCCAGCCATTCGGGCGCATCGACCACGTCTTCGGGCGGAACCGAACCCACCGCACGATCGGGTGTGGTCCGCTGACGCACGCGAGCCACGGTTCCATGCGCCGGGATCTCGGCATCGAGGCGACCAGCGGCCAAGTCGTCGATCAGCGTGTCGAATTCGGCGGGCGTGACGCGATAGCGATACCTGTAGTTCACCTGCAGACAAGGCGCTTCGGTACAGGCGGCCTGGCATTCGGCTCGCTCGAGGGTGAAGTTGCCATCGGGTGTGGTGCCACCGAGTTTCACACCGAGTCGATGTTCGGCGTGGTGAATGAGTTCGTCGGCACCCAAGAGCACACACGACATGGTGCCGCAGATGTTCACGAGGTACTTGCCAACCGGCTCGAATTTGAACATCTCGTAGAAAGAAGCGGTTCCGTACACCTCGGCCGAGGTCACTCCCACCAGTTCTCCGATGTGGGCCATGGCGTCGTTGGTGACATATCCGTCTTGTTGCTGGGCGAGGTGCAACAACGGAATGGTCGCCGAACGCGAACGCGGGTAGCGAGCAATGATCTCGCGGGCCAGACGGACGTTGTCTTCGGTGAGGCGTGCCATCAGCGATCGACGTCTCCGAGTACGGGGTCGACCGACGAGATGACGGCGACCGCATCGGCCACGAGGCCGCCGCGCATCATGTGCGGCAGAGCTTGGATGTTCACGAAACTCGGCGCCCTCATGTGGATGCGATACGGCTTCGAGCCGCCGTCGCTCACGATGTAGCAGCCGATCTCGCCACGCGGACTCTCGATCCCCACGTACACCTCACCCTCGGGAACCTTGAATCCTTCAGTGAAGATCTTGAAGTGGTGGATCAGAGCCTCCATCGACTCGTCGATACGGGCTCGCGGTGGCGGCGTGACCTTCTTGTTCTGGATGCGATAGTCGCCCGACGGCATGCGATCGAGGATCTGATACACGATCCTGATCGACTCGCGAATTTCGTTCAGACGAATGGCGTAGCGGTCGAAGGCGTCACCGTAGGAACCGACGATCACGTCGAACTCGAGTTCGTCGTAATGCATGTAAGGCATGTCGCGACGCAAGTCGAACGGGATGCCAGTGGAACGCAGGATCGGTCCACTCGTGCCGAGTGCCAAAGCCTCCTCGGCAGTGATGACTCCGACTCCCTGGAGACGCTCGCGCCAGATGGGCTGATCGGTCATCAAGATGTCGTATTCCTCGAGGCGTGGCGGAAGCATCTCGAGAATTGACAAGACGTCGTCACGCCAACCCGGTGGCAGATCGGCGGCCAGACCTCCGGGGCGGATGAAGTTGTGGTTCATTCGGAGACCGGTGACTTTTTGGAAGAAGCGAAGGACTTCTTCTCGCTCGCGCCATCCGTACAACATCATCGACACCGCACCGAGGTCCATGCCGTTGGTGGCGAGGAAGAGCAGGTGGCTGCTCATGCGGTTCATCTCGGACAAAAGCATGCGCATCCAGACCGCGCGCTCGGGAATGTCGCCGTCGATACCGAGCAACTTCTCGGTTGCCATGGAGAAGACGAGTTCGTTGTTCAGCGGACTGAGATAGTCCATTCGGGTGACGTTGGTACCGCCTTGCAAGAACGTGAGATCTTCACCGGTCTTCTCCATACCGGTGTGCAAGTAGCCGATCACGGGCTTGCAGCGAAGAACCGTCTCGCCCTGCAGTTCGAGCATGAGACGCAACACACCGTGGGTGCTCGGGTGCTGCGGACCCATGTTGATGATCATCGTCTGGTCTTCGTCGTCGGTCGGCATCTGGCCGAGCTGGGCCGCTTCGGCTTCGCTCATGCGCAGAACCGACCCGACTTCGCGCATTAGTTCCTTGGCCCCGAGTTCGCTCCGGGGACGCATTTCCTGGGCGCCTTCACTCGTCAGGCGCACGTTCTCGACGGCGGTCATGAATGAGCTCCCTTGAACTGAACCGGGATACGACCAATGGCGTAGTCCTTGCGCAACGGGTGACCCTCCCAATCCTCCGGCATGAGGATGCGGGTGAGATCGGGATGTCCGTCGAATCGAAGTCCGAACATGTCGAATACTTCGCGCTCCATGGCTTCGGTACCGGGCCACAGATCGAAGCACGACGCGATGGTGGGATCGGCCTCGGGAACCTGAACCCGCACCCGCACACGAGTGCGTTCGGTGATCGACACGAGATTGAGTACGACTTCGAAACGCTCGGCGACGATTCCGGGCGGGAGTTCACGACCCGGGTGAGTGAGATAGTCGACCGCCGTGAGGTCGGTGCACATCGTGTAGTCGGCGTCGATCGCCTGCTTCAGAACGGCGACGTACTGCTCACGCGACGGATGCACGACCTTTTGGCCGCGCGAATACGAGACGGGGGATCCGAACAACGACTCGTCATCGGGAGTTGCGGGTGCTTCACTCATACCGTGACCCCTCCGCGTGTGGAGCCCAGAGTGACCGGCGACGATTCGGCCGAAATCTCGGTGACGTGTATCTCGGCTCCAGCACCGGTCTCGCGACGTCGACGCATGATCTCGCCGTCCTCGATCTTCTGATGAAGAGTCTCGATGGCGTGGATCAAGGTCTCGGGGGTGGGAGGGCAACCGGGCGCGTACACGTCGACCGGTACGACCTGATCGACACCTTGCACGATGGCGTAATTGTTGAACATTCCACCGCTCGATGCACACACGCCCATGGAGATCACCCACTTGGGTTCCATCATCTGGTCGTACACCTGACGAAGGACCGGTGCCATTTTCTGGCTCACGCGCCCGGCGACGATCAGGATGTCGGCTTGGCGCGGCGAGGCGCGAAACACCTCCATGCCGAAGCGCGCGATGTCGTAGTGCGCGCCACCAGTACCCATCATCTCGATAGCGCAGCACGCCAGCCCGAAGGTGGCTCCCCAACTCGACCGACTACGCGACCACTTCACGAGGTCTTCGATCTTGCCGGTGAGGAAGTTGTGCTGGATGCCACCCAGGCCGTCGTCGAGAACGTTACGAATCACACTCATCATGAACCTCCGACGGTCAGGCCGCCTGATCGGCGTCGACGCGACCTTCGAGGCCAACTCGACGAATCGTCGACGACGACGTGCGTTCGGCACTCACACCGTCAGTGAGGCGACGCGACTTCGTGATCGGACCCCAGTCGAGTGTTCCGCTCGCCACTTCGTACACGAAGGCGAGGAAGAACACCGCACAGAACACGAACATCGCCCAGAAGGCGAAAACACCGAGTTCGCCATGACTGACGGCATAGGGATAGAGAAAGACGATCTCGATGTCGAACATCACGAAGAGCATCGCCACCGTGTAGAAGCTCACCGGGAAACGCTCGGGTGGTTCCCGACTCGGCACGATGCCGCATTCGTACGGCGCTTCCTTGGCGACCGACGGTCGGCGCGGGGCCAGAAGTCGCGAGGCAACGAAACTAAGAGCGCCGAACAGGACCCCCAGCACCGTGAGTGCGACGACCGGAAGGTACTGCCCCATGGGTCAGCTCCGAGCCGGAACGAGTTCACCCGACACGTGACGGGTGAGGATGCGGTCACGGCGATGGAGCATCCAGCAACAGACGAGGAAAATGATCGTGGATCCGATCGTGATGAAGGCCGCTGGCTGACGCTTCGTGCCGAGGTCACGCAACATGACCACATACTGATGCGGCTGCGATTCGTCGATGACGGGCCGGGCTGGAGCACGACCGGGTTCGACACGCTGCGGAATCACGGGGGCGATTTCGACCACGGCGTAATGGGGCTTGTGGAAGAAGGCGAGGAAGTCGACTTCATCACCGATCTTCGGCCAGCGCTCACCACCTCGCGTATAGACGTCGACGGCCTGATATTCGCCGGCCGAATAGAGCTCGGCCTCGATCTGGATGATCTCGTCGGCGGCCGCCACGGCCTGACCACGACCCTGATCGTCTTCGGACAACTTGTTCCAGCCTCCGGACACCAGCGCCTGCTGCGTCGCAGCAGCGATCTGGGTATACGACGCACCACCGTCGACGATCACCGGAGCATCGAGGACCTCAGCGTCGAGGAGACGCGGACCTTCACGAACGACCGAAAACGGCTCCGACGGCTCCCATGTCGGGGCGCGCCCGTTGAGACCGATCCCGTAGGCCCACCAGATAGCTCCCATGGTGGCCATCCAGCCGAAGAGGCCGGCGAACGCAACCAGGAATCCGAGGCGGATGCCCATGTTCGTCGCAAGAAGCATGTACACGCTGCCGCACAACGCCACGGTTCCGATGATGACGGTGAGGAGGCCGCGAAGTTCAGGCTCCCAGCCGATGCTCAGAATCGCGCTCACAATTCGCTCCGGACGTAGTTCACGATCGCGCGGATCTGGTCATCGGTGAGAGTGCTGCCGTAGCCAGGCATACGACCACTGCCCTGACCCTGCACACCGTACTTTGCGCCGTAGACAGAACCGGCCTTGATGAACTCGATCATCTCCTGCTCGGTGGCGAAGTGCGAGTTGGTCGCGCCTCCGGTGAGGTTCCAACCAAGTGCTCCGGAACCCGGTTCACCCGGATCGCCAAAGCTCCAACCCGGCGTGTGACACCGCGCGCAACTGTAGGCACCCGAGCCGAGTTCGAGGTTGAAAAGGGCCTCACCGAGACTGCCGTGGGTTCCGTCGGCGACACTGCGCTCGGCAGCAGCTTGAATGTCGTTCTGCATGTCGGCCGGCAGACGACCCCCCTCACAACCCTGGGGGTCAGCATCGGCGACGATGCAGTTCTCGCGCGGTACCTGAATGCTCTTCATATAAGCGATGAGGTTGTTGATCTGCTGATCGTTCATCGGACCACCGCCACGAACTCCCCACGGTGACATCGGCGAGAACGGACGGCCGTACTCGAGGATGAAGCGCACCTCATCGTCG
This sequence comes from uncultured Ilumatobacteraceae bacterium, assembly GCA_965659595.1. Taxonomy (GTDB): domain Bacteria; phylum Actinomycetota; class Acidimicrobiia; order Acidimicrobiales; family Ilumatobacteraceae; genus Casp-actino8. The sequence continues at coordinate 21,800 of CBFHWN010000007.1, read as the reverse complement.
CTGTAGCGATAGAAGACCGTGTTGAGGGCGGGCGCTTTCCACGACACGGCTTTCACTTCACCGGTCTTGGAGTCAGTCACGGTGTACTCGGCTGCGCCCCCTGTGGCGTTCATTCCACCGTGGCACCCTGCGCAGTTGAATCCACCGTTGGCCGTCACGTCGAAAAGCTGACCACCCCAACTTGCGAAGCGGTTGGTGAAACCCTCTTCGGCGTTGGCCTGACGCTGTGGCTCGTAGAGCCAATACACCGGCAAACCGATCGTGACCGTGGCGAGCAGGACGACACCGAGGAACTGAACGCGCTCGAGACGCTTGCCTTCCAAGACTTCGTCGTCGTAGTAGGGCTTGCGGTTGGCGGCCAGCTCGATCTCGGAACCGATCTCGGACCGACCCGATGCCCAGTTGAAGACCGCGTAGACGATCCACGCGAGCGAAACCGCAATGGCGATGAGGATCGCGATGGTGGTGGTGGCGAGGGCGATCATGATCAGTGTGCTCCTCCACCCGTGATGCAGTGCGGACCTTCAGCTTCCTGGCCAGTCGTATTGACACCGATGGCCGGACCGTTGAACACCGCACCGGTGTCGACGATGACGCTTCCGTTGCTCACCGACACGCCGAAGCGATCCATGCCACGCGGCGCCGGACCGGCCTTCTTTTCACCGACTCGGTCGTACTGCGAACCATGACACGGGCACTCGAACCACTGCGAGCTCTTGCACTCGGGCACTCGGCAACCGAGGTGCGGACACTTCTGATACAACGCCACGATCCCCGATTCCATACCCGACAGAACCGACGGCTGACCGGCGTAGGCGGCTCGTGCCTTCGGCAGAGCTGTGGCCGGAAAGGCCGTCAGCCAGGTACGAGCCTCGGGCTTGTAGACGAAGCCCTTCTCGTTGCGGATCTGTACGAGCAAGTCGTCGAGTCGACCCACATTGACCTTGGAACCGAATCCACCACCGGCTCGTGGCCACAAGAACGCCACCACAGCCACGCCGAAAGCGCCGATACTGGCGCTCATCATCGTGACGGCAGCTCGGTTGAAGAACTGACGACGGGATACGCCGACCGCTTCTTCGTCAGGGGCCACCCACGCAACCGGGGCGACTTCTGACGCCTTCTCAAGAGCGGTGGAACGAGCCGACACCTCAGCCGACTCGTACGACGCACCCGCGGGAACGCTCACCGAGTCGGAGCGCTTGTCGCGCTTGACCGTCTCACGTGACAGTGCACCGGCGCCACGAACGTCAGCGCGACGTGCCGTGGTGACCAGAACGATCGCAGCCAACACGACGATGGCAACGATGACGATGGCGATGGTTGCTGCAGAGCTCATGGGTACTACCTCACAACTCGAAGAAGAGACCGTCGCGCCACGGGAACACGAAGTTGAATCCGGGGCCGCGGAAGAATGAACCGATCATGACGAGGACCGCCCAGAACATGAGATGAACGGTCATCAACGACGTAGCAAATTTGCGATCCTCGGGCTTGTTCGACGGGTTCTTGTCGATGTATGGCGCAAGGATCAACGCGAAGAGCGCGATGCCGGGGATGGTCACACCAGCCACCATCGGGTGGAACATGGTGAGCAGTTCCTGCAATCCGAGGAAGTACCACGGGGCCTTCGACGGGTTGGGCGTCTGGTTGGGGTTGGCCAACTGCAACAGCGGAGCGTTCACGAAGATCGAGAAGAAGAAGAGGAAAGCCGTACACGCCAGCGCAGCGACGAACTCGACCGCAAGAAGATGCGGCCACGTGTGCACCTTGTCGACCGGAGTGGCCTTCACGTCCTGAATCGAACCCGACTTCACCACGGTGAGCAGACGCTGAGTGTGACCACCCGGTCCGGCGCCCACGGGCACTCCGCCGGCAGCCGGTGCAGCGGCAACCACCGAGGCGACTTTGTCGGCCACGGCCACGGCACCGCCGCCGCCTTCCGACTTTGCCTTGGCGGCGCGGCTGCGCTCGAGCAAGTGAGCGGGAATACGCGGATCAGCGCCGGCATCGGCACCACCCGTGTCACTGCCACCTGTCTCCGCGGCGGCCTTTTCACGGGCGGCTTGAGCCCGCTTCAGGAGGTGTTCGGGAATCTCAGTCATGGTTCTCTCGTTGGTCCTTTCAGCTCTCGGATCACAGCGGACCCGAGATGCCTCCGTCCTTACGAACTCGCCAGAAATGGATCGCCATGAAAATGACGATCACGAAGGGAAGCATCAGCACGTGGAGCACGTACCAACGCAACAAGGTCTCCGATCCAATCTCGACACCGCCCAAGAGGACGAAGCGCACCTGAGATCCGAACACCGGCGTGTACCCCATCATGTTGGTACCCACGGCGACGGCCCACATGGCCAACTGGTCCCACGGCAACAAGTAGCCGGTGAACGAGAGGAGAAGTGTGAGCGTGAGCAGCACGACACCGATGACCCAGTTGAACTCGCGAGGTGGCTTGTAGGCGCCGTGGTAGAAAACGCGCGCCATGTGGAGGAACACCGAGAGAACCATGAGGTGGGCACCCCACCGATGCATGTTTCTCACGAGTAGTCCGAAGGCCACCGACGTCTGAAGACTCTTGATGTCGTTCCAGGCCGCCGTCGCTTCGGGGCGGTAGAAGAACATCAGGAAGATGCCAGTCACGGTCAGGAGAATGAAGAGGAAGAAACTGAGGCCGCCGAGGCACAGCGTGTAGCTCACCTTCACGGCGTGTCTCTTCACCTTCACTGGGTGCAAGTGGTAGAGCACCGAGTTCATGACCACGTACGAACGGTTACGTGGACTGTCGGTGTAACCCTTGCGGAAGATCGATCCGGGGCGGAAGATCGAATTCCAGGCTTGACTGCCCTGAACGGAGTCGACCGTCTTGTTCAGACGCTCCTTGGCAGTGGGGCGGGGGTTGTCGATGACCTTGGCCATAGTTCTCGTCGTCTCCTACAAACGCATTCCGTACGCGTAGCCGTGGTTGTTGGTGCGCATGTGCGTGTCACCGGTGGCGAGGGCCGCGCCGGCCTTGCCGAGGATGATCACGCCCGTTGGGCATCGATCGACACAGAGTGCACACCGGGTGCACACGTCGTCATCGATGATGAAAATCACGTTGTCGCTGGGGTCGAGTCCGGGCTTCTCGGTTCCCGATGCCTCGACGATCGCCTCGGGCTGCACCATGTGGATGCACTTCCACGGGCAGATGTCGACACAGCCCTCACACATGATGCATTCGGACTGATCGATGTGAATGAACTGCTTCGGCTTGACGGCCTTGGTGAGGTAGTCCGCGTCGACCTCGACCAGTTGGTACTGGTCGGTGTACGGCATCATCGGCGGGTTCGCGTCGGTACGAGCCACGTCAGACCTTCTTCACCAACGGACGGCCGTAGGTCGACTGCTCGAGTTCGGTGGACGTGGACTTGCCTCGCTTCTGCCACCACACCCAGACATAGATCTGAAGACCGAGGAACAACCCGTAGATGCCGGTCACAATGATGTCGCCGACCTGCAGGTAGTTGATGTCGAACGGGAAGCTGCCGCCCTTGGCTTGCGACTTGAAGATGCCGCCGGGTCCGTAGAGCATCTTGTCGGACTGCCAGCCGAGTTCGTTCTGCACGTGCACGAGCCACTGGTGCGGCACGACGCCGTAAGCGAGAAACATCACGAAGAAGGCGTAGACCGAGCCAACCATCGCCTCACCCCACGACACCGGCGTTCCGATCGGTCGACGTTTGCCGTACACGAACACCAGACCCGTGAGGGCCATCGTGATCACGAAGGAAAAGAGGAATGCCTGGTTCATCCCCGGCCATTTCAGAATGTCGATCGCCAGCATCGTGCCGGTCTTCCCTTCTGTGCCCGCTACGGGCCGTGTGAACTGGTCGTTGTCGGATGGCGAGCCACCATGAGAATTCCTTCCCGACTTTAGTCGTCGGAGGTTCTCGCGCACCCAACTCACATCCGACCCGGTCGACGACGTCGGTCACGCGCCTCGGGAGGTAGGGGTGTCGAGAACCGACCCACGACATCGGGACGGGGAGGGTTCCTTTGAGGTGGTCTATCAGCCCGACTCCCCCAAACGGGGCGGTTGTGAACTCGTGTTCCCGAAGATCGTAGAAACGTCGACTCGGCGTCGACCCACCACTCGTGACGTCGGTCCGGAAATTCACGATTCGCATGGTCGGGGCTCTATTCTGTGGTTGTTCGTGCCCCCGTCGGGTCGCCCGAAAGGACTGGTCAGTGACCGAGATTCCCGAACACCTTCTGAAGCGCTCTCGCGACCGCCGGTCCGGTGGCTCCTCTGGCGACGCCGGAGGCGGTTCAGCCGACTCTGGGGCCTCGGTCCCGGCCACCACGTCTCCGGCGACGCCGGCTCCGCGTGCGGAGTCCCCGGCTCCGGTGGCCCCTCCGGCCAAGCCCGATCCGTCCTATGTGGCCGCCGCCAAGTCCCGGGCACGGATTCCGTCCTGGGTGATGGCCACCCTGGCTCTCCTTCCCCTCTTTTTGTTCATGTACGTCCGCGGCCTCCAGCCCCAAAAAGCCGAGGCCAGTGGCCCGATTGCCATCGGTATCGAGGAGTACGGCGCCTGCGCCTCCTGCCACGGAGGCGATGGTGGCGGTGGCGCCGGCCGTGTCCTGAGCGGTGGCGAATCCTTGAAGACCTTCCCCCACATCGAAGACATGCTTTTGTGGGTCTATGCAGGGACGGAAGCCTGGGAGGCGGCCGGGATCGAGACCTACGGCGACCCGGACCGGGAGGGTGGCGCCCACTACCCTCGCTCCTACAACGGAAGCCCCATGCCGGCCCAGGGAGAGACCTACGGCGGCGCTCTGACTCAGTACGAGATTCTCGGCGTGGTCTGCCATATCCGGTACGACCTCTCGGGGGCCGACGAGGGCGGAGAATGGGCCGAAGAGTACGAGAAGTGGTGCAGTGCCGAGAGTGAGATCTTCCTCGGCCTCGAGACCGGCTCGTTGACCTTCGACAGTCCTGAGGTGGGTGTGGGTACCGAACCGCGCCTCGGAACCACAGCTGCCGCCGCCTACGGCATGTGACCCACCGACTCGGGTCACCTCGACCTGAGTCGATCGTCACCATCACTCATCCCTCCCGCCTGGGCGGTTCATCGCCTCGGCAGACACACTGATGGTCATGTCCGGATCTCCTGTTCACGACGGTTCACATCACGACGTTCTCGTGATCGGAGCCGGCCCGGCAGGATCGGCAGCCGGATATTGGCTGGCCCGGCACGGCCTCGACGTCGTCATGGTTGACAAGAAGTCATTTCCTCGCGAGAAGACCTGTGGTGACGGCCTCACCCCTCGAGCCGTCAAGCAACTTGCCGACATGGGTTTGGCCGAGCCTTTGGCTCAATTCCACCGCTACGAAGGTCTTCGAGCCACCGCTCACGGACGCGAACTCGAACTCCAGTGGCCCAGTCACCCGATCTATCCCCAGCACGGCTACGTAGTGCGTCGTCGCGAACTCGACACCATGGTGGCGCGCAATGCCGAAGCCGCCGGTGCGCAACTACTGGAAGGCCATGAAGCGGTATCACCGGTTCTCGATCGTGGTTTCGTCCGTGGTGCCACGTTGTCGAACAAGGAAGGGCACACCTTTGACGTGTCGGCCAAGTACGTGATTGTCGCCGACGGAGCCAACAGCCGCTTCGGACGATCGCTCGGCACCTTCCGCACCAAGGAGTGGCCGTACGGCACCGCGATTCGCACCTACTGGGAGACGCCACGCCACGCCGATCCGTGGATCGAATCGGCGCTCGACGTGAAGGATCGCAACGGGAATCCTCTCCCGGGTTACGGATGGATTTTTCCGGTCGGCGACGGAACCGTGAACATTGGCGTCGGTCTGCTCTCGACTTTCCGCGATTTCAAGAGTGTCAACACCACTCATCTCCTCAACGAGTACGCGCACATGGTTGCGCACAAATGGGAGATCGATCCCGACGCACCCACGCAGAAGGCCACGTCGGGTCGTATCCCAATGGGGGGTTCGGTCGGACCGAAGTCAGGGCCCACGTATCTGGTGGTCGGCGACGCGGCCGGCAGTGTCAATCCGTTCAATGGCGAAGGAATCGACTACGCCTACGAGACGGCTCGCATCGCAGCCGACGTTCTGTACCAGGCAATCAGCCAGAACGACCCGGCCGCCCTGCAGCAGTATCAGACGTTGCTCGACGCCGAATATGGGCAGTACTTCAAGGTCGCCCGACTATTCGCCCGAATCATCGGACGCCCAGCGATCATGCGCGAGTTGAGTCGAGTCGGAATGCACAGTCGAACTCTCATGGAATGGGTGCTGCGCATCATGGCCAACCTGTTGCGTCCCGACGAGATCGGTCCGGCAGAAGCCGCTTACAAGGCCGCAGCGGCGATCGTGAAACTTGCGCCGAACGCCTGACCGCTGACGGTTCAGTCCTCGAAACAGCGAACCGCCGACACCTCGGCGCGCTCGAGGTCGACGATCGTCACGTGTCGATCGGCGAATCGTTGAACGAACGACGAGAGATTGGGTGTTTCGACATCACAGCGTCGGATCACGCGGTCCAGCAGGGGGATCTCCCAACCATTGGTGAGGCGGGCGTAAGTGACGCCGTCGAGCAACGTCTCGATGGGTGGTAATTCGAGTTCGGTCGACGCGCTCGCCGGTGCCGGCAGCAACGCGAACCACACCACACCGTCGCCCAGCGTGTCGGCCAGAAGAACACAAGCATTCAGAACGTCGGGAAAAAGGCACGAACTCTCGCCGAGAGTTCCGTCGGTGAGTCGAACGACCCTCCCGTTCTCCAACACCACAGTTGCATCGCCCGACATCGCGCCACCGCTCACGAACCACGGCGCGTCGGAGCGAACGGTCGCAGTCGTCGAGATGAGATCGACGCGTCGAGACACGGTGGTCTCGATGGTGGTCGAGGGTCCGTCGTCGAATGCGCATGCACGCACCAGCAACGCCGACCCGAACAAGACGATGATCGCGGCCCAGACTCGCCAGGAAGCGAACTGTCTCATGCAACGAGCGTAGATCGAAGATTCGGTCGGACCGAGGCGCCGCTACGCGGTGGCGCCGGCGCCCGAACCCGGAACGACGCGCAGAGTTCCGGATCGCTTCTGCTCGTAGTAGCTGAGGATCTGGAGTTCGAGGGCGAGATCGACCTTGCGCACCATCACACTGCGAGGAACGGACAACACCACCGGAGCGAAGTTCAAGATGCTCGTGATGCCGGCCCGAACCAGGCGGTCGGCAGCGTCCTGTGCGGCCGACGGCGGAACAGCGACCACACCGATCGACACCTGACGCGCCGCCACGATCTGCGGCAGGTCGTCGATGTGGCGAACACGTACTCCGCCGATCACCGAACCAATCTTCGACTCCTCGACATCCACGATTCCAGCAACCGGGAAACCGCGCTGACCGAACCCGGCATAGCCCGACAAAGCCTGCCCGAGATTGCCGGCACCAATGATGACGATTGGCCACTCGTGATTGAGGCCGAGTTCGCGCTGGATTTGGTACACGAGATACGAGACTTCGTAGCCGACTCCACGTGTCCCGTAGCTGCCGAGGTAGCTCAGATCCTTACGGACTTTGGCAGCGTTGACCCCGGCGAGTTCGGCCAGGCGATCTGAGGACAGGTGCTCGACACCTTCGTCGGCGGAGTCGGTCAGAATTCTCAGGTACACCGGCAGACGGATCACCGTGGCTTCGGGGATGCGGCGTCGGGGGCGATCGACCATCGTTTCGACACGCTACGGGGCCATTCCCGAGTTCACGAAGTCCCTCCTGGATCGACTCACGGTCATCGGTCACCGTCATATCAGCCCTGCGTCGCAGTCTCGAAACACCTCGAGAACCGCATCACTCCTAGCCTTCGGAGCATGTTCGGAAATTCGACAAGCGGATTCCCGGTGCTGGCCGCAGCGACCCTCGACACCGCCCTCGCTGCCGGGGCCACACTCGTCGCATCGGCCTTCGCCCTCTCGACCTTCGACCGCTGGTCCAGACGGCGGCGACCGCACGAAGCAGCGTGGACCATTTCCCTCGTTCTCTTCGCCATCGGTTCGGCGGCCTTGTGGTGGGCCGAGGCCCGGGGCTGGAGCCGTGCCTCGTTCCGCGTCTTCTATCTCGCCGGCGCCATTTTGAACGTACCGTGGTTGGCCCTCGGGACCGTGTACCTATTGGCCGGTCGAAGAATCGGTGACCGGGTCAGGAATTGGATGATCGGCCTGTCCGGTGCCGCCGTGGGTGTCACCCTCGTCGCGCCGATGTCGTGGAGTGACGTCGAGGACGGTGCCATGCCGAAAGGGAGCGAGTTGTTCGACGCTGCGCCCCGCGCGTTCGCGGCCATCGGCTCGGGAGTGGCGGCTCTCGTGATCATCGCCGGTGCACTCTGGTCGATCGGTCGTTCACTTCGTGGTCGAATGCCGGCCCTCGGCGGCGCGTCACGTCAGGTGACCGACATCCGTCGTCACACTGTCGCGAACGTACTCATCGCCGTCGGAACTCTCGTGCTGTCGGCGAGCGGCTCATTCGCCGGACGTCTCGGAGAGGATCGCGCCTTCTCGGTCACTCTCGTGATCGGTGTCGTGATCCTGTTCTCCGGATTTCTCGTCGCATCGGTACCGATGCATCGCTCAGAGCGAACGGCGCAGGAGTTTGCCGAAATGGTTGTGCGGTAGCGAATCGACGATCAGAACCTTGTTCGGGCACTTGTAGCGGGCCACGTGAGCGTGGCAGTGATCGATCAGAGCGTCTTCGTCGGTTTCACTTCCGTCGTTCAGGACCACGTACGCGCGCACCGACTCGCCCGTCTGAGGATGGGGAACACCGATCACTCCCGCTTCACGAATGGCCGGATGCCGCATGAGCACTTCTTCGACTTCGGCCGGGAACACATTGAAACCCGACACGATGATGAGGTCCTTGGCTCGATCGAGCAGATAGAGGTAACCGTCACCATCGACCGTTGCGATGTCGCCAGTGTGCAACCAACCGTCACCGTCGAGCACCCGTGCCGTTGCTTCGGGATCGTTCCAGTACCCCACGAAGACGTTGTCACCGCGCACAAGAACCTCCCCGCTGTCTCCGGCGATGATGTCGGTCCCGTCGGTGTCGACGACTCTGACTTCGACACCGGGAACGACACGGCCGACCGAATCTCGACGTGGGTCGACCCCGACCGAACTCGTGACGACCGGTGAAGCTTCCGTGAGTCCATAGCCCTCACGAAGAGTGATCCCGAACTTGTCGGCCATACGTTCGGCCACGTCGGGGGGAGTACGCGCCGCCCCCGTGAGAGCCAGGCGCACCGATGCGAAATGCGAGGCGTCGAAACCTTCGAGCATCGACCAGACGATCCACACCGGTGGTGCACCTGGAACCACCGTCACTCCTCGCTGGCCGATGGTCTCGATCGCTGTCACCGGATCGAATCGCTGAACGAGAACCACACACGCTCCGGCGTCGAGAGACATGCCGATCACCACGTTGAGTCCGAAGATATGGAATACCGGCAGGACACCGAAAACCACGTCGTCGGATCGCACGTGATCGGGCATCCGTCGGTTCTGTTCGATATTGGACAGCAAGTTGCGGTGTGTGAGGATCGCCGCTCGCGGCGATCCGGCGGTACCACTGGTGAACACCAGCACGGCGGGTTGCCGATCGTCGACGTCGACGATCGGTGCCGGCGTCCCCGAGATCAGTTGGTCGAAGGAGTGAGACGTGAGCGAGCCGGGAAGGGTGGCCGCACTCTGGCGGTCTGTCAGAACGACATGGCGCAACGATGGAAGACGATCGATGGTCAGCCCCGAGAACGTCGGCATCCCCGAGGCCTCCAGCACCACCACGGTCGGCGTCACGACTTCGAGTTCTCGCTGCAGCTCAGGGGTAGGAGCGAGCGGATTGAGTGGAACGGCAATGGCTCCGAGTCCGACCGTGGCGAGGTATGACACCACGAACGCTCGACTGTTGCCGCAGATCAATGCCACTCGATCGTTGCGCTGCACTCCGAGAGCGACCAGCGAACCTCGAAGACCGTCGATCTGACTGCGTAGTTCTCCGTAGTCGGTGATCCGCCCACGACTGATGATCGCCGGTCGGCCGTCTTGGTGGCCTTCGACGATCGACGCGAGATTCACCGAGTCACGTCACAGACTCAGGAGCGACACGATGCCTGCGATGAAGATGGCGCCGAGGAGCAGCGCGACGGCGAGGGTAGTTGCCGGTCTCACGATGATCACGCTAGTCAGCCGAGGCGTCAGGAACGCAAGGTCACCGGAACCGTGACTCCACCTGGATCGTCGGAAGGCGACAAACGGACCGCCTCCCCTTCTCCGATACCTAGGTGCTGGGCCGCCGATCCTCGATCGATCGCCAGGCTGAGGAGCCCTGACGCGTCGACGACGAGGCCCAGGCCCCCGGCTCCGATCTCGCCGTAGGAACTGACGATTTCCAGGTTGCGCAATTCGTCGAGGAACGAAACCCTCACCCGACGAGTCCCGGACCCGAATGCCATCTCGACGTCGTCGTTCGACACGTTGATCTGACAGTTTCCGAAGCGGTCGACCCACAACACTTCACAAGCCAACGTTCCGTTCTCGTCTCGGGGAATCGGAACGACACTCGGAAGGAGCGAACTCGGGTCGACCAGCGAACCGATGGCCTCGAGGGCCGTGCCGAGCGCAAGAGCGGCGGCCACGGGAGCGAGGATGTCACGAGCCGCGAAAGTCGCACCCGGCGATGCGAGGTGGTGCTCGTCGCGGTCGAGGACGACGGCTCGGTCGGCTCCACCAGCCAGTGCAACTCCAGTGGCGAGCAGTCCGTTGTCGGGCCCGAGGAACACACCGTCCCCACCCGCCACCTCGACAGCCACGAGGCGACGATCGGTACCAGCTCCGGGATCGACACAGGCGATCACGACTCCGCGCGGAACGTAAGCAACCGAACGCGCGAGTGCGAGCGATCCAGCTCGTACATCGAATGGCGCCACATCGTGTGTGATGTCGACGATCCGAAGGTGCGGTGCGAGGTCGCGCATCAACGCGTGCACGACACCGACGGCGTCGGATCCGTGGCCGAGATCGGAAAGGAACGACACGGTGTCGTACGAGAAGTCGGCGCCCATCGCACGCAGTGTGTCAGTGCCGATCGGCGAATGCGACTCGAGAATTGCTCGGCACCCGTACGCGAAAGGGCCGGTGCCAACCCCCCGATGGCACCGGCCCTTCGGCGCTTCCCTTGCGGGTGCGTCTCCCGACTGCGAAGAGCCGGTGGTCTTGTGACCTGTGCGACACACTAGACACGTTCGTCACGCAAACGGAAGTGCCGACAGCACATTTTTCCTGGTTGTTTGCACAGTACAGAAATAGTGCTTTTGCACTAAATAGGTGACCTGCGCCAACTCTTGAACGTCCACGCGGGCCGCGCAAAAAAATTTTGCCGTCACCGGCCGAGTTCACGGCTTCGAATCGTTGCCGCATCGACTGCTTCGACGAACGACGCCCGAACTCCCGCTCGATCGAGCACCCCGAGACCAGCTGCAGTGGTCCCACCCGGTGACGTCACCCGCACGCGTAGGTCGGCTGGATCGTCACCTTCTGCCATGAGTGCAGCCGCACCCGTGAAGAGTTGTCGCACCATCGCATCGACCACGACATCGTCGAGACCTTGCGCTCGACCGGCGGCCATCAACGACTCGGCGACGAGAAACAGATACGCCGGACCACTGCCGATCAGACCCGTGATCGCATCAAGATCGCTTTCGGCGACACGGACGACGAGACCGACCGAGCCGAGAATCGTCTCGGCCCACATCAGATCGGCCTCGGTGGCGAAACGACCACCAGCAACGGCCGATGCACCGTGACCGACAAGGGCGGGAGTGTTCGGCATGGCCCGTACGGCTGCCACATCGGGTCCGCATGCCTCTTCGAGGCGGGCAATGGTGATTCCGGCGGCGATCGACAGCACTCGACGGGCTCCGGCGGCCACGGCACTTTGCGCCGCTTCCGCAACATCAGGAGGTTTGACGGCCACCAAGGCTTCGGTGCAGGCCGGAACGGCGTCGAGAATACGAAGGTGCGGAAACATCTTGTTCAGAACTCGACGTCGCTCGTCCGACGTCTCGACGATGACGATGGACGACTCGGAGGCGGCTCCTGACGACACGAGACCGCCGACCAGGGCGGCCCCCATGTTTCCTCCACCGATCACGGCAAGGACGTTGGCAGACGGTGCATTCACACCGTCACGCTAACCAGACGCGGGTGCTCCACCGGCACGACTTCCCGATCAACGCCGGTGGAGCGGGGTAAGAGTGGGAACTCGTTCAGTTCGAACGGAAGCGCGACGCGAATCCGATGGCGAGCAAAGGCCGGAAGCACTGTTCAACGTAGGCATAGACCGAGCCGACGATGCGGTCGAGTTCCGCCTCGTTCAACGCACGGAGAGGGATGTCACCGCGTAGGAACACTGCGTCCTCGGCTCCGATCGAGAAGTGAGCGCCGATCAATCGCTCGTTACGACGCAGAAGATTGTCGAAGAACTCCGGAAGATTCTCCTCGGGAGCCGGCATCACGTACGTCTCGTACCGAAGTGTCCGCTGACCGAGAGTGATCCAGATCGTGGTGAAGTCCTTCGACTCACCCTGCATGCGAACGTACCAACGGGCGCGAAAAGCCGGATCGGGTTCGGCCCGGTCGACGGCGACGATGGTCGCGTTGCCGGCCCTCATGGCTCCCAGCCATTCGTCGACGCGTCGCTCGAGGACCGCCAGGGACTCGTCGTCGTGGAGATCGCTCACGAGCAGTTGACGAGCGAACGCGACGCGACGTCGGCGTAGAGGCGGCGAAGTCGCGCCGCCGCGAAGCTCCAGGTGTAGCGCCGTCCGAGTTCGGCTGCAGCCTCGGCCATGGAACGACGTCGCTCGGGATGATCGAGAAGAGTCGCCGTGTACGAAGCGAACACATCGGGGTCGCGCTGGGGAACGAGGAAGCCGGTGCGGTCATGGTCGACGAGTGACACCAGTCCGCCCACTGCGTGGGCGATCACCGGGACGCCGCAAGCCGCCGCCTCGAGGGCCACCAAACCGAAACTCTCCGACCGACTGGGGACCCACACCGCATCGGCGGCGCGGTAGTAGGTGGACAGGATGTGGTGTGGCTGCGGCGGAACGAAGTGCACACGAGACTGGAGCCCGAGTTCGGTCACGAGGTGGTCGACGTGGTCGACGTAAACGTCTCCCTCGACGCCGCTCGATCCCCCCACTACATACAACGAGGCATCGCTGCGACCTAGCGCGGCCAGCGACCGCACTGCGACGTCGACACCTTTCAACGGTTGCAGACGGCCGACGAAGAGGACCATCGGACCCTCGCCAATTCCGAGCGCATGGCGCGCTCCTCGCTGATCTCCGGGCGTGAAGAAAGCATGTTCGACGCCCGGAGCCACGATCTCGACTCGTCCAGGTGGATTTCCGTACAGACGGCGGAACTGATCTTCTTCTTCGTCGCACGACACGCAGATGGCATCGGAGCACCCGATCACCGAGGCCTCAGCCCGCTCACGGCGTTCGGGTTCGGGATCACCTCCCTCGGCCTTCACACGGGCGAGAGTGTGAAAGGTGCTCACGAGAGGGACACCGAGTTCGTGTTTCACGGAATGGCCGGCGATTCCCGACAACCAATAGTTGGCGTGCACCACGTCGACAGCCGACTGGCGCCCGATGTCGTCGAGAACGAAATCGGTGAAGCTCGGCACGACCGACTCCAAGTCTTCTTTCGGAAGATCGAAACGACCAGCAGGCACATAGACCACACGATGGTTCGGTTCGACCAACACCTCGCGTGGGAGGCCCTTTTTCCACTGTCGCGTGTAGGTGGTGCACTCGACACCGGCGTGGGCCAACGCAGCCACCAGTTCTCGGACGTAGACGTTCATGCCGCCCGAATCACCCGCACCTGGTTGAACCAATGGTGAGGTGTGCAAAGAGAGCATCGCCACCCGAGTCACAGAAAGATGAACCTACCGGCGTCGGGGAGACGGCGCTCGATCGAGGGCGTCAGCCCTGCAAGAGCGAATCGACCGAGGCGTCACCGTCGCGATAGCGACGAACGAGTTCGGCGGTGAGGGCATCGATCCGATCGAAGAGCTCACGCCGACGGGCCGACATCCGGCCTTCGAACTCGGCCAGGCCCCGACCAAGTTCGGCAAGAGAGTCCGGATCGAGGTCGGCCATGTCGTCGAATCCGAGCCGATCGCTCAGTCGCTCGAACTCTTCGACCAGAGGATGATCGGCTGCGACTTCGGTGTCACGCGGAGGGCGGCTGGACCCGGTACTCGGCGCCGATCCGACTCCGGATCGGATGATGTCGGCCACCGAGCCGGTTCCGTCGGATTCGCGGTGGGACCGTACGGCAGCGACCAGATCGACACGCCCTTGAGCCAGTCGTCGAACGAACGAGACTGCGTCTTCTTCGTCTCGGAGACCGTCGCGCTCGGCACGCAACTCGGCCAGGGGCATCGATGTCAGTTCACCGTCGTTCATCGACATCCTCCCGAGACCGGTGGCAACACAGCGACTTCATCTTTGTCGCTCACCGCTGTGGAAGGGTGGACTTCTTCGCCGTTCAACCAAATACGACAGGTAGGGAGGACCGCTGCGAAACGCTCGCCGTACTCGAGGCACGCCGCCTCGACCACTTCGGCAACCGTCGACCCGTCAACGGTGTCGCGCGAAGTTCCGGCGGCTTCACGAGCCTGAGCGAACAGTCGCAGGGTGGCCACGTCCCGAGCGTAGCGGGGGTACCGTCAACGCTCGTGTCCGGATCCGACTCGAACGACATCACCCGGGTTCTCGTCCTACGCCACGGACAGAGCGAGTGGAACGCTCTTGGCAAGTGGCAGGGTCAGGCCGACCCGCCGCTCACCACACTCGGACGTCTCCAGGCACGCCAAGCCGGATCGCTGATCGCATCCGAATGTCCTCCGTTCGATCTCGTGGTCTCGAGCGACCTGGAGCGAGCGTCGGTGACAGCCGATCTCTTGGCCGAAGTGGTCGAGTGTCCCACCCGGCGCGTCGACGTTCGCTGGCGTGAGAACGACGCCGGCGAGTGGCAAGGACTCACACGTCGTGACATTCAGGCGCAATGGCCGGGCTGGCTCGAGGCCGGCCGGCGACCACCGAGTTTCGAGACGGCTGAATCGACCGAAGAGCGCGCGATGTCGGCATTCTCCGACGTCGCGTCGTATCACGCCGGAGGTTGCGTACTCGTGGTGTCACACAGCGGCGTCCTGCGAATTCTCCGTCGAAAGCTGACTGGCACCGAACACCACTTTCCCAATCTTGGGGGATCGTGGTTCGAGCACGATCCCGAACGTGGGTGGCGAGCCGGATCGCTTCTCTTCCCACTCGAACTGATCGCCGAAGAGCTGAAGAATTTGGGAGCGGTCGAATGAGCAGTTCGCTTCCCGTGGAAGTGATGCGCTCGACGCGTCGCAAGCGGAGTGTCGGCGCCCGCTTCGAGCACGGCGTCGTGAAGGTCACGGTTCCGTCGTGGATGTCGCAATCGGAGGAAGAGGAAGCCGTTCGCGAGATGGTGCGGCGTTTCGAACGCAAGATCGCGACCGAAGGCGTCGATCTCACGGCTCGCGCTCACGATCTCGCATCGGCTCACCTGCTTCCACTACCCACCTCGATCGAATGGTCGGACAAACTCACGGCGGTCTGGGGACTCTGCACTCCCCTCACCGGCGAGGTCAAGATCTCGAGCCGTCTGGTCGGTGTCCCGACCTGGGTCCTCGACTACGTGATCGTGCACGAACTTGCGCATCTACTGGTCGACGACCATGGACCCGACTTCTGGCACGTGGTGAACCGCTACCCGCGGGCCGAGCGCGCCATCGGATACCTCATCGCGAAGAGCGGAGACGACGAGTCGCCGTGCTGACACCTCTGCTCGATGAGACCTACCCAGAGGAGACGCGCCGTCACGTTCTTTCGGTGACGATCGCCCGACTCAACGCCAACGCATGCTTCCGGTTCGCACCGCCCTTCCTCGCCAGCATCTCCGACGATCTCTCGACGAGTCTGAGTCGAATCGGTGTCGCCCTCATGATCACCGAACTCCTCATGATCGTGTCGCCGATCATCGGCGGGTACGTCGACCGCATGCATCGTCGCACGTCGATGGTCGCCGGTCTGCTCGGTGTGTCCTGTGCAGCGGCTCTGGCTGCGATCAGTCCGGGACTCGTGGTTTTCATCGTGGCAATCACCGCCCTCGGTATGTCGAAGCTTGTGTTCGACGTCGGACTCACCGCCTGGGTGAACGATCACGTCGACTACGAACGACGCGGCCGAGTCATCGGCATCACTGAAACGTCGTGGGCGCTCGGACTTCTGATCGGCGTCACGATCATGGGCCTGATCGCGTCGGCCTCGAGTTGGCGGTGGGGATACGTCACCGGTGCCGCCGCCACTGCTCTCACGGCCGTCGTCATCGCCCGTCGACTCGGACCTGACGGGGAGCATCACTCGTCTCGACGTCTCGAAAGTACGCGCCGCCCCCTTCCGAAAGAGGGTTACTGGGTCGTTCTTGCGATGTTCTTCCTCATGGCCGCCAGCCAATGCATGTTCGTGACCTTCGGATCGTGGCTCGACGACGACTTCGGTTTCACCGAGGCGGGAATCGCGGCCGTCGCATTCGGTCTCGGAGCCTTCGAGCTGTTCGCTTCGATCGCCAGTTCCCGACGTACCGACGTCTGGGGTAAGGAGCGCAGTGCCGCACTCGGCGCCGCGCTCATCGTGCCGAGTGGAATTCTTCTGGCCCTGGTCGGCTCGAACGTCGGAGTCGGAATCGCGTTGCTCGCCCTGTTCCTTCTCGGCTTCGAATTCGCGATCGTCAGCTTGTTGCCACTCGCCGCCAACGCCATCCCGGAGTCACCCGCTCGCGGTCTTGGCTTCGCGATCGGAGGCGGGACCCTCGGCCGCGCCGTCATGTCACTCGCCGCCACCGCCACGTACGAGGTGCACGGAATCGGGGCGCCGGCGCTGCTCGGATCCGGATGTGCGTTGTGCGTGATCGCTTCGTTGGGGGCGTATCGACGTCGGGTCAGCCCCGATAGCCGTTGGTGATCGGCAACCGTCGGTCCTTTCCGAACGCCTTGGGCGAGACGCGAACACCTGGCGGGCATTGACGTCGCTTGTACTCGTTCAGGTCGACCAAACGCGCGATACGACGAACGACGTCTTCGTCGTGGCCACGTTCGACGATCTCGGCGGCAGTCAGATCACGTTCGACGTACAGTTCGAGGATCGGGTCGAGGACGTCGTACGGAGGTAGCGACTGGTCGTCCCGCTGGTCGGGTCGAAGCTCGGCCGATGGCGGCTTGGTGAGAACCGCCTCCGGAACGATTTCCCGTCCAGCCCTCTCGTTCACATGACGACTCAATGCGAAGACGTCAGTCTTCAGGAGATCCTTGATGACGGCGTAACCACCGACCGAGTCTCCGTAGATCGTGAAGTATCCGACCGCCATCTCGCTCTTGTTGCCAGTGGTGAGGACCATCCAGCCGAACTTGTTCGACAGAGCCATGAGAATCTGGCCGCGACACCGACTCTGCAGATTCTCTTCGGTGAGATCGGGACCTCGTCCGGCGAAACTCTCTTCCAACATGTCGAGATAAGCCTGGAAAGCCGGCTCGATGGAGATCGTCCGTACGTCGATTTCGAGGGCTTGGGCAAGGGCATAGGCGTCGTCGATCGAACCCTGAGAGGAGTAGCGAGACGGCATGGCCACACCATGGACGTGCTCGGCCCCGAGAGCGTCGACAGCCACACACGCGACGAGCGAGCTGTCGATCCCACCCGACAGGCCGATGACGACGTCGGTGAATCCGTTCTTGCGCACGTAGTCGTGTGTTCCAAGAACCAAGGCCTCGTACAACTCGGCTCGTCCATCGAGAATGGGAGCGATCGTGGGCGCTACGGCTGGAGACGTCGCACGGGTAGCCGTCGAGATTCGGGTGATCGGAAGTGTGACCGGGCGCGACGAGGAGTTCACGTCGAGATCGAAGATTGCGAGGTCGGTCGCGTATTGAGGCGACCGCGCGATGAGCTCACCTCGGGCGTCGACGACCATCGATGCACCGTCGAACACGAGCTCGTCCTGTCCGCCGACTTGATTCACGTAGACGATCGCGCAGTCGTTGTCTCGGGCTCGTTGCGACAATACCTGTCGGCGCTCGTCGATCTTTCCGTCGTGGAAGGGCGAACCGTTGATGTTGAGGTTCAGTTGCGCGCCGCCTCGAGCCTGATCGCTCACGGGACCATTGTCGAACCACACGTCTTCGCAGATCGACAGTCCGATGACGACTCCGGCGACTTCTTGCAGGTGATACGACCCGTCACCCGGATGAAATGTGCGCTCCTCGTCGAACACGTCGTAATTGGGAAGGATTCGCTTGTGGTACACGTTGCGGACCACACCGTGTGAACACACCGCCGCCGCATTGAAGAGAATGTCGCGACCCGTCGCCGGATCGACGTCTCCGGACCGATCGACGAAACCCACGACGGCGACGCATTCACCTGTCGACGCTGCGATGTCGTCGAGAACGGCGCGGTTGTCACGAACGAACCCCGGCTTCAGAACCAGATCTTCAGGGGGATAGCCCGTGATCGACAATTCGCCGAACACCACGAGATCACAGCCGGCTTGATCGGCCACTCGATACGTCTCGAGGATTCGATTGCGGTTGCCGGCCAGATCACCGACGACCGGATTCGACTGGGCCACGGCGAGCCGCAACGTCGTCACATGGGGAGCCGTCACGCCGCCCAGGCTAACGGTCGTCCCGTCGAGCGATTCGGTCGTCACTGTTGCTGAGCAGGCCAGATGTCGCCGTCGACCACCTTCGTTCGCCTTCACCTGGTTCACACAGCGTTCACAATTGGGCAACGGAAGAGAAATGCCTCCCTGTGAGAGTGACGTCGCCCCATCAGCCAGTGCCGGACTCAATCCGGACGTTCACCCACGGAGGACCCCCAACGATGGCCTACCAAGCCGAGTACATCTGGATCGACGGAACCGAGCCGACGCCCCTTCTTCGCTCGAAGACAAAGATCCTCGCCGACGACGTGACCGAACCCCCGATCTGGGGCTTCGACGGCTCGTCCACCAATCAGGCTCCCGGCGACAAGTCGGACTGCGCTCTGCATCCGGTCTTCACCTGCCCCGACCCCATTCGCGGGGGCAACAACATCCTCGTGCTCTGCGAAGTGATGCTCGCCCAGACCGGCAAGCCGCATGCGACCAACACTCGTGCAGCGTGCGCGAAGGCCGCCAAGAAGTATGCCTCTGACGAAATGATCTTCGGCATCGAGCAGGAGTACACGATGCTTCGCCTCGACGGATCGCCGCTCGGCTTTCCGGCCGGTGGCTACCCCGCCCCTCAGGGTCCGTATTACTGCGGTGTCGGTACCGGACGTGTGATCGGTCGTGAAGTGATCGAGGAGCACACCCAAGCGTGCATGGATGCCGGTCTCATGATCGAGGGCATCAATGCCGAAGTCATGCCCGGACAGTGGGAGTTCCAGATCGGCGCCGCCGACGCGCTGACCGTGAGCGACCACCTCACCGTGGCCCGTTGGTTGCTGCATCGCATCGCCGAGGATTTCGACATCGTCATCTCGTTCGATGCGAAGCCCAAGAAGGGCGACTGGAACGGAGCTGGAGCCCACACCAACTTCTCGACCAAGGCCATGCGTAACGACAAGGACATGAAGGCCATCAAGGCCGCCTGTGAGGCCATCGGCAAGAAGGTCGACCTCCACGTGAAGAACTACGGCCACGACATCGAGAGCCGCCTCACCGGCGCCCACGAAACTGCCCCGTACAACAAGTTCAGCTACGGCGTGTCGAACCGTGGCGCGTCGATCCGCATCCCGTGGTCGGTCGAGAAGACCGGCAAGGGCTACGCCGAGGATCGTCGCCCCAACGCCAACATGGACCCGTACACCGTGACTCGCCTCCTCGTCGAGACGGTCTGCGGCAGCTGACTCAGCCAGAACTGCAGTGACGAGAGCCGGGGGTCCGCCCCCGGCTCTCGTGATTTCTCCAACCACCCGGCAGACTGAAGGGATGAACATGCTCGATCAGCAGCGTGACTACGTGCTGCGAACAGTCGAAGAGCGCGGTGTCCGTCTGATCCGATTGTGGTTCACCGACGTTCTCGGCAACCTGAAGAGCTTCGCCATCAGCCCGGCCGAACTCGAGAACGCACTCGAAGACGGCATGACTTTCGACGGGTCGTCGATCGACGGCTTCTCTCGCATTCAAGAGAGCGACGTTCTTGCGATCCCCGATCCCAACACCTTCGTCACTCTTCCGTGGGCCGATACCAAGGCTCCCGAGGCCCGCATTTTCTGCGACATCCACAACCTCGACGGCACGCCGTTCGACGGAGATCCTCGTCAGGTCCTCCGACGCAACCTTCAGCGTGCACGCTCGCACGGTTTCGACTTCCTCATCGCACCCGACATCGAGTTCTTCTACTTCGCGCCGCCCGAACGGGGTCAGACGCCGCGAATCCTCGACGAGGCGTCGTTCTTCGACCTCACTACTACCGACGTGACCGGCAGTCTTCGCAAGGAGACCATCCGTACTCTGGAGACCCTTTCGATCCCGGTCGAGTACTCGTTCCACGAAGATGCACCCTCGCAACACGAGATCGACCTCCGACACACCGACGCCCTCACGATGGCCGACAGTGTGATGACGTTCCGCCTCGTGGTGAAAGAGGTCGCCGCCGCCCAGGGTGTGCACGCGACGTTCATGCCGAAGCCCCTCGAAGGTGTGCAGGGCAGTGGCATGCACCTACATCTCTCGCTCTTCGACAACGACGGCAACGCCTTCTACGACGGTGACGATCCGTACAACCTGTCGCCCGTGGCCAAGCACTTCATGGCGGGCCTTCTTCATCATGCAAGTGAGATCACGGCGGTCACCAACCAGACGGTCAACAGTTACAAGCGCCTGGTTCCCGGTTTCGAGGCGCCCGTGCACGTGTCGTGGGCACGCAACAACCGCAGCGGGCTGATCCGAGTGCCGATTCCGAAACGGGCCAATCCTCTCGCCACGCGCGTGGAGTATCGCTCCCCCGACCCGGCCTGTAATCCCTACCTGGCCTTCTCGGTTCTGCTCGCTGCCGGCCTGCGCGGCATCGAGCAAAAGTACGAGTTGCCACCCGAGGCCGACGCCAACCTCTTCGAGATGGGCGACGACGCCCTCGAGAAACTTGGCATCGACCAGTTGCCGCAGTCGCTGTCCGACGCCTTGAAGGTCATGGAGGGCTCGAGCCTTGTGCACGAGGCTCTTGGTGAGCACATCTTCGAGTGGTTCGTTCGCAACAAGCGTTCCGAATGGCGTGGCTACAAGACGCAAGTGACACCCTTCGAACTCGACCGGTACTTGAGGTCGCTCTGATCATGTCGAGCGACCTGATCGCCGTCTTCCCGGAGCCGCCGCCACCCGAACTGGCGCGCACCCTCGATCTGGCCGGCTATCGGTGGAAGGCGTTCTCGTCGGCCGACGATCTGTCGAAGGCCGACATCGCCGAAGGATGGCTCGGTGCCATCGTGTGCGGCGACACGGATCTCGAGGCCGCCTGGGCCTTCGCTCGGGTTCTTCGCAAGAAGGAGTCGGTCATCGTTCCGCTACTCCTGCTCGTCACCGGAGCGCAACTCGACGAACTCACGCTGCGCGATGAACTGTTCGACGACTTCTGCCTGCATCCC
>CBFHWN010000006.1:0-66461 GCA_965659595.1 uncultured Ilumatobacteraceae bacterium | reverse complement strand
CCCGTACACCGTGATGGGTGGACATCAGCCCTCGATGGAACGTCTCGAACTCTCCGAACGATTCGTCGAACGAATCCGTGACGCGATCGGAACGAGGGCCGACATCTTGTTCGGAACCCATGGGCAATTCACGCCGTCGGGTGCCAAACGATTGGCCCGCCGCCTCGAGGCGTACGACCCGCTGTGGTTCGAAGAACCCGTCCCGCCCGACGACGTGGAGGGAATGGCCGACGTCGCCCGTTCCACGACGATTCCTATTGCCTCCGGTGAGAGATTGACCACGCGTTACGAATTCGCGCGGGTTCTCGAACGGCGCGCCGCGGGCATCTTGCAGATCAACGTGGCTCGGTGTGGCGGAATCGCCGAAGGTCGAAAAATCGCGTCGATGGCCGAGGCCTTCGGCGCTCAGATCGCTCCTCATTGTTACAACGGACCGATCGGCCTCGCTGCCAATGCCGCTGTTGCGGCGGTGTCACCGAACTTTCTGATTCTCGAATCGATCCGAGATTCCGGAGGGTTCCACGCTGAACTCCTCGTCGAACCACATCGAGTGGTCGACGGCCGCTTGCTGTTGAGCGATCGTCCCGGTCTCGGAGTGGAGGTGAACATCGACGTCGCGCGCGCTCATGCGTACACGGGTGACGATCTCCACCTCTCGATGGCCGACGGGCCGAGCGACGCCGTCGATCCTTTCGGCCCCTTCACGAGGTGAGGCGACGTTCCTTGAGTACGTGACGCATCGCCGTCAACGAGGCACTCACCTGCAATACCAGAACGTGGCCCCACATGACCGCTAGAAGACCGACGGTTGCCGCATGTGTCGAAGTCGCGTCCGAAGCCCACTGACGGGCCAATACCGAGCCCCACAGCTGCAAGGCCGCGAAGCCGACAGCAGCTCCCACGACTCCCGGCCACAGCACCGACCATGGATGGCGAACGGATCCGATGCGCATGAGACCGAAGACCAACCACACATTGGCGGCGAACTCGGCTCCGATGACGAGCCCCCAGCCGACGACACCGCCGATCAGAGATGCCAGAACAGCGGCGCTTGCGACCACGACGACGCGAACTGCGAACACCGCCAAACCCACGATCGAGGCAGTACGACGTCGAGCTCCGGTGATACGCGCGTCGTCGGAAACGTTCCAGATCTCGTCATTGGCGCCGAACAGTGTCGAGAACGCACGCGTCGCTCCCCACAATGCCAGCGGCAGTCCGAACACAGCCGCCATGACATCCCCGGCGGTCACACCGTCGATGCTGTCGACTACGACACCACTCTCGCCGAGAACTGCGAGATCATCGCTGAGTGCGTCACTCAGAGAATCAGCGAGGTCGCTCGACACTCCTCCTAACAGGTCGACCGTGAACTGGAACAGGTGAAGCAACGGGAACAACGACAGCAAGCCGTAGAACGTGATCGCAGCGACATTTCGCGACACCTGGTGACTCGACCACTCGCCACCGGCGACACGGACGACTTCTCCGAGACGCGTGGCACGACATGTATCTCGCCACGCGTCGACACGTCGGCGCAGAGAACTCACCGCGTCGACGGTATCTCGATCGAGACGTCATCGACCGACGAAGTGGGTGTCACCTGCGAAGTAGCTGCCAGGATCGGTACGTTGCGCATCGCCAAGCCCATTCGAAGGGTCCATAACGGAAGCGTTCGAGCCACCACGTCGACCACCACAACTGCAGGACCCACACGCCAAGAATCCAAACAGCGATCATGGTGCGCGTCAGTTCGACGTCGTCGAGGAGCCATCCGAGCATGCCGAGTCCGACGATGGTCTGGGTGAGGTAGTTACTGAGCGCCATCCGCCCGGCGTTGCGAAAGCGTTCCAGATGACGACTTCCGCTGCGGTTCCACAGAATGATGAGGGACATGTAGCCCAGAGCCATCGGGATGGTCCCGAGACCCGTGGGGATGGTGCCGTTGATGGCGTGTGCGCCGGACCAGTCGGTGGCGATGTGCCACACCGAACCGATGGTGGTGACGGCAATACCCAGCCCAAGTCCCCATCCGGCGAGACGCCGGTAGTACGCGTGGTCGCGATCTCCTTGCACGATGCCGAGGCGGTGGAGCGCTACACCGACGAGCATGAGACCCAGCGCCCGACCCACCGCATTCACGATGATCCAGGCCTCGGCCAGGGATCCCATGCTTGCACCGCCAGCGAACCAGAGGTCACCGAGTTCGGCTGAATCGTCTCCGATCGCCGACTGGAAGAGCGGTGCAGTCACGGTCCCGAGCATCGCCAGTACTACACCGACGGTGACGAGCACCGAGGCCGGGAGACGCCGCAACAACAGCACGACGGGCGCACACAACGCGTAGAGCGCGAGGATGTCGCCGTCCCAGAACGCCTCGTGAATCAGGCCGATGGCGAACAGCAATGCGAATCGCCACAGGCTGAGCCACACCACTCGTCTCTGCTTGGCCGCGGCCCGCTCGGCGAAAATGACGACACCGACGCCGAACAGCATCGAGAACAGCGCCATCATCTTCTGGTCGACGAAGATCATCGTCAGGACACCGACCACCCAGTCGAACGGTTGGCGGATCCCGTCGGCGGACACGTTGAAGTACGCAGCCGGGTCGAGTCCGAACGCCAGCGCGTTCATGGGCAGGATTCCGAGGATGGCGACACCCCGGATCATGTCGAGTGACGTGATTCGATCCGCACTCGTCACCGGTCCCGACATGGGCCGTGCCGCCGATTGAGGAGCAGGAGTCTCGGCCACGGGGCGATTCTCGCTCAGTTGTCTCGTTGACGTCTCATTGATGACTCTATGAACGTGCGTGCCCGGGGTGGGGTTCGAACCCACACTCCCCGTGAGGGGAAAAGGGGGGGGTTAAGCCCTATACGCCTGTATCAACACGTCCGGATACCTCCATTTCGTCCAGCCAGTCCGGGCCGTCGTCCGTCTCAGTCCACTGAGTCCAGTTGCGTCCGTATACGTCCTGTGCACCTTGTGTGCACCTCGGCAGCACCCTGTGGCGTGTTGTTCCCATCAACGTCGGATCTGCGTGCCGTGACGGCCTGGCCGAAGGGCGTTGCGATCATCGGTGTTGTCTCGGCTTCCACCGGAAACCAGCCACGGCGACAACACCGATGGCGGAGAGTGCCCATGCACCGAGCACGCCGAAGTTACCAGCGTCGAGCCCGACACCTGAGGCATCGTTGACGTACAGCGACTGATAGCCATTGGCGAGCGGCTCCAGGGGAAGGAACCGGGCCACGTTACGTGCAGCGTCGGGCAAGAAGGTTGGAGCGAAGAACACCCCCGAGATCATGGCCAAGATGACACCAACGCCGTTGGAGAGGCCTTGGGCCCCGGACACGCTGCGGGTGATCGTCGTGGCAGCGAAACCGAGGCACACGAAGGTGACGGTGCCAGCCAGCGTGTAGACCACCAGCGCAACGAGCATCTCGGCTCGGGTGGCCACACCGAACACGGCCCGACCGCACAATGCGATCGCCACCACACCGACCGTGGTGATCGCCAACACGATGGCGAAGCGCGCGGCGACGAACGCCGACAGCGGAAGAGGCGTCCCGCGGAGGCGCTTCAGCAGTCCACGTTCGCGAACGTCGACCAGCTCGGGCAACAACGCAACGAACGCTGCGTAGAGAGCGGCGTAGGCCATGAACCCACCGACGTAGAACGTGCGCAGATCGGGTGCCTCTCCTGCACCGCGGACCTCGACCGGTGAGTCACCGCCCATGGCGGCCGAACCGAACAGCGCTGACGCACCGAGGTAGAAGACCACTGGCATGATGATGCCCACTGCGATGGCCGAACCGGCTCGAATGTTGGCGAGCATTTGGTAGCGAGCCTGGCTCACGAAGATGGATGCGGTGCTCATCGAAGCGCCTCGGTCCCGGCGGCTCCTGTCGCCGCATCTTCGGCACTGACGGACAGGAACAGGTCATCCAACGAACTGCGCCGAACGGCGAGGTCGTCGAGCAGGACACGGCGTTCCTCGGCCCAGCCGAGCAGCCGGAACAGGTCTCGCTGCGGGTCGACACTGGAGAACTCGACCCGGAACCCGTCGGCGTGGAATTCGACACCAATCGCCGCGCCCATGGATTCAGCTGGGACGTCGACCGGCAGTCGGAACGAGATCGTCCTCGCGTCACCGTGGACACGGAGCAACTCATCGAAGGTTCCATCCGCGGCGACGACGCCGTCATCGAGGATGACCAGACGATCCGCCAAGATTTGAGCCTCGTCCATGTAATGCGTCGTGAGAACGATCGTGACCCCCGTTCCCTTCAGCTCGTCGACCATCGCCCACACCTCTCGGCGAGCTGCGGGGTCCAAACCGGTGGTGGGCTCGTCCAGGAACAACAGCTCGGGATCGCCGATGATGCCGAGGGCCACATCGAGACGGCGCTTCTCGCCGCCGGACAAGCCTCCCACCCGGGCGGAGGACCGAGGAGTGAGGCCGACCATGTCGATCGTCTCGGCAACCCCTCGTGGATCCGGGTACAGATCGGCGAACATGCGCACCGTCTCGACCACGGTCAGGGTCGGGAAGACATCCATGTCCTGCAACACGACCCCGATGCGGCGACGCCATTCGGCGGTCGCGTCAGCCGGGTCACAGCCGAGGACCGACACCGTCCCGGCGTCACGGTCGAGGTACCCCTCGAGAATCTCGATGGTCGTGGTCTTTCCCGCGCCGTTGTGGCCGAGCAGGCCGAAACACTCCCCCGCCTCGATGCGGAAGCTCACCCCCCGGACCACGTCGCGGCCGGCGTACGACTTGCGCAGCCCGTCGACGACGATCGCAGCTGATCGATCGGCAACGTTCACCGTCAGCTCCGCTCTCGGCCGAGCATCGCGCTGAACCCGCCGAAGACTCCGCCGAGCACTCCCATCATCCACCACATCCCGGTACCGGCACCGATGGCCGCTCCGATAGCGACGCCGAGGAGTCCGATGCCGAGTTGCTTGGGCCACAGCGGCGAATCCTGCTTGTCATTGGTACTGCTCATGTGTGCTCCTCTTTCGTCCGCCCTCGACGGGCTCGGTGCTTTGTGCAACAGCCTGAACCAATGCCGACGTGCTGTCGTCGGCCTGAGGGTCCATCCGCGTCATCCTCGGGAGGGGTTCGGAATCATCTCCACGGCCGATGCAGACCGAGCCAACGTCTGAAAGGCTGACGCAATGGAGTCCTCACGCGACGCCCGACGCAACCGACCGCAAGTCCGTCAGTCGGCCCGCGGGATCGTGATCGCGGGCCTCGTGTGCTGGTCGATCGGTGTGGGGCTCTGGGAGTGGTCCTGGGTTGCTGGGCTCGCGGGCAGCATCATCGGTGGGGCGTTGCTGACCGCAGGTCTCTCCGATCTGGCCCTGACGTCCCCTGACGCGCGATACCCGGTGTGGACGGTCACGATCCCGATCGCGGTCTCCTTGACGTTGCTCAGCCAAGGGATCAGCCGTTCGAACTTCTTGGAGCGGACCTCCCTCACCGGCCTCGGCACGATCGGAATGATCTTCGTGCTACTCCAGATACTCGAGGACCGACTCGCCGCCGAACGCCAGCTGTCGGAGCATCGTCTCTCCGATGTTCGGCGCCAACTCGCCGGGGAGGTCCACGACGTGGTCGGGCACACGCTCGCGGCCTCGATGTTGCACACCTCAGCCGCACGGCTTGCGATCCGCACCGACCCCGAGGCAGCCATCGCATCGCTCCAGCGATCCGAGGAGCATGCCCGACGGTCGATGCGCGACATTCACAGCATCGTGCATCTGCTCCGTGATGGCTCCGGTGCCGACGCGCCTGTGCCGACGGTCGACGATCTCGCACGTCTCGTCGACGACGTCCGAGCCGGCGGTGCACTCGTCACCATCGATACGACCGGGAATCTCGATGCGCTCACGGCAGCAACCGCCCTCACCCTGTACCGAGTGATTCAGGAGGGTCTGACCAACGCAGTCCGACACGGGACCGGGCCCGTCCAGATCACCATCGAGTTCGACGGCTGTGACGTCGGAGTCCGGATCACGAACGATCGCTCCGCTCGACCCCACATGCCATCTGCGGGCACCGGCCTCATCGGCATGCGCGAGCGGGTGGAAGCGCTCGGAGGCGAGGTCACAACGCAGGGATCGAACGACCGATGGGTGCTGTATGTGAGGATCCCCACATGATCCGCGTGCTGCTAGTGGACGACCAAGAACTGGTCCGCGAGGGTCTCCGAAGCTTGCTCGCCACCGACCCTGAATTCACCGTGGTCGGTGATTGCGCCGACGGCGACGAGGTCATCCACCAGATCGAACTCAACCGACCTGATGTCGTGGTCATGGACATCCGCATGAAACGGGTCGACGGAGCGACCGCAACGGCGAACATCCGAGCCGTCGATGGACCACCAGTGCTGATACTGACCACCTTCGACGATGACGAGAGCCTCGCCGCAGCACTCCGCGCCGGAGCGGCTGGCTTCGTCGTCAAGACGGCCCAAGGAGAGGACGTCTTGCGTGCCATCACCGACGTAGCCAACGGCGATGCCTGGATCGACCCGAGCGTCGCCGGTCGAGTTCTCGCCACCTACCGAGATCGAACCTCGCAAGATCCTCCCGATCTCAGCGCACTCACCGAGCGCGAACTCGACGTGTTGCGAGTGGTCGGACGCGGACTCAACAACCGTGAGGCCGCCGATGCGCTGTTCGTCAGCGAGGCCACGATCAAGACCCACCTCGGACGAGTTCTCTCCAAGCTCGGACTACGAGACCGCGTCGCCGTGGTCGTCTTCGCCCACGACCACGACATTCGCTGAGGAGAGCCGGCCGCAAGCGGGCTGCTCCGTCGTCGTCGTGCCCGGGGTGGGGTTCGAACCCACACTCCCCGTGAGGGGAAGGGGGGTTTAAGCCCCCCGCGTCTGCCAATTCCGCCACCCGGGCCCACCCACCAGGTTACGGATTGGCATGTCTCGCAGGATCAGAGATTCTGGATCTCACCTTCGGCGGCGATCGTGGCACCTGCGGCTTCCACGCGTCGTCTCGCCGACGACGAATGGTCGAGCACCGGATTGGTGTGGTTGAGGTGAATGAACCGAACTTTGTTCGTCAACCCCGACCGGTCCGACTCCAGTCGCTTCAGGGTGTCGACAACTCTTGGGTGCGGAATACTCGTCATGTCACGCTCGAGTTCACCGTCGTCGAAGAAGGTGCCATCGAGATACGCGACGTCGACGTCGTCCACCACGTCGACGAGGTCACGATCCCACGCATCCCAGCCATCGATGTCGGGTAGCCAGAGAATCCGACGGTTCGGCCCTCGGACGATGAACCCGACGGTGTCGGACAGTTCGTCCCGGTGGGGAACGGCCACGGCGGCCACCGAGACAGATGGCGACAACTCGATGCTGTCGTCGAATTCGACGAACGACACGTGACCATGGTCGGACAGATCGCGCCATGGCGAATTGGTACGCAAGAACGCTGACATACGAGGTCGGGCGTACACGGGAAGCGACGACGTCGCCAGGGCTTCCCGCCCCACGTGTACGAGCCCGGCGTAGTGACCCATGTGCGCATGCGTGAGAAGAACTCCGTCCAGAACGGCGGTGGTGTCGGTGCCGGCGATCTGGTCGAGCAGCGAGAGTTGCCCGGCGATGTCGGGCGTCGCGTCGATGATCCAACGCTGACGGGTCGATGGATCGACGACAGCCAGACACGCCGCAGAGAGTTTCGGTCGTCCGACACAGCACGGGCGACGGCAACCGGCTTGCGGGCGACCGCCGTCCTGCGCGATTCCGAGCACGGCGACGAAAGGTGGTTGATCTCCCATGAAGGACGAGCGTAATCAGGCGGCGTTTTCGCGACTCACGACCACGTCGATCGGCGACGACAAGACGAGGTGTGGAGACGACATCACGTCCCACAGTTCGCGACGCAGCCGGTCGGCGACGGGTGGATGCAGACGGTTGGCCACCACGACCCCTTCGATCATGTCGGCCACGACCGCGACGAGCGGACGTCCCTTCACGCGCACGGCCACGGTGACGTGCTCTCCGCTACGGCGGATCGATCGATCGACCCCCACGATGCGAGGTGGGCACCTGAACCCTGGGGCGTGCAGGCCTCGTGCTCGGGCTTCGTGGCCGAGAACGCGCGCCACCTGGGCGAAGTCGAGGGTGCTGGCCCCGGAGCGCTGAAGGTTCTCTGCCATGGAGAGTCGACTCTGCCAGGGGGGTGTGACACGGTGACTCGGCCCGCAACACCCCGGTCCTAATCTCGAACCATGAGCGACGAACCCGCCTACACCCCGGCCCAGCAACGGGTGATCGCCGCCATCGGCAAAGATCCGGCGCCCTCCTTCGCTCCCCTGCCCTCCGATCTGGCCGACGAAGTGCGAGCCGACCTCGAGGCCGCCCTCGCCCCGTTTCACGATCTGCTTCCCGACGGCAAGTCCTACGAGAACCGCTTCTTCATCAACAAGCAGGCCCTCACCGACGTTCATTCGTGCGAGGCCTACTTCGTCGACGGCCGCGGTGAGTTCGAATGGAACCTGGCCAATTCGCGCGGCACCATCGTGCACAAGGCGATCGAAGTGTCGATTCACACGCGCGGCACCATCAATCCCACCGATCTCGTCGAGGAGTCGATCTCCCGTCTCAGCAACGATGCCAACAAGTCGATCGCCGACTTCCTCGTCACACTCGACGAGTTCAGTCGCGCCGAACTCGTCGGCGACTGTTCATCGTTGCTCACTCGTTTCTTCGAAGGCTTTCCCGCCATCAAGAAGCAGTGGTACCCACAAGTCGAGAGCGCACTCACCGTGAATCTCGCCAAGGGTCGAGTGCGTGTGTCGGGCAAGATCGACCTCGCTCTCGGGCGTCCCCCCGACAAGGTGATCCTCGATCTGAAGACCGGCAGCGTGTTCGGCGCTCATCGCGACGATCTGCGTCTCTACGCCTTGCTCGATCTCTTGTCGATCGGCCAACCACCACGCAAGGTCGCCAGCTTCTACATCGACTCAGCCGAGATCCATCCCGAGGAGATCACCGACGGCACACTTCGTTCAGCGGCCAAACGTCTCGAGGCCGGATTGGTGCGCGCCATCGAACTGAAACTGGCCAAGGCCGAGGCCGTTCGCCGTCCCGGCTCCAACTGCCGATGGTGCACTCTGCTCGACACGTGCGAGGCCGGCCAGGCTTACCAAGCCCAACGTGAAGAAGACGAGGGCTGGTGACGCACAGCAGTGTCGATCAGGCCGACATGAGGGCCACCGGCACCACGAGGCCAGCCCCGCTCTTCACGGTGGCGATCCGTCGTCCCGGCTGAACCGCATCACGAGGTGTGCCGATCACGTCGGGCCCGAGTCGCTCCACCGCCGCGTCGAGATCGTTCACCACGAACACCACACCCCACAACCGGGCCGGTTGCTCGAACTCGATGTCGGGGCGTTCGACCACTTCGAGAATCACCGGTCCGGCGCGGTGAAAACCCTGTCGGACCCCACCGCCCACCTCACGAACGCGCTTCAACGGAAGTCCGAGTCGCGACTCGATCGCCCCACAGGTTCGATCGAGAGACGGGGTCATGACCACCACGTGGTCGATCGACGCCACGTCGAAGGAGTGGTCGAGGTTCTCGTTGGGTGCGACGGTGATCGTCGTCGGGATGCCGTCGACGGAATCGACCGACTCGGTGACGGAATCGAATCCCCAGCCCGACAGGCCCTGTGAATCTGTGCCAGAAAAGACGAACCGCACTCCGGCGATCACCGTGTGGTGGTGATCAGAGTGCGGTGCGATGACGAATCCCAGGTCACGCCAAGGCGCGAACGGGACGTCGAGAACGAGTTCGGTGAGCAAGTACCTCAGCCGCGACCCATGTTGGGGCGCTTGCCGTGATTGGCCTTCGAGCGGCGGAGGCGGGCCTTGCGCTTCTTGGTCTTCTTCGACATAGAAGTCGCAGGCTAGCGGGCAACCACCCCCGGTTCCTCGGTCGATCGGTGAACTCGCGTGGCGAGTGTTCCGAGCCCGACGGCCAGGAGCAGCCCGGCCACCAGGACCAACCCGTCCCGGGGCCCGGTCACGGGAAGTTCCGTGCCGGAAGGTGACGCTGCCGGAGGGTCCCCGAGCCCCTCCCCCACACCGAAGTCGGGCGGCAGGAACGGTACGTCGACCACCACGACCGGTACGTCACCCGGCGCCACCTCGGGACACTCACCGACGGCTGCGCTCTCGGCCCGGAACGACACGCCCACCGCTCCCACCGGCAAGAGGATCGACACCCGACCGTCAGCGTCGGTGACGGTGTCGACGGGCTCGATCGGCGCGACACCATCGGCCATGTCGAACACGGCGATCACGCGATGGCCGACGAGAGCGTCACCGCCATCGTGCAAGTACGCGGTGGCCGAGACCTCCAGCTGTGGAGAGCGTCCGTCGTCGATCTGCGGACTCGGTGTGCTGTCGAGCGAACCTTCGATGCTGTAGGTCGCGCACGTAGGTGATGGTGCGACGGTCGTGTCGACCGGCGATGTCGGCGGGACGACGGTGAACGGAGTGAGAGCAGCAATGACAGGAAGAAGAATCACGTCGACCATGTGGGAACCGGCCCAGCCCGAAGGGCGAGGGGTAGCCTCGGAGACTTCATGGAACGTTTCGGATTGGTCGGCCTCCCCAACGCCGGCAAGAGCTCTCTCTACAACGCCCTCACGGGCGGCGGTGCGCTGGCTGCGCCTTACGCCTTCGCCACCAAGGATCCCAACATCGGTGTGGCCAAGGTGCCCGACGAGCGTCTCGACCGATTGGCCGCCATGTCGAAGAGCAAGAACGTCGTGCATGCGTCGGTCCAGGTGGTCGACATCGGTGGACTGGTCGAGGGCGCGAGCAAAGGTGAGGGTCTCGGCAACAAGTTCCTGGCCAACATCCGCGAAGTCGATGCGATCGTGCTCGTGTTGCGCGCCTTCGTCGACGACGACGTGCCCGGACCCTCCGATCCGCTCGAGCATTTGCGCGTGGTCGAGATCGAACTGGCCCTTGCCGATCTCGAAACCGTCGAGAAGCGTCTCGCCCAGGCCCAACGACAGTCGAAGCTCGATCGCAATCTCCTTCCCGAGGTGGAAGCGCTCGAGCATGCGCAGGCGGCTCTGTCGGATGGGCGACCTCTCTACCGCGCGGGACTCACATCTGATCAGCGTGAAATTCTCGAGCCTCACTTCCTTCTCACAAATCGACGCGTGCTCGTGGTGGCCAACGTCGGCGAGAACGAACTCGACACCATTTCGGCCGTCGAGGCGCGTATAGCCGGTGAGTTCAACGATGCCGGCGACAACGTCGAGATCATCGGCATGTGCGTTCAGCTCGAAGCCGAGGCGGCCACGATCGAAGATCCAGCCGAGCGCGCCGAAATGCTCGAAGGGTTCGGACTCGGAGAAGGCGCCCTCTTCCGTATGGTGCGGAGCGCCTATCACCTGCTCGGTCTGCGTACCTTCTTCACGACCGGCGAGAAGGAATCGCGGGCCTGGACGTTCCGGGCCGACTCCAGCGCACCCGAGTGTGCCGGTCGTATCCATACCGACTTCCAACGCGGCTTCATCAAGGCCGAGGTGATCCACTGGGACGAGTTGCTCGAACTCGGTTCGTGGGTCAAGGCCAAAGAGGTGGGCAAGATCCGCGTCGAAGGAAAGGACTACCACCCCGTCGACGGCGACGTGATGGAGTTCCGCTTCAACGTGTAGAACTGTTTCGTATGACCGCGAGCGAGACGTCGACCATGGTCTGGTTGGTCACCGAGGGACGAGTTCTGGCGAGTGCCGAGATGGTGTCCGATCGTGCGTCCCGCCGACGCGGACTGCTCGGCCGATCTCATCTGGAGGGCGCCTTCCTCATTCCGTCGTGCCGATGGGTACATACGGTGGGCATGAAGTTCCCCATCGACGTGGCGTACCTCGATGCCGACGGGGTCGTCGTGAAGACAGTGCACATGCCGCGCCATCGAGTGGGAGCGCCGGTGTGGCGGGCTCGCACGATCGTGGAAGCCTCGGCCGGATCGTTCGGTCGTTGGGGTGTCCGCGTGGGCGACTACCTCGAGATCAGGGCGGTCTCATGAGCACTCTGTTCCTCGTCGGTACGCCGATCGGGAACATGGGCGATCTGTCACCACGAGCCATCGAAGTGCTCGGATCGGTCGGACTGGTGTGCTGCGAGGACACCCGTCGCACCGGACTCATGCTCAGCAACCTCGGTATCGACGCGACACTCATGCGCCTCGACGAACACACCGAGGTGCCCTCGATTCCCCGCGTGCTCGACGCCTTGAACGATGGGCGCGACGTTGCGTTGGTTTCGGATGCCGGCACTCCGGGCATCAGCGATCCCGGCCAACGTTTGGTGGCCGCGGTGTCGCACACTGCTCACATCGTCACCGCCGTACCCGGAGCATCGGCCGCTCTGGCGGCACTCACGATCAGCGGCCTACCCACCGATCGTTTTGTCTTCGAGGGATTCGTACCGCGATCGGGGCGCGAACGCAACGAACGTCTGGCCGAGATCGCGCGCGACACGCGAACCTCGATCGTCTTCGAAGCTCCACATCGCATCGAGCGCACACTCGACGATCTGATCAACGCATGCGGGGACGAACGTGAAGTCGTCGTCTGTCGAGAACTCACCAAGATGCACGAAGAGGTCGTGCGCGGACCGCTCGTGGAAGTGCGCGCGTCGCTCGGTGAACCACGCGGCGAGTACGTGATCGTGTTGGCCGGAGCGAGCGAATCGGTCACTGCGTCGCAGGACGACGTCGACCGATTGTTGCGCCACGAGTTGTCACAGGGTTCGTCGACCCGTGATGCGGCGGCAACAGTGGCCGATCTGACCGGCCTCGGGCGCAAGGCCCTGTACGAGCGCGCCTTGCAGCTCGGCCGCGACTGACCGAGAGTCCGAGAGTCCGAGAGTCCGAGAAAAATCCTCCGAAACGGTTGCATCTGCACCACACGTCGGTTACGATACGAACATATGTTCGATCGTTGAATCGGACCCTCGGTGCCCGGCTCCGGCCCAACCACCTCCAACTCGTCGAATCAGGAGTCGTGAGGAGTGAGCCCGTCGTCGTCCCCCGAACGCATTGCGTCGATGTCGATCGGCGAATTGCGCTCCCGTCTGGCCGAGATCAAGATTCTCGAAGCCTCTCTTGCCGCCGAGAAGGTTCAGATCGTCACCCGTATGGATCGCATGGCTCGTGACGAGAAGCCGGTGTTCGTGGTTCCCGAGCACGAACTGGTGGCCCATGCCGGATTGAGTGGACGTGAAGCTCGTTCGGTCGTCGCTCGATCGATCATCGTCGAGGAGGCCCCGGCGTTCGGTGAACTCCTGGCCTCCGGTGCCACCACTGCCGCTCACGTCGACGCCTTGAAGACGGGGCTGCGGCTCACCGGCGCCGATCACACAGCGTTTCTCGCTCAAGTACCCGAACTCGCCCAGGCCGCACAGTCGATGTCGATCGGCGAATTCTCCACCTTGGTTCGCGCCACGGTGAACGACCTCACCACCGATGACGGACTCTCACGCTTCGAACAGCAGAAGCGATCCACCTATTTGAAGATCTGGAACGACGCCGAGGGAATGACCCATCTGCGTGGCGCGTTCGATCCCGTCTCGGGAGCCGCCATCCAGGGCGCCATCTCCCGTCAGGTCGAGTCGATGTTCCACGCCGGCGATCCCGAACCGGTCGATGTCGCCCCCTGGGTCGAACCCAACGATCACCGACAGGCCTCTGCCCTCACCCGACTCGTCACCCCGACCGATCGAGGCGACAACACATCTCGCGACGTTCGCGCTGGGGTGGTAGTTCACGTCGATCTGGCAACGTTGACGACCGGTCTGCATGCACACTCAGTGAACCGCACCCAGTACGGGCACGACCTCCCACCCGACACGATCCGTCGTTTGGCGTGCGGGGCCGAGATCATCCCAGTGGTTCTGGACGGGCGATCGGTGCCGATCGATGTCGGGCGAAGTAGACGGCTCGCCACTGCACACCAGCGGCGAGCGCTCGAGGCCACGTACGAGACTTGCGCGATACCCGAGTGTTCGGTGCCGTATCACCATTGCCAAATTCACCACATCGAGTACTGGGAATCAGGTGGTTCGACCGATCTCTCGAACATGGTCCCTCTCTGCAACACCCATCATCACGCGGCCCACGAGGGTGGCTGGTCCCTGCACCTCAACCCTGACACTCGCGAACTCTCGGTGACGTATCCGGGGACTCAGGCTCGGGGGGCGAGGGCGAGTTGGCGGGACTGGGCGACCAGGGTCCCGGCCTGATCCCACACCTCACCATCCGCCTCGAGTAGCCCGTTCTGCACGAACCGAGTGCGAAAGAAACAAGCGACCGGTCCCGGGACGGGAATGGCCCGCACGTGAACAGTGAGTTCGACCGTCGGCACCCAGTTGGTGGGCATGTCGAGGTTGAACGCCGCCGGCGGAAACGCATCACAGGCCAAGAGCAGCGCCAACGAGTCGATGGGGCGATCATCGCGGAAGGCGAACCAGCCGCGCATCACTCCCTCACCACTCGGTGCGCCAGTGCGGAACACCGCGTCACGCGGATCGATACGGGTACCGAGTCGATCATGAATGAAGGCGAACTCGTTGATCGTGGTGTCGGAGATCATCGAGCATTCGTCCCACGGCGTGATGTCGGGTCGCGAGTCCACCATCTTGGTCGGACCGCCAGGATCAGTGCTCAGGTCCCCCATCGTGGCGATCACTCGAAGACATTCACGACCACCAGAGCTTTTCTCATCGAGATTCTCATCGACCAGGAACAAACTCGACGTGGCGGTGGCGAAACGTCGACCCGAGCGCACTGGCCGCACCTCGATACGGGCGGCACTCACCGGAGCCGGCGCCAAGTAGTGCGCCGTGACAGTGAAGAAATCAGGCCGCCCGGTCACCTCCGACATCGCACGGGCGGCAAGTGCCATGAGGTAGCCACCATTGGCATTCCCCAAGATGTCCCACCCGGGAGCTATCCGAGAATTGAAGACATGATCTCCTCCGTCTCGCTTCGTCATGCTCAACGCGCGATCGAACTCGTGATCACCGGGAAATCCCATGTCACCGACCATAACCAGCCCGTAACCTGGCCGACGTGGTCGATCACCGTTCAGATTCTTCGAGTCCCCTCGGTTCTCCGAGCTTCTACGCGACGACGCCCATCTACTACGTCAACGCCAAGCCTCACCTCGGGCACGCCTACACCACGATCGTCGGCGACGCCCTGTGTCGCTGGCATCGTCTTCAAGGCGACGACGTTCACTATCTGACCGGCACCGACGAACACGGTCTCAAGATCCAGCAAGCCGCCGACGCCGCTGGCATGGCTCCTCAGCAATTCGCCGACTCGATCGCCCCGCTCTTCGCCGACGCCTGGGAACGACTCGACATTCGCTACGACGACTTCATTCGCACGACCGAAGATCGCCATCGGCGTGGTGTGCAGAAACTTCTACAAGCCTGCTTCGACAACGGCGACATCGAACTCGATACTTACCGCGGCCTGTACTGCGTGCCGTGCGAGGCCTACTACGTCGACGACGACCTCGAAAACGGGAACTGCCCGATCCACAAGAAGCCGGTCGAACAGGTGGAAGAGGAGAACTACTTCTTCCGTCTGTCTCGTTACGGCGACCGACTCTTGCAGTGGTACGCCGACCACCCGGGTGCGATCGTTCCCGACTATCGCATGAACGAGGTCATCGGCTTCATCAAGCAGGGTCTTCTCGACTTCAGTATCAGCCGCACGAGTTTCTCGTGGGGTATCCCGCTCCCCTGGGACGACAAGCACATCACGTATGTCTGGTTCGACGCCCTCAGCAACTACATCACGGCACTGGGCTACGGCGACGCGGAATCCCAAGACCCTGAATCACTTTTCAACCGTCGTTGGCCGGTGAATTACCACCTCATCGGCAAGGACATCATCCGCTTCCACTGCGTGTATTGGCCGGCCATGCTCATGTCGGCCGGTATCGAGCCCCCGGCCGGTTGGGCCGTCGGCGGCTGGTTGCTCGTCGGCGGCGAGAAGATGTCGAAGACCACCGGCAACGTGGTCAATCCGCTCGACCTGATCGAGGATTCAGCCTCTGACGGCGGCGGCGCCAGAGATCAATTGGGTGTCGGTGTCGACGGGT
This sequence comes from uncultured Ilumatobacteraceae bacterium, assembly GCA_965659595.1. Lineage (GTDB taxonomy): Bacteria > Actinomycetota > Acidimicrobiia > Acidimicrobiales > Ilumatobacteraceae > Casp-actino8. The sequence continues at coordinate 50,284 of CBFHWN010000006.1, read as the reverse complement.
TCCGGTACTACGTGTTGGCCGAGACGCCCTATGGCGCCGATGGCGACTTCACCTATGAAGGTCTCATCGGTCGCTACAACGCCGACCTCGCGAACAACCTCGGCAACTTGCTGAGTCGTGTCGCCACCGTCGTCGGCAAGAAGTGCGACGGCATCGGACCCAAGCCGGCTCCTGATTCACCTCTTGCTGCCGCGGCACGCACTGCCGTCGACGAAACGATCTCCCGTTGGGCCGACGTGCAACCGAGTCGTGCACTCGAAGCCACCTGGCAACTCATTCGTGCGACCAACGCCTACCTCGAGACCAACGAGCCGTGGAAGGCCGAACCCGGTCCGGCCGTCGACACCGTGATGGGTGACGCACTCGAAGCGTTGCGCATCGTGGCGATCCTCGCCTCGCCGGCGATTCCGCGAACCGCCCAGGCCGTGTGGGAGCGAATTGGCATGGTCGAGGCCGGGCAAGCGAACGTCGACGATCGTCGCGTGCCCGTCGACGTGGCGTGGGGTCAGTACCCGGGCGGCGTGACCGTCGTGAAGGGCGATCCGTTGTTCCCGCGAAGAAATCTCACGTGAAATATCCAGTGAAATACCCAGTGACATACCCATGACCTGGACCGACACACACTGTCATCTCGAGGACGATCGGTATCCCGAGAGCACTGACGAGGTTCTCGAGGCGGCCCGTGCCCGAGGTGTGACCCGATTCGTGACCGTGGGCTGCGATGTCGCGTCATCACGAGTGTGTCTCGACATCGCGTCTCGGCACGACGACGTGTGGGCCACGATCGGCTTGCATCCCCACGAAGCAGTTCACGGCATCGAAGAGATCACCCGACTCATCGACGAGACACTTGCCAATCAGAGTGACACGCCACGTCTCGTGGCTCTGGGCGAAGCGGGGCTCGATTACTACTACGACCACTCGCCTCGTGATGCACAGCGTGACGTGTTCGCACAACAGATCGCACTCGCCCACCAGCACTCGCTGCCACTCGTCATCCACACACGCGATGCATGGTCCGACACCTGGGACGTTCTCACCGCCGAAGGTGTCCCGGAGAGAACGATCTTCCACTGCTTCACTGGCGGGCCTGACGAGGCTGCGAAGTGTCTCGATCTAGGAGCGTTCCTGAGTTTCTCGGGCATCGTCACCTTCAAAAACGCAACCGACGTTGCCGATGCGGCGACGATGTGCCCCGACGATCGACTGCTCGTGGAGACCGACAGTCCGTATCTCGCGCCGGTTCCTCACCGAGGTCGACCCAATCGTCCGGCCTATGTGGTCGACGTCGGCGAGCACGTGGCTCGACTCCGCGATGTGACACCTGAGACGTTGGCTGAGCTCACGTCGAACAACGCGACTCGAGCGTTTCCGGGTCTCACCACCTGACACGCAGAGCCACCCTTCGTTCCGTAGCCTGACGTCGTGATTCCGGGCTATGCGCCACTTCCAGACGATCGACGATCGGGGGCCAACTACGTCCAGCGTCGTCGTATCGCGCTGGCGATCGTCGTCACGTTGTTGGCCGTGATCATCTCGGTGGCATCTCGCGGCGACGACACGTCGGAGTCGTCCACCAGTCCGGCTGGAGTCGTGAACGACATCACGCAGGACTCGTCCTCGGCGACACCGGCGTTTCTGCCCGGGGGCAATGTCGACAAAGCTCCCGAAATCATCACCGTGAACGTGCCCACCCCGCCGGCCGGAACGGTGATTTCCGGTCAGGCCAGTTTCGTGCGCTGGCCGCAAACCCTTGGGCTGATCCCGTGTGCCACACCACACGCACTCCTCGGAGCCAAAGTGACGGTCACGAATCTCAACAATGCGCGCACGATCGTGTGCGACAACGTGTCGATCGAGTCGCTGGGTGGCGGGAACACGATCATCGTCCACACCGACGTGTTCCTCGATCTGGCCGATCTGGTGGACGCTCCCATTCCGGTCGAAATTCAGTTCTGACTCGTGACACGGGAAATACATGACACGGAATATCCATGACTCACTCACGTCGTGACATCGTCGAGTTGCTGGAGAGTCACGGACTGTCACCGCGTCGAGCGTTTGGTCAAAACTTCGTGGCCGATCCGAACACGGTCCGGCGAATCGCACGGCTGTCCGGCGTTGGTCCGGGTGATCAGGTGGTCGAGATCGGTGCCGGATTCGGATCGCTCACTCTTGCCCTCGCCGAGACCGGCGCTCACGTGACGGCGATCGAAGTCGATCACGGTGTCGCGCCGGTTCTGCGCGATGTGGTCGCCCAATCAGAACACGCCGACCGGGTTCACGTGATCGAGGCCGACGCACGAGATGTCGACTGGAACACACTCGAACCTCAGGATGCTCCTTTGACCGTCGTCGCCAATCTTCCGTACAACGTGGCGACTCCCTTGGTCGCCGATCTTCTCGACGATGTCCCCCGGATTCGTCGTTTCGTGGTGATGGTGCAAAAGGAGGTGGCGCAGCGTCTGGCCGCCCCGCCTGGATCGTCCGAATACGGGGCGGTCAGCGTGAAGGTGGCGTATTGGGCGACGGCCCGACTTCTGGGAGACGTACCGCCGACCGTGTTCGTGCCTCGGCCCAAGGTGACGTCAGCGATCATCGAGATCACCCGACGTGACGAGCCAGCGGTGAACGTGGATCGTTCGACACTGTTCACCTTGGTGAGAACAGCGTTCGGTCAACGTCGCAAGATGTTGCGCAGGTCCCTGAATGGCTTGGTGAACGAGGATGCGTTCTCGTCCGCCGAGATCGATCCGACCCGACGTCCCGAAGAACTGTCGGTGTACGACTGGGGACGGTTGACCGACGCAGTGACGAGGGGCAAGCCGTGACCGAGGTACTGCACGCTCCAGCCAAGCTCACCTTCAGCCTGCGCGTCACCGGCATCTGCGATCGCGACCCGTTCCGGGGCTTTCACCTCATCGACGCCGTCATGACGACGCTCGATCTCCACGACGTCTTGCACATCACTGAACTCCCACCCGGTTCCGAAAGTCGCGTCGAGTACGTCGGACGCTTTTCGGCCGGACTCGACGGAACGTCGGGCACCGATCTCGTGTCAAGGGCCCTCCAAGTTGCCGGGCGCTCAGCCGAGGTGATCGTGACGAAGAACATTCCGCACGGCGGCGGGCTCGGGGGCGGATCAGCCGATGCGGCGGCAATTCTTCGGTGGGCCGGCGTGACCGATCTCGACCTAGCGGCTCGCATTGGTGCCGATGTGGCTTTCTGCCTGTCGGGCCACGGTCGGGCTCGGGTCCGCGGCATCGGAGAGATCGTCGAAGCAATTCCTGGCGACCCCGGCAATGTCACGCTCGTCGTGCCGCCGTTCTCGGTGAGCACTCCGGCGGTCTACCGCGCCTGGGATGAACTGAATGTTCCGGGCTCCACCGCCCCACAGTCAGACGTGGACCAGCACGTGGACGATCCTGTGAACGACCTCGAGCGGGCGGCCCTCGTGGTCGAGCCCGAGCTCGTCGAGTGGAAGTCGAGGATCACTCGCGAGGTCGGACATCCTCCGACTCTGGCGGGGAGCGGTGCGACGTGGTTCGTGATCGGTGATCACGACTCGATCTCACCACGATTACCCGAGGCGACCGTGGTGGTGACGAACTACCAGTGATTACTTGCGTCGCTGGTGACGCGTGCGGCGAAGCATCTTCTTGTGCTTCTTCTTGCGCATCCGCTTGCGTCGCTTCTTGATCAACGAACCCATGGAGAACCTCTCGAAAGACTGAAGTGCCGAGGTTAGCCACGGTGCAGGTCCGAGCCAACGCCCGAGAGTCGAGCCAGAGGTCGAATGGGAGGTCGAATGGGAGGTCGAACGGTAGGTCGAACGGTAGGTCGAGCAGTAGATCGAGCAGTAGATCGAGCAGTAGATCTGGTCAGTAGCCTGATCACTAGCCTGACGGCACATTCCGGGGTCGTTCAATCGGTAGGACAGCGGATTTTGATTCCGCGAATAGGGGTTCGAGCCCTCTCCCCGGAGCCAGAGAATCCCTGGGAAGCCTGGGCCGAGACTTCCCCTCGTGGTATCTCTAGTCGGTGCCCGTGAACGCGCTCATCCTGGCCGCCGGTGAAGGGACCCGGATGCGGTCGACCCGACCCAAGCCTTTGCATCTCATCTGCGGACGGCCGCTCGTGATGCACGTGGTGCATTCGCTGTCGATGGTTCGACCGGCCCACACAGTCGTGGTGGTCGGCCACGGCAGCGAGCGAGTCACCAAGCGAGTGGTCGACGACACCCCCGACTGGGCCCACATGCTGTTCGCCGAACAGGCCGTCCAACGCGGCACTGGTGATGCCACCTTGGTGGGACTCGATTCTCTCGATGCTCTCGATGCTCGTGATCGAACCCTGACATCTCCTGATCTCGACGACACGTCCACGGTGCTGGTGCTCACGGGTGACACGCCGTTGCTGCGTCCCGAGACCATCGACGATCTGGTGAGCCACCACGAGGCCAATGGCTTCGGCGCCACGGTTCTCGTGGCCGACCTGGCCGGGGCTCCCGGAGGAGCGGCCGGATACGGGCGCATCGTGCGCGACCCGAAAACGAAGCGGGTGCTGCGAATCGTCGAACAACGCGACGCGTCACCCGAAGAACGGGCCATCACCGAGATCAACACTGGCATCTTCGCCTTCCGACGCGACCTCCTCGGCCCGGCCCTGCGTCGCCTCTCGCCGCACAACTCGCAGGCCGAGTACTACCTCACCGACGTCGTGGCCTCACTGGCCGGAATGGGCCATCAGGTCGGGGCCGTCACCGCCGATCCGGCCGAGACGCTCGGCGTCAACGATCGCTGGCAGTTGGCCCTCGCCGAACGTGAACTGCGATCTCGTATCAATCGCCATTGGCTCCTGAACGGAGTCACCATGCTCGACCCGCGGCAGACCTTCGTCGACACCACGGTGTCGATCGGCCGCGACGTCACTCTCTTCCCCGGCACGATCCTGCAGGGCCGGACGACTCTCGGCGACGGATGCGAGATCGGCCCCAACACTCGCCTCGTCGACACCACAGTGGGCGACCGGTCGACGGTCGAGAACACCGTCGCCCACGATGCGCATATCGGATCCAACTGTCACGTGGGTCCGTTCGCACATCTGACTCCGGGCTCCCGTGTCGCTGATGGTCAGACGACCGGAGCGTTCTATAGTTCCGAGTGAAGTTCTGAGTGAAGTGAGAACGCACACTTCGAACTGATCGAACCAAAGGGGGCGGCGGAGAACCATGGACAAGGTCACGACCAAGCGAATGGTTCTCTATTCGGGTCGGACCCATCCTGCTCTGGCCCAAGAAGTCGCTCAGAACCTGGGGATCGAACTGGCCGATCCCAATCTCGTCGAATTCGCCAACGGCGAGGTTCGCCCACGTTTCGGTGACAGCGTGCGCGGCTGCGATGTGTTCATCATGCAGACGCACTACGGATGCGATGGTCGCAGCATCAACGACTCGATCATGGAGCAGCTCATCATGATCGACGCTGCCCAGCGGGCCTCGGCCAAACGCATCACGGCGGTGTGCCCGTTCTATGGCTACGCCCGCCAGGACCGCAAGGCCGAAGGCCGTGAACCCATCACCGCCCGCCTCATCGCCGACCTGTTCCTCGCCGCCGGCGCCAAGCGCATGGTGTCGATCGACTTGCACAGCGGCCAGATCCAAGGATTCTTCGGCGGCCCGGTCGATCACCTCACCGCCATGCCCGTGATCGAGGACTACATCCGGGCCAACGCCAAGGATCCGGTCATCGTGTCGCCCGACGCCGGTCGCATCAAGGTGGCCGAGCGCATGCAGCAGCACCTCGGCGCCGACCTCGCCTTCGTGTACAAACGTCGTCCGAAGGGCACGACCAATACCGCCCAGGCTCTCGACGTGATCGGCGACGTGGAGGGGCGCCTCTGCATCCTCACCGACGACATGATCGACACCGGTGGCACCATCGTGTCGGCCGCCGAATTGCTCCTGAACAAGGGGGCTACCGAGGTTTGGGCCATGGCCACTCATGGTGTTCTGTCGGGTCCGGCCATCGAACGGCTGCAGAATTCGCGTATCGACCGGGTGATTCTGACCAACACCCTGCCCATTCCGGCCGAGAAGATGATCGACAAGATCGAGATCATCTCGGTCGCTCCGATCATTGCCGACGCCCTGTCGGCAGTGTTCGACGACACCAGCGTGTCCGAGATCTTCGGCGGCGAGAACCAGGCCTGAGTTCCTGGGAAGATCCCGGTTGACTCCCGGGGATCGGCCTGGTGTGATCCAGTAGTCCGACCCGTAGCATGGCCAGTCGGTATCACCCCTGGTCCGGGCCGGGGGATGCACGAAAGGCCAGTCATGTCCACCACACTTCGCCTCACATCGGGACGCGCCGAAGGTTCGCCCGCCGCCCGCCGCCTGCGTCGCCAGGAATCGATCCCAGCCGTTCTCTACGGTCAGGGCATGTCACCAGTGTCGGTGGCCGTCGAGCGCAGCGCACTTCGGCTCGCCCTGTCGGGGCCCGCTGGTGCGAACACCATCCTCACTCTCGAAGTCGACGGCAACTCGTACCCGGCCGTCGTGAAGGACATGCAGCGCCATCCGGTTCGTCGCACTGTTGCTCACGTCGACTTCATGCGCATCGATCTGAGTGAAGAACTCACTGTGTCGGTCCCCGTTCATCTCGTCGGCAACGCCAAGGCCGTCCTGTCCGACGGCGGACTCGTCGACGCCGCCGCCGACACTCTCGAAATCGTCACCACTCCGGCCAACATGCCAAACGAAATCGCCGTCGACGTGTCGGACATGCAGATGGGTGATGTCATTCGTCTCTCCGAGATCACGATGCCGGCTGGTTGCCGCGCCTCGGGCGATCCCGAGATGCCGGTCGTGATCACCGTCGCCAGCTCGAAGGCTGCCTCGGCCGCCGAATCCGCACCGGCCGAAGGTGCCGCCGCTGGCGAAGCCGCCGGCGAGGCTTCGGCCGAGTCCTGACCCAGAACAACCCCCCGACGTCTCGTGAGCGCGAGACCGTGAACGCGAGACTGTGAATCATGGGCTTGATGTCGCGCGGCGATCGTGCCGGCAAGAAGCATGCGCCCACCTTCGACTTTCTCGTGGTCGGATTGGGTAACCCGGGCCAGCAATACGCACGCACCCGACACAATGTGGGCGAAGAGGTCGTGACCGAACTCGCCAAACGTTGTGGCACCTCACTCGCTTCAGGGCGCGATTCGGCGGTCGAAGCGCAGGTGCGTATCGGCACCCCTCCCGTCATGAAACGCGCCATCGTCGCTTTCCCGCTCACTTTCATGAACGAAAGCGGCCAAGCGGTGTCGAAGTTGATCCGTCGACACGGTTTCGCTCTCGAGAGGAATTTCCCCGCTTTGGTCGTCGTTCACGACGAACTCGATCTGCCACCCGGAACGGTGCGGGTGAAGTTCGGCGGCGGGCTCGGCGGGCACAACGGCTTACGGAGCATCACTTCCAAGATCGGCACTCAGGACTACACCCGGGTCCGGATCGGCGTCGGAAAACCATCATCGAAAGAGCAGGGCGCCAATCACGTGCTGAGTCGTGTGCCGCCCGCCGAACGTCAGATTCTCGACGTGGCGGTTCAGGTAGCTGCCGACGCAGTGGAGGCGATCGTCCTCGATGGCGTGGACGCCGCCATGAACAAGTTCAACGGCTCGTGACGTTCCCGTGAGCGTTCTCGCCTCCCTTCCGCCGCGTCTGCGTGACGACCCCGCGCTCCGGAGCCTCATCGGTGCCGTCGACGGCACGGTTGCGGTCCCCGACTCGGCACGGGCCATCAGCATCGCCGCACTCGCCCAGTTGTCGGGCCGTCGTCCATTGATCCTCGCTTGCCCGACCGGCACCATGGCCGGCCAGTTGTACGACGACCTGAGATATTTCATGTCGGGAGATCTCTCCACGTCGGGTGTCATTGCGCCGGCCGTGATGCTGTTTCCGGCATGGGAAACCCTCCCCTTCGAACGCGTGAGCCCAAGCGTCGAGACGATGGGTCGGCGTCTCGAGGTGCTGTGGCGTCTCGGCGAATCCGAGGATCAACGGCCGACGATCATCGTGGCAAGTATGCGCTCGCTACTCCAGCAACTCGGACCCGATACGGCACCCGGCGAGCCGGGCTGCGGGCCCATCGTCGTTCGCAGGGGTGCCACTCTCGATCCGACCGAGCTCGTGCGCACGTTGGTCGAACGGGGATACCGACGTGAAGACCTCGTCGAGCATCGCGGTGAGGTCGCCTTGCGTGGCGCGATCGTCGACGTATTCCCATCCACGAGTGACATCCCCATCCGTATCGATTTGTGGGGAGACGAAGTCGATCGACTCACCACCTTCTCGGTGCACGACCAACGAAGTGATGCCGATCTCGACGAAGCGCTCATCTTTCCGGCACGTGAACTCATCATGAGCGACAGCTGTCGAGAACGCGCCGCCGCGCTCGTGGCCTCTGATCCGTGGGGACGCGAAAACTGGGAGCGTCTCGCCGAGGGCCAGATCTTCGACGGAATGGAGAGTTGGCTTCCCTGGCTCACCACGTCGCCGCGCTTGCTCACCGATGTGTTGCCTCCCGAGGCCAAGGTGGTGCTCGTCGAACCTCGACGATTGCGCGATCGCGCGCACGATCTCTTGGCCGAAGAAGCCGACCTGGCTAGCGCCCTCGCTTCATCATGGGCCCGTGACGAGTCACGTGAGTTTCCACGATTGCATGCCGAACCGGATCGACTACTTGGCGCAACTCGCGGTTCGTGGAACCTGATTCCGGTCGCCGACGGTCCCGAGGTGCCACTTCTCGAAGCGAGCGGCTGGGGTGTGGCCACGGGTATAGGGACTCTCGGCGAAGGTCCAGCCGGCCGTTTCACCCAGTTGCTCGCCGACGGGTACCGCGTCGTAGTGGCCGCCGACGGTGCCGGCTCGGCCGAACGCCTCGCCTCCTTGCTCGGTGACGCCGGACTGGCGTTCTCGGTAGCGCACAGCAAGACAGGCCTCCCCGTCTCGAACCTGGACCTCTCGGGCTCAGGAGGCGTCGTGGTCGTCGCTCCGTTGCACAGGAGTTTCACGATTCCGTCGGCCAAGGTGGCCGTGGTCGCCGAAGCCGACATCACCGGACGGCGTCGCGCTCATCGCAAACCGGCTCGACGTCGCGCCACGTCGACCACGATTTTCGAAGATCTGCAACCGGGCAACTACGTCGTGCACCACGTGCACGGGGTCGGCAAGTACGAAGGAATGGTCAAGCGCACGATCGGCGGTATCGAACGCGATTATCTCCTGCTCGCCTACAAGGGAGGCGACAAGCTCTACGTCCCGTCCGATCAGATCGACACCATCCGCCAATACGTCGGTGGCGAAACACCGGTCCTTCACCGCCTCGGCGGCGCTGACTTCTCGAAGTCGAAGGCTCGTGTGCGCAGTGCAGTGCGCGAGATCGCACAGGAACTCGTCGTGCTCTATCAGAAGCGGGTGACCGCACCCGGCCACGCCTATGGCCCCGACACACCGTGGCAGCACGAGATGGAAGACACCTTCCCCTTCGTCGAGACCCCTGATCAGCAAAAGGCCATCGACGAAATCAAGGTCGATATGGAACGCCCTTACCCCATGGATCGGCTCGTGTGCGGCGACGTCGGCTTCGGCAAGACCGAGGTTGCGGTGCGAGCTGCGTTCAAGGCCATTCAGGACGGCAAGCAAGTGGCCGTTCTCGTTCCCACCACACTGCTCGCTTCACAACACGGCAACACCTTCTCCGACCGCTTCGCCGGATACCCGATTCGCGTGGAGACTTTGTCTCGCTTTCTGACCCAGAAGGAAGCCAATCAGGTGATCGCCGGACTCGAATCCGGCGAGATCGACTGCGTGGTCGGAACCCATCGACTTTTGGCGAGCGGGGTCAAGTTCAAGAACCTCGGACTCCTGATCGTCGACGAAGAACAGCGTTTCGGTGTGCAGCACAAAGAGGCCATGAAGCACCTGAAGACGAACGTCGACGTGCTCACCCTCACAGCCACACCCATTCCACGAACGCTCGAGATGAGCCTGGTGGGGATTCGCGACCTGTCTCTGTTGCAGACCCCGCCGGCTGATCGTCAACCGATCCTCACCTTCGTCGGCGAATACGACGAGCGAGTCGCCATCGAAGCCATTCGACGTGAGCTGCTCCGCGAGGGCCAGGTCTTCTGGGTGCACAACCGCGTGCAGACGATCGAAGAATGCGCGGCCGGCCTGCGCGAACTCGTCCCCGAGGCGCGGATCGCCGTCGCCCACGGCCAGATGGACGAGGGAACTCTCGAGCAGATCGTCCTCGACTTCTGGGAAGGCGAATACGACGTACTGGTCTGCACCACGATCATCGAGAGCGGAATCGACATGCCGACAGTGAACACTCTCGTCGTCGAGCGTTCCGACCTTCTCGGTCTCGGCCAGATGCATCAGCTGCGCGGTCGAGTGGGTCGTAGCGGCCAGCGCGCGTACGCCTACCTCTTCCATCCCGCCGACCGCGTCCTCACCGAAGACGCGTACGAGCGGTTGCGCACGATCGGAGAGTCGACCGAACTCGGCAGCGGATTCAAGATCGCCATGCGCGACCTCGAAATTCGCGGCGCCGGCAATTTGCTCGGCGAAGCCCAAAGCGGCCACATTGCCGCCGTCGGCTACGACCTCTACTGCCAGATGGTCACCGAAGCCGTCGGCGAGATGAAGGGTGAGCCAGTCAAGGAACCATCCGAGATCAAGATCGACGTCCCCACCCATGCTTTTCTGCCCACCGACTACGTACCAAAAGAAGCCCTGCGACTCGAGGCCTACCGGCGTCTGGCCATGGTCGAGACGATGCAGCAAGTCGACGACATTCGTGCCGAGTGGCTCGACCGCTACGGTCCGATTCCCGATCCGGCCGAGATGCTTCTCCAGGTGGGACGGGTACGCGCCGAGTGCCATCGGCTCGGGGCGACCGAGGTCGTGGTCACGCGTTCCGACGCCCGTCTATCGCCGGTCACGATGAAGGTGTCCGACATGATGCGCCTGTCACGACTGGCCAAGGACGCGATCTACAAGGACACCATCCAACAGCTGATCGTGCCGGTGCCGCGAACCCGGGAACCCGTCGAGTACCTGCTCGACTTCCTGAGTCGTCTCTTTCCCACAGCCGAGAACTGAGTGGGCGACTAGTTTGGCGACGTGAATTTTCGTCGTGTCCTCCCCTTCCGTGCCGGCTTGGCCACGGCCCTCACCCTGACCGTCGCCCTCGCCACGGTTTCGATCACGGCGTGCGCAAGCGTCGAGTCGACGGCCATCCGAGTGAACGGCCAGTCATTGTCGGGGTCGGACTTCGACGACCTGCTGTCGGGGTACGCCGCCGCCATCCCCTCCGCCGAGAGCGACAACGGCACGGTCAACGCGTCGGTCGCCCGTGGACTCCTCTCCGATTGGGCTACCACCATCGTGTTGACTGAATCGCTCGCTGCACGCGATGTCTCGATCCGGCAGGCCGACCTCGACGAAGCGCGGGCGATTCTCGGCGAGCAGGCCGGATTCGGTGACGCATCGACGGTCGCTCAGGATTTTTACGTGCGTGCCACGGCTGTTCAACGGGCATTCGCGGCAGCATTCGGACCTTCGACCGACGAGTTGGGGGCTTTGTACGAAGCCGGCCCGAGTGAATCGGGGGCGTTCTGCCTGAGAGCGATCCTCGTCACCGACGAGACGCTCATCGCCGACATCTCCAATCAACTAGATGTCGGGGCCGACTTCGGTGAACTCGCCGCGCAGTACTCGCTCGATTCGTCGGCCGCCAATGGCGGCGTCATCACCGACCCTGGTTCCGGACTCGGTTGCTTCGATCGCGTCGCCCTATCCAGTCAGATAGTTCCCGAATTCGCCGTTGCCCTCTCGAACGCCGAGATCGCTGTACCAACACCCCCGTTCGAGATTCCCGGTGTGGGCTGGGTCATTGCTTTGCTCCGACCCTTCGACGAGATCGCCGACGATGTTCGCGAACTCGTCGGTCTCGGTGCATCCGAGGCCGAGCGCCAAACCGCACTCTCGGCGGCTGATGTGTGGGTCGGCTCCCAATACGGCGTCTGGGATTCCGAAACGGGTCGCGTCGTCGCACCGTGACACCATCTGACCGTGGTATCAGCCCATCACCTTTGAGGCCCGTGCTTCATGTGGTGGGGCTCGGGCCGGGTGGCGACGAGTACGTCACCGAACACACCACGAACGTGATCGGCGCTTCTCCTCGTCGGTTTTTGCGTACCTCGGTCCATCCGAGCGCCCATCTCGTATTCGACGCAAAGTCGTTCGACGAGATCTACGAACGGGCGAGTGACTTCGACGACGTGTACTCCACCATCGTCGAGGACATCGTCGACGAGACGGTTCGGGCTCACGAAGCCGGTGAGAGAATCGTTTACGCCGTGCCGGGTTCACCCCTGGTGCTCGAACGAACGGTTCGACTCCTTCGCGACGATCATCGAGTCGACGTCGTGCTGCATCCGGCCATGAGTTTTCTCGACGTTGTGTGGGCACGACTCGGTGTCGACCCCGTCGACGACGGGGTCACCCTGGTTGACGGTCACGAGTTCTCACGCCGTGCAGCCGGCCTGGCCGGTCCGCTGCTGGTGGCTCACTGTCATGCCAACTGGGTGCTGTCGGAGATCAAGCTGGCGGCCGACGACCTCGTCGACACCTCGAACGATGATTGCGAGGTCGTACTCCTGCATCATCTCGGTCTGCCCGACGAGCAGATCGTGCACACCACATGGGCCGAGATCGATCGCACTCTGGAGGCCGACCATCTCACGTCGCTCTTCGTGCCGAGTCTCGCCGCCCCGGTCGGACGTGAACTGGTCGCCTTTCATGAATTGGCCCGAACTCTTCGTCGGGAGTGCCCGTGGGATCGTGAGCAGAACCATCGTTCCCTCGTCACATATCTGCTCGAGGAGACGCACGAAGTGGTCGACGCGATCCTGGCTCTCGATCCCGATGATCCGGCGACGGACGAACACCTCGTCGAAGAGCTCGGCGATCTTCTCTATCAGATCGAGTTCCATGCGGCGATCGCCGAACAAGAAGGTCGATTCACGATGGCCGACGTCGCTCGGGGCATCAACGACAAGTTGGTCCGCCGTCATCCCCATGTGTTCGCTCGCGAGGAGAAGTCCATCGACGAACTCGTGACCGACTGGGACGCGATCAAGCGAGCCGAGAAGGCGGCGCGCGGCGCGATCGAGGGCCCCTTCGACAACATTCCATCGAGTTCGGGGTCACTGTCGTACGCCTCGGCAGTGCTGAAGAAGATCGAGAAACTTGGCCTGACAAGTGACATGTCGATGCTTGATGCGCCTGATCTTGGTCGCGCGCTCCTCGAGCTGGTGGCCGAATGCCGTCGTCGTGGCATCGACCCCGAAGTAACTCTTCGCGAGACCACGAATCTTCTTCGGGCCAGTGCCGAGTCACATATCGAGTTTTATGTCGACGACAGACCGAGAACTCCTGAGAACTAACGTGATTACATGACCGAGATCGCCCGCGTGACCGCTCGTGAAGTCCTCGACTCCCGAGGCAATCCCACCGTCGAAGCCGAGGTACTGCTCTCGTCGGGAGCCTCCGGCCGGGCCATCGTTCCGTCGGGTGCGAGCACCGGAGAGCACGAAGCCGTCGAACTGCGCGATGGAGGGTCTCGTTTTCTCGGTAGAGGTGTCATGACCGCGGTCGAATTCGTGAACGGTGAGATCGACACGGCACTGAGTGGCCTCGACGCGCTCGATCAGCGCGGCGTCGATATTCACCTCAACGATCTCGACGGCACGCCCAACAAATCACGCCTCGGTGCCAATGCCATTCTCGGGGTCAGTCTCGCCGTCGCCAAGGCGGCCGCGCTCGAACTCGATCTTCCACTGTGGCGTTACGTCGGCGGACCCAACGCTCACGTTCTGCCCGTTCCCATGATGAACGTGATAAACGGCGGCGCACATGCCGACAACACGATCGACCTCCAAGAATTCATGATCATGCCGGTCGGTGCGCCGAGCTTTCGCGAGGCATTGCGCTGGGGCACCGAGACCTATCACCACCTGAGGAAGATCCTCCACGATCGCGAACTTTCCACGGCAGTGGGTGACGAGGGCGGTTTCGCACCCAATCTCGCCACCAACGAAGATGCGATTCGTATTCTTGTCGACGCCATCACTGCGGCCGGCTTCACTCCCGGCGACGACATCGCCATCGCGCTCGATCCGGCGATGAGTGAACTCTATGTCGACGGGCGCTACGAACTGTCGGGCGAAGGCAAGGTTCTCGGGCCGGCCGAACTCGTCGAGTACTGGACGCGCCTCGTGAGCACCTACCCCATCGTGTCGATCGAAGACGGCATGCATGAGAACGACTGGGACGGCTGGGCCGATCTCACGTCGGTCCTCGGCGGTCGCGTGCAACTCGTGGGCGACGATCTCTTCGTCACCAACAGTCGGCGCCTGGCCCAAGGCATCGAACGCAAAGTGGCGAACAGCGTGCTGGTGAAGGTCAACCAGATCGGCTCGCTCACCGAAACGCTCGAGACGATCGACCTCGCCACCCGCCATCGCTACACGACTGTGATGAGTCATCGCAGTGGCGAGACCGAAGACACCTCGATCGCCGACCTCGCCGTGGCCACCAACTGTGGTCAGATCAAGACGGGTGCACCGGCGCGCAGCGATCGCGTCGCCAAGTACAACCAGTTGCTACGAATCGAAGAGCAGCTCGGTGATGCGGCGCGCTATCGAGGACGGGCCGCTCTCGCTCCCCTCGACTGATCCAGTCCGTGCACCGGCGAGCCACCACCGGCGAGGTGCCACCAACGAGTGCTCGAAAACCGGCACAATGTCGGGGTGGCAGCCAAGCGAGGAAGTGCGACCAAACGCGCACGAGGAAAGACGTCGACGCGGGTGACGCGTGGCGACCTCACTCGCCCCACACCGCGTCACGAGAGACTTGTTCCCAAGCGGGTGGGGTACGTCGTCCTCACTCTCGGCATGATCTTGGTCGTCGGGTCGTTCGCCAACTCGTTTCTGGTGCTGCCAGTGAAGTCGTGGTTCGGTCAGCGCACCGAGTTCGAGGATCGATCGGCTGAACTCGAGGCCCTCGAGGAAGCCACCGACCGACTGCAAACCGAGGTCGACAGCCTCAACACCCCCGAAGGTGTCGAGGATGCAGCTCGGGACGAATTGGGGTTCGTCATGGTCGGCGAGCAGCGGCGCACCGTGGTGGGTGACGCCACGGCGCCGATCGACCTGCCCTGGGGCTGGCCCTACGACCTGGTCGAGCAGATCGTCCAGGTGCGAGAGGCCGAGGCACGGGCAGCCTCCAGCTCGTCTTCCACCGGCTGAGACCTCCCCGAATCCGGCGAGTAAGGTCGGATCACTACGTTCGACGTCCAGGGGGTCCACAGTGGCTGGTGGCAGCATTCTCGGTAACCGCGTTCTCCGCAAGGAGGACCCGAAGTTCTTGACGGTCGGTGGCGACTACGTCGACGACATCGACGAGCCCATGCTCGCCGGTGCCGCGCACGTCGTGTACGTACGCTCGACGGTGGCACATGGTGTGATCAACTCGATCGACACCTCCGATGCCGTGTCGATGCCCGGCGTGCTCGGCGTGTATACCGCCACTTCACTCGGCCTCGAGGCGATTCCGGCTGCGTTCAACCCGATGGTGGCGCGCACGTTGTTGGCGAGCGACAAAGTGCGCTATGTCGGTGAGCCCATCGCCGCGATCGTCGCCGAAACCCGCGAACAGGCCACCGACGCCGCCGAGACCGTGTTCGCCGATATCGATCCGCTCGATGCTTTGATCGACCTCGAACAAGCGATGGCGTCGTCGACCCTCATCTACGAAGGTGCTGGCAGCAACGTGGTGTTCGACACCACGGCCCTTGGCATGCCCGAGAACACGGGGGAGGCGTTCTTCGCCGACTGCGAAGTCGTCACCACCGGTCGTTTCCTCAACCAGCGTGTGGCCCCGTGTCCGCTCGAAGTACGCGGCGCAGCGGCCGTCTGGGGCCCAGACGGCCGACTCAACCAATGGCTCTCCACACAGCATGCGCAAGGTGCCGTCGAGCCGCTGGCCAAGGCCAACGGTGTCGAACCATCCATGGTGCACGTCCGCACTCCCGACGTCGGTGGCGGATTCGGCGCCAAGATCGGCACCTATGCCGAAGAACTGCTGCTCGGCGTGTTGGCCAAGAAGCACAGTCGCCCGATGAAGTGGCGCGAGACGCGTAGCGAGAGCATGGTTGCGCTCGGCCACGGCCGTGCGCAGCTGCAGTACGTCACCATCGGTGGCAAAAAGGACGGCACCGTCACGCACTACCAGTTGCATGCCATCCAGGACTGCGGTGGATTCGCCGACATGGGCACGATCCTCGCTCCGTTCATGACACGTCCGATGTCGAGCGGCGTGTACGCCATTCCGAACATCGAGTGCCGCACCACGTCGGTCGTCACCAACACCACGCCCACCACGGCGTACCGCGGCGCCGGTCGTCCCGAGGCGACGGCGGCCGTCGAGCGAGCCATGGATCTCTTCGCCCTCGAGATCGGCATGGACCCCGCCGAGGTACGTCGCAAGAATCTCATCCCGAAGTTCCTCGAACCGCACACCACTGCCATCGGTCAGACCTACGACGTGGGCGACTACGAAACAGCCCTCGACAAGGCTCTGAAGGCCGCCGACTATCAGGCCTTGCGAGCCGAGCAGGCGAAGCGCCGGGCCAGTGGCGATGCCAAGCAGATCGGGATCGGTGTGAGCGTGTACGTCGAGATCACCGGCGGCGTCGGCAATGGCGAATCGGCCAAGGTCGAAGTCCTCGACGACGGTCGCGCCGTCATCTACACCGGCACCTCGCCGCATGGACAGGGCCACGACACCGCATGGTCGATGCTGGTGCAAGAGCAGACCGGCATCCCGATGGATCGCATCGAACTCGTGTGGGGCGACACCGATCTCGTCCCGATCGGTACCGGCACGATGGGATCACGTTCGCTCCAGCAGGGCGGCAACGCCGTGTTCCAGGTGGCCGGCACACTCGCCGAGAAGGCCAAGTCCGTCGCGGCTCGACTCCTCGAAGCGAGCGAGGCCGACGTGGTGCTCGACAAGGAGCGTGGCGTGTTCCACGTGGCCGGCACTCCGTCGGTCACGAAGTCGTGGGCCGACCTCGCCCAGGCCGAGAAGGCCAGCGGTGGACTTTCACACGACGAGGTGATCAACGTGTCGGGAGCGACCTTCCCATTCGGTGCTCACGTGTCGGTCGTGGAAGTCGATACCGAGACAGGTCAGGCTCGACTCGTTCGCCAGGTTGCGTGCGACGATGCCGGCAAGGTGCTGAACCCGATGCTTCTCGACGGTCAGATCCATGGTGGCGTCGCCCAAGGTGTGGCCCAGGCTCTCTTCGAAGAAGTGATCTACGACGCCGACGGCAACCCCACCACCTCGAACCTGGCCGACTACGGATTCCCGTCGGCTGCCGAGCTGCCGAGTGTGGAAGTCATCCACATGGAGACCCCCACACCCATCAACGCCATCGGGGCCAAGGGCATCGGTGAATCGGGCACCATCGGATCGACTCCGGCCGTGCAGTCAGCGGTCGTCGATGCGGTGTCGCATCTCGGTGTGAAGCACATCGAGATGCCCTGCACCGCTCAGCGAGTGTGGGCTGCGATTCAGGCTGCCAAGTAGAGGATCGGCGCCGGCGCCGTTCGCCATATCTCGAACCTCACTTCACCGGATCTCACTGCACCGGCTACTTCGTGGTACCGAGTTCCATGATGTAGTCAGCGATGCGTTGCACCTCGTCGTCAGTGAGCGAGACCAACGGCATCTGCAGCGTCGAGCCGAGTCGTCGTTTGGCATTCGGGTCGACGATCGACTCCACGACGTAGTCGCGGTCGGCGATCACCATTCCGCCTTCCACAAGAGGCACCTCTGAACCGACCAGTCCGATCCAGGTAGGCCCGACACCGCCGCTGAAGTCGCCGCCATGGCAGCTGTTGCAGCCGCGAGCCGTGGCGATGGCCCGCCCCTCGACCGCCCCCGGTGACAGAGCCGCCGGCGGTTCGGACGACGAACACCCGACGACCACGACCACACTGCCCAGTGCCAACAACGTGTTGCGGACCATGTCTTTTCGGGTCATACCCAAGTGTCGCCCGCCGGAGCTGAATGGTTCCCCGACTTTCGTCACGAGCCGTCCGCTCGACTCAGTCGGATCGTCCAAGGCGGTCCAGCGTTTGTAGAGTGCAACATTGTGACAAGCAGCCCCTCCGCTCCCATCATCGCCACCGGCCTCGTCCGGCATTTTGGATCGGGAGACTCCCTGGTCCGAGCGGTCGACGGTGTCGACCTGCAGGTGGAAGCTGGCGAGATCTTCGGCTTCCTGGGACCGAACGGAGCCGGCAAGAGCACCACCGTGCGGGTTCTGACCACCTTGTTGAAGCCATCGGCCGGTTCAGCCACCGTCGCCGGATTCGATGTTGCCACCCAAGCCGACAAGGTGCGTCGAGCCATCGGCGTGGCCCTGCAGGACGCCGCCATCGATCCACTCATGACCGGGCGCGAACTCCTCGATCTGCAGAGTGTGCTGTACGGGATCCCGAAGTCAGTGGCCGCCAAGCGCGGACCCGAACTCCTCGAGCGAGTCGGACTCACTGCGGCCGCTGATCGCCGAGTGGGCACCTACTCGGGTGGCATGCGCCGTCGCCTCGACCTGGCTTTGTCGCTCGTCCACGAACCGTCGGTGCTGTTCCTCGACGAACCCACCACCGGCCTCGACCCGATGAGCCGACTCACCTTGTGGGAAGAAGTTCGTCGACTCAATCGAGAAGGAACGACGGTTCTGCTCACCACGCAGTACCTCGAAGAAGCCGATCAACTCGCCGATCGCATCGCGATCATCGACCACGGGAAAATCGTGCGCCAAGGAGTTCCGCGCGATCTCAAGGCCCAGGTCGGCTCTCCCACCCTTTTCATCGACGTCGACAACGAGCACACCGATATCGCACGAAACGTCCTCGAACGTTTCGGTGACCTGCGACCCACGTCGGAGGGCAAGCTCGGTGTCGGCCTGGCCCAAGGTGCCGAGGCGGTGGCCGGGGTGATTCGTACTCTCGACGAAGCAGGCGTGCATGTTCGTCATCTCGAACTCAACGAACCGAGCCTCGACGACGTGTTCGCTGAGGCGACCGGCTACCGACTCGAGGGAGCCGATCAATGAGTTCGAACAGTGCAATTCTGCACACGGCTGTTCTCACCCGTCGCAGTGTGGTTGGGCGACTGCGTCAACCGGCCGCACTCACCCCGTCCTTCGTGTTCCCTTTGTTCTTCGCCGCTCTCGGGTCGGCAAGTTTCAGTCGGATCGCCGATCGACCCGACTTCGCCGCCATCGCTCCGTCGTTCCTCGACTACGCGGTCGCCGGCGCCATCGTGCAGGGCGTGTTGTTCGCGTCCACGTCGGCAGCCGGTGATCTCGCAACCGACATCGAGCAGGGGTTCTTCGAACGCCTGCTCGCCTCACCCGTCACGCGTACGTCGATCCTGCTCGGGAGACTGGGCAGTGCGATGGTCGTGGCGGTCGTACAGGTCGCAATCTTTCTCGCCATCTTCTTGGCGTTTGGTGCTCGTATCGAGACCGGTGTGATCGGCTTCGTCGGACTCGTGGTCGCCGGCGCATTACTCGCCCTCGCCATGAGCGGACTGATGTCCGGTCTCGCCATCAAGTCCGGGAGTCCCGAAGTCGTTCAGGGTGCGTTCCCCATGGTGTTCGCCCTCATGTTCCTGTCATCGGCCTTCTTCCCGCGCCAGTACATGACCGGCTGGTACCAGGACGTTGCCACCTGGAACCCGATGTCGCACGTGGTCGAGGGTATGCAGGGTTTCATGAACCAACCGTTGAACGTCGATCAATTCCTGCGGGCCTGGCTCATTCCCTTTGCTATCGCCGTGGTGGCGATCGCCTTCGGACTTCGTTCTCTCAACAAGAGATTGGCGGCGCTGTGACCACCACCATCGGCTCCCCCACACCTTCGGCATCGTCCGACGATCGCTCCTACGTCACTCGGCCGAGTGCCGTCATCGGTGCATTGGTCCGACGGACCATGTTGCGCGTACGACGTATGCCGTCGGCGTTCGTGCCGTCGATTGCCATGCCCGTCTTCCAGCTCATCGCCTTCTCAGGTGCGTTCGGAGCCGCGGTTCGCTTCGCTGGTATTGCGAATGCGATGGATTGGTACGTCCCGCTCAACGCGATTCAAGGAGCGAGTTTCGGAGCCATGGGTGTGAGCTTCGGCCTCATCAACGACATGCAGACCGGATTCTTCGATCGACTGCTCATGGCCCCCACACGTCGTTGGTCCCTCGTCATCGGACCGATCGCCGGCTCGATGGCTCGCGCCGCACTTCCGATACTTCTCGTGATCTTGGTGGGCTTTCTCGGAGGCATGAACGTGCCGGGGGGTCCGCTCGCCATCGTGATGGTGATCCTCGCCGCGGCAGGAGTGTCGACGGCGGCCTCCGCATTCGCCCTCGGCCTGACGTATCGCATGCGCAACATGGGTGCCGCCACGCTCACCCAGTTCGCCATCTTCTTCACGGTGTTCCTGTCGACATCGCAGGTTCCGCTGTCGTCGATGGCCAGCTGGCTTCACGCCGTGGCACGTATCAACCCGATGACCAACGTCTTGCGCTTGGCTCGTCAGGGATTGCTCGGAGACGTCACCTGGGATCAGACCTGGGGCGGATTGCTTGCTTTGGCCGGCATGCTCCTTCTGTCGGGATGGTTCGCCATGAGCGGTCTCAAGTCACTCGAGAAGTGAACCGAGGCGTCGACTCTCGCCTCAGTCGATGATCGACGCACCCGGTGGTAGATCACCGAGGAGAGCGTCCGACACCCAACAGCGCGTGAGATGCAACGTCGACTCGATTCGCACCACACGTTTGGCTTGATCGATTGCCCGGCCGCACATCGACAGCGCAGCTTTCATACAGTCGCCTTCGTCGGCCAGAACCATCGGCATACGACTTCGTCGAACACCCGACGGACCGGCCGTGAAACAGTTGACGTACGTCTTCTGCCAGTCGATCTTGTCGGCGAGTGACACCGGAATGAAGTCGGCCAATCCGATTCCGAGAAGATTGCCACCCGAAACATCGGTGATGTCGAGCAGGACGATGGTCGACACGTCGGGCGCTTCGAGATCGTCGAGGCCGTGAACCCAGAATCGACCGGTGACATTGGGGTCCATCCCGGTACCCGAGATGTCCTTGCCGGCCTTTTCGATCACGAGGACATCGATCTCGTCGAACGGCAACGGTGGTACGAGTTCGCGCGACAACTGGGCCAGTCGGGACTCGGCCAGCCCACCGACATCGACGGCCGACAGAGCTTCGACAGCGACGACGTGTCCACCCGCCGACTCGACCGACGCGACGCCGCCGAGCAGACGACCCGTCGACCGCAGTGCGTCGATCCCGTCGAGTAGTCGCTGACGCATCTCTTCTGGGCCGCACGAGTGGATCTGCGCTGCCCCCGGTTGCTTGCCGAATCCGACCACGGCCATCTTCGTGCAGCCACTCTCGATCGAACCCTTGAAGCAGGTGTGCGGCTTCATGCGATTCACAGGAAGTATTCGATCGGCTGCGGCCGCGTAGCGATCGAGATACAACGGCATACCGCTCGCCGTCTGCGCCACTTCGACGGTTTCCATGGTTGCGCGGATCTCGCAGTCGAGAGTCTCCTCGGTCATTCCGAGCGACTCCATCATCGCCACTTGACCCTCGGCTGTTGCGCCGCCATGACTGCCCATCGCCGGAACCACGAAGGGCTTCGCGCCGAGCTCGCGCAGTCCGGCGATCGCGCCACGTAGCAGTTCGACGCGCGCCGACAGTCCCCGACTCCCACCACCCACGGCAACGGTCATCCCGCCTGTCACATCGTCCGCCAGACGTTCGACGATGGCCACGCGCGCCGCATTTTCGACATCGGTGATCGGCTCGGGATCAGGAATCGCCAGTCTCACTTCGTGAAGTGTCGGAACGGCCAGATCGGGATGGAACGGCAAGTCGACTCCGCCCCGCAACTGCTCCCAACCCGATTCGACCTCGGCCATGTCGTCATCCTGCCAGATGCCCTACCCTCGACCCGTGCGTATCGTTTCGCTCCTTCCGTCGACCACCGAGATCGTGTTCGAACTCGGCTTGGGTGATTCACTCCTCGGCGTCACGTTCGAATGCAACTTTCCGACCGAAGCGCGCGTCGGCCGCGAGATCGTGGTCGGAGGACTAGACACCAAGCACATGTCGGCCGCCGAGATCGATGCTCAGGTGCGCGACCGACTCGCGCGTGGCGACGAGCTGTACCACCTCGACGAAGAAGCACTACGTCGCTGCGACCCCGACCTCATTCTCAGCCAGGATCTGTGTCGCGTGTGCGCCGTGCCGAGTGGCGACGTCGACGAGGCCATCGAGCGACTTGGATGCCGTGCTCTGGTTCTGCAGATCGACCCACAGACCCTCGACGAAGTGATCGACTCGGTGATCACGATCGCCGAGGCAGCCGGGGTTGCCGAACGCGGACATGTGTTGGTGGACTCATTACGCAAACGTCTTCGTCGTCTCGACGCGAGCACCTCGGCAACTCTCGGCAACCGACCGCGGCCCCGTGTGTTCGTCCTCGAATGGATCGATCCTCCTTTTCTTGGCGGCCACTGGGTTCCCGACGTCGTGGCCGCAGCCGGCTGCGACGCAGTACTGGTTCGACCGGGCGCCAAGTCGGTGCCGGTGACGTGGGATGACATCGTGGCCGCCCGACCCGATCACGTGATCGTCTCTCCCTGCGGCTACGACCTCGATGGATCTGCCCTGCAGGCCCTTCAGGTCCTCGATCGCATTCCGCCCGAGGTGACCGTGTGGGCCATCGACGCCGATGCCGTGATGGTGCGACCCGGCCCCCGTCTGGTGGATGGAGCCGAGGCCATCGCCTCCGCCATCGTCGGAGTCGGGACCGTCGACCCGTCGATCATCCGTCGTATCCGCTGACCTGGGGAGACGACACGTCGCCGAGTACACCTCGGCGACTCGTGGTCACCTTCCCGGCCATTGTGCGGAGGGTTCTCACATGGGGCAGAATGGAGAGGTCCGGGATGTTGCCCGGCGAAGGGGGTTGTCGTGAAGATCAGCGTCACTGTCAACGGCGTCCAGCACACCAGCGACGTCGAACCGCGCACGCTGCTCGTGCAGTACGTGCGCGAAGTGCTCGGGCTCACCGGGACGAACATCGGGTGCGACACATCGTCGTGCGGAGCGTGCAGTCTGCACGTCGATGGCGAAGCAGCGAAGAGTTGCACCCTGCTTGCCGTTCAGGCCGATGGCTCGACGATCACCACGATCGAAGGAATGGCCGGTGCCGACGGTTCGCTCCACCCCATGCAGAAGGCGTTCATGGAGAACCACGGTCTGCAGTGCGGTTACTGCACGCCCGGCATGGTGATGGCCGCGACGTCGCTCCTGAAGGAGAATCCCAACCCGACCGAGGACGACGTCCGCATCGGCCTGGAAGGAAACCTGTGCCGTTGCACCGGCTACCACAACATCGTGAAGGCCGTTCTGGCCGCGGCCGGAAAGTGAGCAACCAATGATTCCCGCAGCATTCGACTACGTCCGGGCCGGTTCGGCCGCCGAAGCCATTTCGCTCATCGGCGAGCACGGTTCCGATGCCAAGTTCTTGGCCGGCGGCCACAGCCTCCTGCCCCTCATGAAGTTGCGCCTCGCGCAGCCGTCGGTCCTCGTCGACATCGGACGCGTGAAGGATCTCTCGTACGTGAAGGATGCCGGCGACCACGTTGCGATCGGCGCTCTCACCCGACACATGGACGTCGAGAACTCGCCCGTGCTCAAGGAGCACGCACCGTTGCTCGCTCACGCGGCATCGCATGTGGGGGACCCGCAGGTGCGTCATCGTGGCACCATCGGCGGTTCGATCGCCCATGCCGATCCGGCGTCTGATCTTCCGGCGACCACACTCGCGCTCGGTGCCACGTACGTGGTGCAGGGCCCGAACGGCACCCGCGAGATCGCAGCAACCGACTTCTACAAGGGCTTCCTCGAATCCGACCTGGCCGCTGACGAGATGCTCACCGAGATCCGCGTGCCGAAGATGAACGGTGCCGGCTGGAGCTTCCAAAAGTTCAACCGTCGCGCCCAGGACTGGGCGATCGTGGGTGTGGCCGCCTGGCGTCGTGGAAGCGATTCCGGTGTGGCGCTCGTGAACATGGGTCAGACGCCGATCCTGGCCTCGAGCGTGTCAGCGGCCCTCACCGGTGGAGCCTCGGTGGCCGATGCTGCCGAAAAGGCCGTCACCGAAGCGTCGCCCAGCGCCGACAACAACGCCAGTGTGGAATATCGCTCTCACCTGGCCAAAGTGCTGGTTCGCCGAGCCCTCGAACAGGCTGGTTCCTGACTTTCAGCCACTGACGTACCGGGATCGGCCCGATGGCCTGATCCCGGGCTGATCCAGCACTAATCTCTCGCTCGGAAGAGGTGAGACTGTGAGCAGCGTGGGTGACGATGAGTTCGACCCGCGGCATCTGGAAGCGATTGCTGACGCAGACCCCTACCCGTATTGGCTCGAGGACGCCGATGAGCCCGATACGAATCCCATGTTGGTTCGCACCGAGACGTGCGACCTGTGCGTGGTGGGTGGCGGATACACCGGCCTCTGGACCGCCATCATCGCGAAGGAGCGTGATCCTTCACGCGACGTCGTACTGATCGACGCGCACGAGGTGGGCTCGGCGGCGAGCGGCCGCAACGGCGGGTTCATGGATGCGTCTCTCACACATGGCATCGCCAACGCACAGGAACGTTTCCCGAAGGAAGTCGAGATCCTCGAAGAACTCGGCATGAAGAACCTCGAAGAGATCGAGAAAGCGATCAAACGCTACGGAATCGACTGCGACTTCGAACGAACTGGTGCTATCGACGTCGCGTACTCGACTCATGCGCCGAGCTATCTCGATGAGTTGCGAGACGACTATCAGCAGCTGCGTTCGCTCGGTCAACGTGTCACCTGGCTCGATGCCGAACAGATGCAGGCCGAGGTCCACTCCCCCACTTATTCCGGAGGCCTGTGGCATCACGACGGTGCGGCACTCGTCGACCCGGCACGGCTGGCCTGGGGCCTGAAGGCGGCCGCCGAATCTCTTGGGGTTCGCATCTACGAGGACACAAAAGCCACCTCCATCGAACGCGACGGTGTGGGCGTGATGCTGCACACTCCACTCGGCAAGGTGCGAGCCGGCAAGGTGGCCCTCGGCACGAATGCCTTCAAACCTTTGTTACGTCGGCTCGGGCATTACATCGTGCCGGTGTACGACTACTGCATGGTGACCGAACCGCTCACCGACGAGCAGCTCGATCGCATCGGGTGGAAGAACCGTCAGGGCCTGTCCGACATTCCGAATCAATTTCACTACTACCGACTCACGGCCGACAATCGAATCCTGTGGGGTGGCTACGACGCGGTGTATTACTTCCGCGGCAAGATGGCCATCGAACAAGAAAATCGCCCCGAGACATGGGCTCGACTGAGCAAGCATTTCTTCACGACCTTCCCGCAACTCGACGACGTCACGTTCTCGCACGCATGGGGTGGAGCGATCGACACCTGTTCGCGCTATTCGGTCTTCTGGGGCCGCGCCATGGGCGGTCGCGTGTCCTACGCCGTCGGCTACACCGGTCTCGGCACCGGCGCGTCACGTTTCGGTGCCGAGGTGATGCTCGATCTCCTCGACGGTCGGCGTTCGATCGCCACCCAAACCGACTTCGTGAAGTCGAAGCCGGTGCCGTTCCCGCCCGAACCGTTCAAGTTCGTCGGCATCCAAGCGACACGGTGGAGCCTCGATCACGAAGACAAGACCGGCAAGCGAAACCTCTGGTTACGCGCCCTCGACCGCCTCGGTCTCGGCTTCGACAGCTGACTGCCGTTCTGGTGATCAGAGGCGCTCGATGATGGTGACGTTGGCCTGACCGCCACCTTCGCACATCGTCTGCAGCCCGAACCGACCACCAGTGCGCTCGAGTTCGTGCAAGAGCGTCGTCATGAGGCGAGCACCAGTCGCGCCGAGCGGATGCCCGAGCGCGATGGCCCCACCGTTCACGTTGACTTTGGCGTGATCAGCGCCGGTTTCGCGCATCCAGGCCATCACGACCGGAGCGAAGGCTTCGTTGATCTCGACCAGATCGATGTCGTCGATCGTCATCTTCGCCTTCTCGAGGGCACGCTTGGTGGCCGGAATCGGTGCCGACAGCATCATGATCGGATCGTCGGCCAGCACGCTGATGTGATGAATGCGGGCACGGGGCGTGAGACCGTGGGCCTTCACTGCGCCTTCGTTCGCCACGAGTAGAGCGGCGGCGCCGTCGGAGATCTGACTGGCGCAGGCTGCCGTGAGTTTGCCCGTCGGCGTGAGAGTCGGGAGCGACCGGATCTTCTCGGGGTTCGGCTCGCGTGGCCCTTCGTCATGACTCACGCCGTTCAACGGTGCGATCTCGGCCTCGAAGCGACCTTCGGCACGGGCGCGGATCGCTCGGTTGTGCGACTCCATGGCGAACTCTTCCATCTCTTCACGGGAGAGGTTCCACTTGTCGACCATCATCTCGGCGCCGACGAACTGACTCACTTCACCGGATCCGTAGCGCGTGGTCCAACCGGGTGAGCCGGTGAAAGGGTCGTCGAACCCGAGTGCCTGACCGGCGGTCATGGCCGACGAGATCGGGATCATCGACATGTTCTGCACTCCGCCGGCGACGACGAGATCCATGGTGCCGCTCATCACGGCTTGGGCGGCGAAATGCACGGCCTGCTGGGCCGAACCGCACTGACGGTCGATCGTGGTGCCCGGGACGTGCTCAGGAAGACCGGCGGCCAACCAGCAGGTGCGAGCGATACAGCCGGCCTGCGGACCCACGGAGTCGACGTTGCCGAACACCACGTCGTCGACTGCCGTCGGATCGACACCGGTGCGCTGCATGAGGGCCGAGATGGCGTGGGCGCCGAGGTCGGCCGGGTGCACAGCGGATAGTCCGCCACCTCTCTTTCCAACCGGGGTACGAACGGCATCGACGATGTAGGCAACGGGGGTTTGGCTCATGACTCCACGCTAATCCGACCGATGAAATTCGCGCACCCTGAAGCGCTGGGTCCGAGAGCGGTGCTCAGTGCTTCAGGGTGCGCGAAAGTGCGCGAAGGGCGGGGTGGGGTTACTTGGCGGCGGCGAAACCGGCGTCGAGGTCGGCCAGGATGTCGGCGATCGACTCCAGTCCGACACTCAGTCGGATCATGCCCGGATCGACACCGGCCGACTTCTGCTCGTCGGCCGACAGCTGACTGTGCGTCGTTGACGAGGGCTGGATCACGAGGCTGCGTACGTCGCCGATGTTGGCAACATGGCTGTGAAGTGAGAGGCCGGCCACGAACTTCTCGCCGGCCTCACGGCCACCCTTGATCGTGAACGCCAGAACCGAACCGTAACCACGGCCGCCGAAGTACTTCTTCGCGCGCTCGTGCCACGGACTCGACGGCAGACCGGCGTAGTTCACACTCTCGACCTGAGGGTGCGTGGCGAGGTACTCGCCCACGGCCTGGGCGTTGCTCCAATGACGCTCCATGCGCAACGACAGAGTTTCGAGACCCTGCAGCAGCAAGAAAGCGTTGAACGGTGACACGGCCATGCCGAGGTCGCGCAGCAACTGCACACGAGCCTTCAAGATGTACGACCCGGCACCGAGGGCCGGCCAGTACGCCAAACCGTGGTAGCTCGGATCGGGTTCGGTGAAGTTGGGGAATCGACCCGAGGCCGAGAAGTCGAACTTTCCGCCGTCGGTGATCGAACCGGCGACCGACGTGCCGTGACCGCCTACGAACTTGGTGAGCGACTGCACCACGACGTCGGCACCCCATTCGAGCGGACGAATTCCGTAAGCCGTCGGCACGGTGTTGTCGAGAATGAGCGGCACACCGATGTCGTGCGCGACCTTCGACACACCTTCGATGTCGAACACGTCGTTGCGGGGGTTGGCCAGGACCTCACCGTAGAACGCCTTGGTGTTGGGACGAGCGAGCGACTTCCACTGCTCGAGATCGTGCGGATCGTCGACGAACGACACCGCAATTCCCATCTTGGGCAGTGTGTAGTGCAACAGGTTGTAGGTGCCGCCGTACAGCGACGGCGAAGCCACGATGTGATCGCCGGCTTCGGCCAGGGTCAGGATCGCCAAGGTTTCAGCCGACTGACCCGATGACACGACCAGCGTGCCGGGCAATCCGATCGCCGTGGTGACGCCACCTTCGAGCGCGTTCACTCGAGCTTCCACCGCCAACTGGGTGGGGTTCATGATGCGGGTGTAGATGTTGCCGACTTCGGCGAGCGCGAACAGGTTGGCCGCATGCTGGGCGTCGCGGAACTCATAACTCGTGGTCTGGTAGATCGGTACGGCCCGGGCGCCCGTGGCGGGATCGGGTTCCCCGCCCACATGGATCTGCTTGGTCTCGAATCCCCACTCTGCTGACATGACTGTGCCCTCCTGGACGTACGTCGACGACGAGGAGGGCACGATAGCCAGTAATTCCCGACCTAACAAGTCGGAATTCAGTTTTTTGGAAGTGGTCAGCCGCCGGAGGCTTCGCTGACCTTCTGCTTGCCGGCCGAGATCCAAGGCATCATCGAGCGCAGGCGCTTGCCCACTTCTTCGATCTGGTGCTCCTGACCGGCTTTGCGCAGAGCGTTGAACTTTTCACGACCGCTGTCGCTCTCGGCGATCCATTCCTTGGCGAACTTGCCCGACTGGATCTCCTTCAGGATCTTCTGCATCGTCTTCTTGGTAGCCGGCGTGACGACGCGCGGACCACGCGAGACGTCTCCGTACTCGGCGGTGTCGCTGATGCTGTAACGCATGCCAGCGATGCCCTCTTCGTACATGAGATCGACGATGAGCTTCACCTCGTGCAAGCACTCGAAGTACGCCATTTCGGGCTGGTAACCGGCCTCGACCAACGTCTCGAATCCGGCCTGCACGAGCGAGGTGAGTCCGCCACACAGGACGACCTGCTCGCCGAACAGGTCGGTCTCAGTCTCTTCGGCAAACGTGGTCTCGATGATGCCGGCTCGGCCTCCGCCGATGGCCGAGGCGTACGACAACGCAACAGCCTTGCCGTTACCGGTGGCGTCCTGCTCGACGGCGATGAGGGCCGGCACACCTCCACCCTCGGTGTAGGTGCGACGTACGAGGTGACCGGGGCCCTTCGGCGCGATCATGATCACGTCGACACCCTTCGGCGGGCGGATGCGCTTGAAACGGATGTTGAAACCGTGCGCGAAGGCGAGTGCCTTGCCGGCCTTCATGTACTTCTTGATGTGCGCGTCGTACGTGGCCTTCTGCTCGGTGTCGGGCATGGTCATCATGATGACGTCGGCCCACTTGGCGGCGTCGGCGATCGACTTCACCTCGAGTCCGGCGGCCTCGGCCTTGGCGGCGGACGACGAACCCTCGCGCAGACCAACGACCACCGGGACGCCGCTCTCCTTCAGGTTGAGCGCATGAGCATGGCCCTGCGATCCGTAGCCGATGATCGCAACCTTGCGACCCTTGATGATCGAGACGTCGCAGTCGGCGTCGTAATACATCTTTGCTGCCATGTTCAACTTGCCTTTCCTCGGACGGCCCGCAGGCGCGCCTCTTTGTCGAGTTTGGGTAGGGCCACGCGGCCGGTTCGCTGGAGCTCAACGATGCCGTAACCACGGAGCAATTCCTCGAAATCGTCCAACTTTTCCGGACTTCCCTCGAGAGAAACGGTGATCGCCTCCACTCCGACGGCCAGGATCTTGCCCTCGAAGATGTTGGTGAGCTCGACCACCTGGCCGCGCTCCTCGGAGGCGATGCGCACTGTGGCAATCATGAGTTCGCGTTCGACCGATCGACGTGGATCGAGCTCGCTGATCTTCACGACGTCGACCAGCTTGAACAACTGCTTGACGATCTGCTCGAGCGGTGCGGATTCCACGTCGACCACGATCGTGATTCGCGACAGATCGGGATCTTCGGTGGGTGCAACGGCCAGCGAGACGAGGTTGTAGCCACGACGAGCGAAGAGGCCGGCGACGCGCGCCAACACACCCGGGCGGTTCTGCACGAGCACCGACAAGATGTGGTGTGCGGGTTGATAGGACAGTGCGGTCGGTGTGATGCTCATCGCAGATACTCCCTGACGCTGCACTGATCGGGGTGCAACAAGATGTCGTCGTTGCTGAAACCAGCCGGAACCATCGGGAAGACCTTCTCGCTCGCGTCGACGCGGAACTCGACGACGACCGAACGGTCATCGATGCTGTTGGCTTTCTCGATGGCGGGCTGAACTTCTTCGGGGCTCTCGACGCGGATACCGACACAACCCATCGCCTCCGCCCACTTGACGAAGTCGGGAACCTCGGGTGACAGGTAGACCTCGCTGTAACGCTCTTCGTAGAACATCTCCTGCCACTGGCGAACCATGCCGAGATACGAGTTGTTGAGCACCGCGACCTTGATCGGAATGCGCTCGACACTCGCCGTGACGAGTTCTTGCGCCGTCATCTGGAAGCAGCCGTCACCGTCGACCGCCCACACGGTGCGATCGGGTCGACCGACCTTGGCGCCGATGGCCGCTGGAATGGAGAAGCCCATGGTTCCGAGGCCGCCGGAGTTCACCCATGTATAGGGCTCCTTGAAGTTCCAGTACTGCGACGACCACATCTGATGCTGACCGACGCCTGAGCACAGGATGGTTCCTTCAGGTGAGTTGTCGCGCAATTGCTCGAGGCAGTACTGCGGCTTCAGCGCGTCGCCCGGATCGGCCGACGCGTAGTGCAACGGGAACTGCTCCTGCCAACCACTCACTCGACTCTTCCACGCCGAGATGTCGGGCTTGACGGCGCCGCCCTGGAGCATGTCCTTCAACGCCTTCACGATCTCTTCGATCACGAGGCGGCAGTCACCCACGATCGGGACGTCGGGCCGACGGACTTTGCCTTGCTCGGCCGGATCGATGTCGACGTGGATGATCTTGGCATCAGGAGCGAAGGCGTCGACCTTTCCGGTGATGCGGTCGTCGAAGCGCGCGCCGAGAGTGACGAGCAGGTCGCTCTTCTGCATGGCCGTGACCGCCGTGGCGTTGCCGTGCATACCGGGCATGCCGATGCAGAGCGGGTGATCGTCGGGGATCGCACCACGTGCCATGAGCGTGGTGACGACTGGCGCGTCGACCATCTCGGCCAGCTCCAGCAGCGCTTCGGCGGCTCGCGCCTTCAGGACTCCACCACCCACGTAGAGCACTGGCTGCTTGGCCTCGAGGATGAGTCGCGCCGCCTCTTTGATCATGCGGGGATGACCCTTCATGGTGGGCTTGTAACCCGGGAGACTGTCGATCACTTCGTCGTCGCTCGGCCAGTGCCACGTCATCGAGTTCTGCAGAACGTCCTTCGGAAGATCGAGCAGAACCGGGCCCGGACGACCCGTCGTGGCGATGTGGAAGGCCTGACGCACCATGAGCGGAATCTCGTCGGGCGTCATGATGAGTTCGTTGTGCTTGGTGACGCTGCGCGTGATACCCACGGTGTCGCATTCTTGGAATGCGTCGGTGCCGATGGCAGTCGTCGACACCTGACCCGTGATGCAGACCATCGGGATCGAATCCATGTAGGCGTCACACAACGGCGTGACCATGTTGGTGGCCGCTGGGCCCGACGTCACCATGGCCACACCAGGTCGACCGGTCACGTGGGCATAGCCCTCGGCCATGTGGCCGGCACCCTGCTCGTGGCGCACGAGGATGTGCCGGATCGGGCTGCTCAGCAACGGGTCGTACGCCGGCAGGATGCATCCGCCCGGCAGTCCGAAGATCGTGTCGACCTTCTCTTTTTCCAGAGCACGGATGAGGGCCTGGGCTCCAGTGATCTTCTCGCTCATGTCGATTCCTGTGGGTGTGGTGGGTGGGCCGGGAAATGAAATGGCCTCCCATTCTGGGAGGCCGGCGACGCGTTCGGTATGTGGACGAACGCGTCTTACACGAGTACTACGACGATGGAGGTCGTGGCGATCGCATTCATCATTCAGGAGTCTGCCAGACCTGGATGCCGAATCACAACCCCGAGATCACGACCTCGCAGATCACAGCCCCGAGATCACGAACTGGGGAAGGCGCCTTGTAGGCGGGCGGCGGTCAGCGTGTTCTCCAGCAGGCAGGCGATGGTCATCGGACCCGTCCCTCCAGGCATCGGGGTGATGGCCCCGGCCACGGCCTGGACGGCCTCGAAGTCGACATCGCCCACGATGCCGGTCTCGGTGCGTGAAATACCGACGTCGATCACCGTCGCACCCGGCTTCACGTGGTCGGCGGCGATCATGCGCGCCACACCGGCGGCCCCCACCACGATGTCGGCATCACGGCAGAGTGCGGTGACGTCCCCCGAGCGACTATGAGCGATGGTCACCGTGGCGTCGATGCCTTTGCGGGCAAGGAGGACCGTGAGGGGAAGACCAACCAGCATCGACCGCCCGATCACCACGGCACGACGACCCCCAGTCGGGATGTCGTAGCGCTCGAGGAGACGGAGAACTCCAAGGGGGGTGCACCCCACGAGCCCGGGAACACCCCGCATCAAACGGCCCATCGATTCGGTGGTGAGACCATCGACGTCTTTGTCGCCCGGTATGAGTCGTAGGACGGCCTCTTCGTCATAACGAGGGTCGTCACCGGGGGGTAGCGGACTCTGGACCAGGATGCCGTGCACCGAGGGGTCGGCCGCCAGACGTCCGACCACGTCCTCCACCCGGGCCTGGCCGGCATCAGCCGGCAGGATCTCGTTGCGACTCTGCAGACCGGCCTTGGCGGCTTGGAGGTGCTTGTTGCGGACGTAACGCTGGCTCGGCCCGTCGTCACCGACGAGCACGGTGGCCAGGCACACGGGAGGTGAGCCGGCGGCGACAACCTCGGCGGCCAGACGGGCCACGATCTCGTCACGCACGAGGTTCCCGTCGAGCAGGACGGCGCCCCCCGGGGTTCGTGCGAATTTCGAGGCGCTCACGGGGGTCATGCTACGAGGCAGGCCGAGGGCCTAGCCTGAGATTGCTCATTCATAGAAGGCGCAGCCGACCGGTCAGCTGGTCAGGCGCCCACGAGAAGAACGGCGAAATCACATGTCCACGCCCCCGTCCCCCACTGTCGCCCCGGCCTCTGGCCGGCTCGGCGTCCTCACCGTCGGCCTCGGTGCC
Source organism: uncultured Ilumatobacteraceae bacterium (assembly GCA_965659595.1). Lineage (GTDB taxonomy): Bacteria > Actinomycetota > Acidimicrobiia > Acidimicrobiales > Ilumatobacteraceae > Casp-actino8. The sequence goes on along the minus strand of CBFHWN010000006.1, from coordinate 16,953 downwards.
GTTGCATCCACCCTCATCGCCGGTGTCGAACTCACCAAACGCGGCCTCGGCACACCGATCGGATCCCTTGCCCAGATGGGCACGATCCGTCTCGGCAAGCGCACCGAAGACCGCTCCCCGCTCATCCGAGAATTCGTTCCGCTCGCGTCACTTGACGACATCGTGTGGGGCGCCTGGGACGTCTACCCCGACGATGCGTACGTGGCGGCGAGCCGCGCGGGTGTTCTCGAGAGCGGCAAGCACATCGAGGCCATCAGTGACGCTCTGCGGGAAGTTCGACCGATGCAGGCCGCCTTCGAACGCAAGTACGCCCGCAACCTCGATGGCGAGCACGTGAAGCCCATCTCCTCGAAGCGCGGCATGCTCAACGCGATTCGTGAAGACATCAACAAGGTCCGCGAAGACAACAAGTGCGATCGTCTCGTCATGATCTGGTGTGCGAGCACCGAGATCTACATCGAACCGGGTCGCGCCCACATCGATCTCGACTCGTTCGAAAAGGCCCTCGACGCCGACGACGAAACCGTCTCGCCGGCGCAGATCTACGCCTACGCCGCTCTCCTCGAAGGTGTTCCGTTCAACAACGGCGCACCCAACCTGGCCGTCGACGCGCCGGCCCTGCGCCAATTCGCCACCGATCACAAGATCCCGATCTCGGGCAAGGACTTCAAGACCGGCCAAACCCTGATGAAGACCGTGCTCGCGCCCATGTTGAAGGCTCGCATGCTCGGACTCGAAGGCTGGTACAGCACCAACATCCTCGGCAACCGCGACGGTGAAGTGCTCGACGCTCCCGAGAACTTCAAGACCAAAGAAGAGTCGAAACTCGGCGTGCTCGAAGACATCCTGCAGCCGAAGAAGTTCCCGGAGCTCTACGGCGACATCTTCCACAAGGTGCAGATCAACTACTACCCACCCCGAGGCGACAACAAAGAGGGTTGGGACAACATCGACATCACCGGGTGGCTCGGTTACCCAATGCAGATCAAGGTCAACTTCCTCTGCCGCGACTCGATCCTTGCCGCGCCCCTCGCGCTCGATCTCGTGCTGTTCAGCGATCTCGCCCAGCGCGCAGGCATGGGTGGCATCCAGGAATGGTTGAGTTTCTATTACAAGAGCCCACAGGTCGCACCCGGCTTGTATCCTGAGCACGACTTGTTCATTCAGCTCACCAAGTTGAAGAACACCTTGCGCTGGATCATGGGTGAAGACCAGATCACGCACCTCGGCCGCGAGTACTACGAAGACATCTGAGTCGGGCGTGGCTCCACGACGCTGGAACCCGTCCTCATGGGTGAGCCTGTCCCCCAACGGGATCGGACACACGAAACCGAATCATCTCGCCGAGATGGCGCGCGTCGCCGTCAATGTTCGGCACGCACCGAAGAAGGCCTGGAAGATCCTGTCGAAAGGTGTGTGCGACGGGTGCGCACTTGGCGTGGCCGGCTTTCACGACTGGACGCTCGACGGCATACATCTCTGCACCACACGCCTGAAACTGCTCGAAGTGAACTGCGCCGAACCGTTCGACCATTCCGTGTTGAGCGACGTCGCACCATTGCGATCACGGTCGAGTACCGAACTCCACGACATGGGCCGACTGGCCCACCCCATGCGGCGTCGACGGGGCGACCGCGGGTTCCGACGCGTCCCGTGGAACGAAGCCCTCGACGCGATCGCCGATGGCATTCGTGCCGCCGGTCCTGATCGTACGGCGATCTATCTCACGAGTCGCGGCCTCACCAACGAGACCTACTACGTGGCCGGTAAGGCCGCCCGCGCCATCGGAGTGGCCAACATCGACTCAGCGGCGCGCACCTGCCACGCGCCGTCGACCATCGGACTCAAGTCGACGATCGGCGTGACGGCGAGTACGTGCAGTCTGCAAGACGTGATCGAGAGCGATCTGATCGTGTTGTGGGGTGCCAACGTCGCCAACAACCAACCCGTGTTCACGAAGTATCTGTACGAAGCGAAGAGAAACGGCACGCGTGTCGTCGTCGTGAATCCTTATCTCGAACCGGGCCTCGAGCGCTACTGGGTGCCGTCGAAGCCCGAGTCGTTTCTGTTCGGAACCAAGTTGTGCGATCTGCACGTGCCGGTACGTCCCGAAGGTGACGTCGCTCTGGCCAATGCCGTGTTGAAGATTCTCATCGAGCACGACGCCGTCGACCGTTCGTTCGTCCATGAGCACACGTCCGGCTGGAATGATTTGGTGTCGTTCCTCGACTCGCAGCCGATCGACGAGTTGAGCGCACGGTCAGGCGTGTCGATCGACGCGATTCGTCAGTTGGCCGACGAGTACTCACGCGCCTCGTCGGCGATCTTCGTCTGGAGCATGGGAATCACCCAGCATCGTCATGGAGTGGAAGGCGTCCAAGCCTTGGTGAACCTCGCTCTCGCCCGCGGAAACGTCGGACGCAACGGTGCTGGCCTCATGCCCATCCGCGGCCACTCCGGCGTGCAGGGTGGCGCCGAAATGGGCGCCTACGCAACCGCGTACCCGGGCACGGTGTCGATCACGCCCGAGTCGGCGCGCCATCTTGCCGAGCAGTGGGGTTTCGACGTACCCGATCGACCCGGCCTCACAGCACCCGAGACGCTGCTCGCCGTCGAACGAGGTGAGATCGACGTGCTGGTCCTCGACGGTTCGAATCTTCTCGAGATCATGCCCGACCCGCCACGCGTGGGTGCCGCGCTCGAGCGGGTTCCCCTTCGCGTCCACCAGGACATCGTGCTCACGTCGCAGATGCTCCTCGACGGCGACGACGTGATCCTGCTGCCGGCCGCCACGCGTTACGAACAGGAAGGCGGCGGCACGAGTACCACAACCGAACGCCAGATCGCGTTCAGTCCACAGGTCGTCGATCCGCCCGGCGAGGCGCGTAGCGAATGGCGGGTCTTCTCCGAGATCGCCCGACGTGTCCGTCCCGATCGAGCCGAACACTTCGCCTGGGAGACCAACCGAGATCTGCGCGCCGAGATCGCGCACGTCGTTCCCTTCTACGCCGGAATCGAAGATCTGGCCGAAACGGGGGACGCCGTTCAATACGGAGGACGACACTTGTGCGCTGGTGGCCGGTTCCCCACCCCAGACGAGCGCGGCACGTTCAGCGTGGTCGACGTCGCACCACCCTCACTCGCCGACGGCGAGTTCTTCTGCAGCACTCGACGGGGCAAGCAGTTCAATTCGATGGTGTTCTCGCCCACCGATCCGCTCACCGGTGCGTCACGTGACGCGGTGTACATCGACGAAGCGGATGCCCGTTCACGCGATGTGAGTGAGGGTGATCGGGTGCGGCTCACGAGTGCAACCGGCTCGTTCGTCGGTACGGCCCATCTCGTCCGGCTCGCGGCCCGCACTGTCCAGGTTCATTGGCCGGAGGGCAACGTGTTGATCGATGCCTCGATCAACGACGACGCCAGTCGAATTCCCGACTACAACGCGATCGTGACCATCGAAAGGATTCACTCGTGAAGACTCGCATCCTGCTCTGGAGCCTCGTCACCGACGTCGTCTCGGTGATCGTCTTCGTGGCGATCGGCCGACGCAATCACGACGAGGGAACCGGCCTCGACGGCATTGCCTCCACCGCCGCACCGTTCCTCGTGGCACTGGCCGTCACGTGGCTCGTGATGCTCGTGTGGCGTGATCCACTGTCACCACGGTCGGGCGTCGCCACCTGGATCGGCACGGTGGCTCTCGGCATGGTGCTGCGAAAGCTGGTGTTCGACGACGGCACGGCAACCGCCTTCGTGATCGTGGCCACGGTCTTCCTCGGCGTGACGTTCAATAGCTGGCGAGCCCTCGCTCGTCGCCGTCTTCCTGGCGGAGATATTCCGCGAAGCACCTGACGTTTTTGCCGCCTGAACGACCAACTACAGGAAGTTTGTGATGGCGCCCTTTTCGGCGCCTTGAGCGAGACGCGCGTACTTGCCGAGGACACCACTGGTGTAGCGAGGCGGGTTGGGCGTCCAACCCTGACGGCGCTTTGCCAACTCGGCATCGTCGACCAGCAGGTCGAGCGACAACGAGCTCACGTCGATGCGAATGCGATCGCCGTCGCGTACGAAGGCGATCGGCCCACCGTCCACCGCTTCGGGCGCCACATGACCGATGCAAAAGCCCCACGTACCGCCGCTGAATCGTCCGTCGGTGATGAGCGCGCAGTCGGCCCCACGTCCGGCCCCCTTCAGGGCACCGGTGATGGCGAGCATCTCGCGCATTCCGGGACCGCCCTTGGGTCCTTCGTATCGGATCACGAGCACCGTGTTGGGCTGGATCTCACCAGCCATGATCGCCGCCATTGCGCCGTCTTCGCCATCGAACACACGGGCCGTTCCTTCGAACTTGCGCTGCTCAGGAGTGAGTCCGGCAACCTTCACGACCGAACCCTTCGGCGCCAGCGAACCGGTGAGCACCACGATGCCACCTTCGGCGTTGATCGGATCGGACAACGGATGCACCACGTCACCATCGGGATCGGGCGGCGAGATCTCGGCCAAGTTCTCGGCCATGGTCTTACCGGTGCACGTCATCACGTCGCCGTGAATCAGCCCGGCATCGAGGAGATGCTTCATCACCACCGGCACGCCACCGATGCGATGCAGATCGGTCATGTGGTATTTGCCGCCCGGCTTGGTGTCGGCGATGTGGGGCACGCGCGCAGCGATGCGGTTGAAGTCGTCGAGTTCGAGCGGAACTCGGGCTTCGTTGGCGATGGCCAAGAGGTGCAGGACGGCATTGGTGCTACCACCGAGCGCGTTGTAGAGCGCGATGGCGTTCTCGAAGGCCTTCTTGGTGAGAATGTCGCTCGGTCGGATGCCGAGTCGGAGCATGTTCACCACCGCCTCACCGGCCCGGCGTGCGTCGTCTTCACGACTGACATCGACAGCTGGTGCCGACGCCGAACCGGGCAAAGACAACCCGAGCGCTTCACCGATCGACGACATGGTGTTGGCGGTGAACATTCCGCCGCAGGCTCCTTCACCCGGACATGCCGCCTTCTCGATCTCGGTGAGCTCGCTTTCGGAGATGTTGCCGGCCGCGCACGCACCGATGGCTTCGAACACCGTGGTGATGTCGATGTTCTTGCCGTCATGACGACCGGGCAAGGTGGACCCGTTGTAGACGAACACTGCCGGAAGGTTCAGTCGGGCGATGGCCATCATCATTCCGGGCATGCTCTTGTCGCATCCGCCAGTGGCCACCAGCCCGTCGAGTCGCTCGGCGTGCATGACCGCTTCCACCGAGTCGGCGATGATCTCTCGACTCACGAGTGAGGCTCGCATGCCTTCGTGACCCATCGAGATGCCATCGCTCACGGTGATGGTGCCGAACTCGAGCGGCACACCACCGGCGGCGCGCACGCCGTCCTTGGCCGATGCCGTGAGTCGGCGCAACGACATGTTGCACGGCGTGATCTCGTTCCACGACGAGGCCACGCCCACTTGAGGTTTGTCCCAGTCGTCGTCGGTCAGACCGACGGCTCGCAACATGGCGCGCGAGGCGGCCTTCTGGATGCCGTCGGTGACGTCACGGCTACGGGGTTTCACGTCGACCGGCGTGCCAGCCGAAGCAGATGAGTCTGGAGAAGCCATACCTCGAGGGTAACCAAGAGGCCGAGACCGGCCGATGAGGAGATTGTCAGGGGCGCCTAACGTCCGTTAGGGTTACCTGACACCACCGCAGCCGACGACTCGATGTCAGCCAAGTTCCCCGAAAGGCCGCAATGTCCACCTCCCGACGCCTCCGTTCGCTTGCGGCAACCTGTGCTCTCGCTGGACTCCTCGTCGCCTGTGGTGGCGACGACGGCGAATCGGCCGAAATGGCATCGACGGCAGTCGAGAATTCTGCCGATCCGTGCGACAACGCGACCGGCTCGATCACCGTCTATTCCGGTCGCAGCGAAAAGTTGGTGGCCGACCTCTACACCGACTTCACCTCGACGACTGGTGTCGACGTCCAGGTTCGCTATGGAGACAGCGGTGAACTCGCCGGTCAGATCCTCACCGAAGGTTCGGCCACTCCGGCTGACGTATTTTTCTCCCAGGATGCCGGAGCTCTGGGTGCCGTGTCGCAAGCGGGGCTCTTTTCGGATCTGCCCTCGTCGATCCTCGACCGCGTGCCGTCCGAATTCAGTTCGCCGAACAACGACTGGGTCGGAACAAGCGGACGTGTTCGCGTGATCGTCTACAACCCCGAGCTCGTGGCCACTCCGCCGACATCGATCGACGAGCTCCTCGACCCGTCCTGGAAGGGACAGGTCGGTTTCGCCCCCACCAACGCGTCGTGGCAGTCCTTCGTCACGGCACTTCGCGTCATCCGCGGCGAGGACGCCGCCCGCGCCTGGCTCGAGGCCTTCGCCGACAACGATCCGGTCGCCTACGAGAAGAACGGAGCCGTGCGCGACGCCGTGAATGCCGGCGACGTCTCACTCGGTCTCGTGAATCACTACTACTTGTTCGAAAAAATCGCTGCCGAGGGCTCCGACGCCGTCGTGGCGATGAATCAGTACCTCCCAGGTGACGTCGGCGGTCTCGTGAACGTGGCTGGTGCCGGCGTGCTCACCAAGAGCGACAACGCTTCGGGCGCTCGATGCCTGACCTCGTACCTCGTCTCCGACGAAGGCCAGAGGTATTTCGTCGCCCAGTCGTTCGAATACCCGCTCGTCGGTGGTATCGACCAGGTCGAGGGGCAACCGGCTTTCGACGAACTCGATCCTCCGGCGATCGACCTGTCCGATCTCTCGTCGATCGGCGAAACCCAGGAACTTCTCGCCGACATCGGTCTCCTCACTCTCTGACGGCACACTGATCTCGTGTCGACGTCGCTGACGATTCTCCGTCGATCCAAACTGCCAGCACCCCTGGTGGTGCCGGCGGTCTTTGCCGCTGTCGCATCGCTGGCACCACTCGCCTATCTCGTCGACGTGGCGTTCGACCGCGGGGCGGCCTACCTGTGGGACGAGTTGTGGCAACGACGGACCCTCGACCTCGTGGTTCGCAGCGCCATGCTCGCGGGCGCGGTGACGCTCGCCAGTGTGGCGATCTCCATTCCACTCGCCTGGGCCGTGATGCGCAGCGACCTCGCCGGTCGCCGCGTGTGGCGTGTCGTCCTGGCTTTGCCACTTGCAGTCCCGAGTTATCTCGCCGCCTTCGCGTGGATCAGCTGGGAGTCGTCCTTGGCCGGATTCTGGGGCGCTTTCCTCGTACTCACGGCGGTCTCGTACCCGTACGTGTATCTGCCTCTCACAGCCGCTTTCTCTCGACTCGATCAGGCCCTCGACGAGATCGCCACCGTTCACGGCCGGGGCTCCACCATGCGCCTCATGTCGCTTGCGGCCCGACAATGCCGAGGCACTCTCGCCGCCGGATCTCTACTCGTGTCTTTGTACGTGCTGAGCGACTTCGGTGCCGTTGCCACCATGAGATACGACGCCTTCACTTGGGTCATCTACGGCGCCTATCGAGCGGGATTCAATCCGACTCGTGCCGCCGTCCTCGCGCTCGTCCTCGTGATCATCGCTCTCGGACTCGTGGCCGCCGAAGCCGCGGCACGTGGTCGTGCGGTCACCACGATGACGTCGCGGTCCGTCGGACGCCACCGTCCGATTCGATTGCACAGAACTGCCGTTTGGTTTCAACTGCTCGCCGTATCCGTCGCCCTCGTGTCACTCGCCTTCCCGGTTTGGCGAATTCTGATCTGGGTCGATAGTTACGGAGCCGAAGACGACTTCGGCGACATCGTTTCGGCGCTATGGGGTTCGGTTCGCTACTCGGTCGTGGCTGCGCTCCTCACCGTCATCGTCGCGCTACCGATCGCCTTACTCGTCGCGCGCTACCGAACACGCACCACCCTGCTCCTCGATCGTTCGACCTACGTGACCCACGCGCTGCCAGGAATCGTGGTGGCCATCTCGATGGTGTTCATCGGTGTTCGGGTGTTGCGCCCGGTGTACCTCGAAGCTCCGCTTCTCGTCCTCGCGTACGTCGCTCTCTTTCTCCCACTCGCCGTCGGAGGTATTCGGGCGAGTGCCGAACAGATCCCGATGGGACTCGACGACGTGGCGCGCTCACTCGGCAGTTCTCCGATGTCGGTCATTCGACGGATCAACCTCCCACTGATCGGCCCGGGCCTCGCAGCCGCGGCCGCCCTCGTCACCCTGGCAGCGATGAAGGAACTGCCGGTCACGATGTTGCTGCGTCCCACCGGCACCGAGACACTCGCGACGCGACTCTGGACGTACACCACCGTGTCGGATTACGCCGGAGCCGGACCGTACGCTTTGGCCATCATCGTGTTCGTCGCCATTCCCACTGCCATCGCCACCGGACGTCGCTGAACCCTTTCCGAACCCTCGACTCATCACCATGAACGATCGACCAACTCTTCGCATCACGAATCTCTCCAAGCGCTTCGGACGCATCGAAGTCCTGCGCGGCGTGTCATTCGATGCTCTCGAGGGCAGTGTCACGGCGGTACTCGGACCATCCGGACAAGGCAAGACCACACTGCTCCGTCTCATCGCCGGATTCGAACGCGTCGACGAGGGATGCATCGAAATCGATGGCGGTCTGGTCGGCTCACCCCAGGTGCACGTTCGCCCCGATCGACGAGGTGTCGGAATCGTCCCGCAGGACGGAGCACTCTTTCCGCATCTCACGGTGGCAGGTAACATCGCCTTCGGCCTGCCTCGCGGCAGCGAAGCACGCGTCGACGAGATGACCCGCTTGGTCGGCCTCGAGGGAACCGGTGATCGTCGTCCGTCGGAGATCTCGGGCGGCCAGCAACAGCGAGTCGCTCTCGCTCGTGCTCTCGCCCCGTCTCCGCACCTGGTCCTTCTCGACGAGCCGTTCTCGGCCCTCGACGCTGGCCTCCGGGCCGGCATTCGCGACGAGGTGATCGGGATCCTCCGACACACGGGCACCACCACCCTTCTCGTCACCCACGATCAGGAAGAAGCCATGTCGATCGCCGATCACGTGGTGGTTCTTCTCGACGGAGTCGTGGCCCAGCAGGGATCGCCCACCGACATTTATGAGAGCCCGGCCTCGGTCGACGTCGCGCGTTTCATCGGTGACGCGAACCTCCTATCGGCTCAGATCTCGAATGGCGTCGTATCGCACGTTCTCGGTTCGCAATCGTGCGACCAGCACGATGGCTCCGCCACAGTTCTGGTGCGTCCCGAACAACTGACGATCGTCGGTGATGGTCGACCCGGTGTAGTCGAGCGGCGTGCGTATTACGGGCACGACGGAACTCTCGGGGTGCGACTCATGAACGGCGAATTGGTGTCGGTGCGAGTGCCCGTCGACGACCTGGCTCCGGTCGGAGCCGCGGTCGGGGTGCTCATGCGCGGGCGGGCGACCGTGTTCGCCGATTGAGTCGCCGAACCCTTCGATGTGTCCTACTTCTTCTTGCCGAACCCGAAGAGGTGCTGGCCTACCTTGCGCATCTGGATCTCCTCACTGCCTTCGGTGATCCGATAGCGACGATGGTGTCGATAAATGTGCTCGAACGGCATGTGGCGGCTGTAGCCAACCCCTCCACAAGTCTGCATGGCTCGATCGGCGGCATCGCAAGCCAGGCGATTGGCCCGGTAGTTGCACATGGCCACCAGATGGGTGAACTCCATGAAACCTTCCACGTCGGGACGGTCACTCTTCACCGAGTTGTCCATGAGCCACGCCGTGTACCGGATGAGCTGACGCAACATGGCTGCTTCGGTGTGCATTTCGATGAGCGGGAACTGGATCGCCTGATTGCTCGAGAGTTTCTTGCCCCACGTGACACGTGAGTTCGCGTACGCCACCGCTTCGTCGATGCAGTACTGCGCAGCACCGAGCGACGATGCCGCCTGACGGATGCGATTCTCGTGCACGAAATGCTGGGCGAGGTCGAGGCCGTGATCAAGTCGTCCGAACACCGCGCTGTCGGGCACTCGCACGTCGACCATGCTCACTTCGGCGTGGTCGGTCGGCATGTTGAACGTCCACCAGAAGAAGTCGACATTGAAGCCTGGCGAGTCGGTGGGCACCAAGAACGCGGAAATGCCGATCGGGCTTCCGGGATCTCCCGACGTGCGAGCGAAGATGATGTCGTGGGTCGCATGATGCAGACCTGAGTTCCAACGCTTCATGCCGTTGATGACCCATTCATCGCCGTCGCGCACTGCTGTGGTCTCGAGGAAGGTCGCGTCACTGCCGTGGTTCGGCTCGGTGAGACCGAATGCGAGCCGTTTGGTGCCGTCGAGGAACCCGGGCATCCACTCCTTCTTCTGCTCCTCGGTTCCGAAGTCGCGCATCATGAGCACGGTTGGGAAGTTGCCCACTACCGACGACTCGTTCTGTAGATCGTTGTGGAGCCCGAGACCCTTGGTGGCGAGATGTTCGCGGATGATCGCCATCTCGAGGTTGCTCGCGCTCCGACCGCCGAACTCGGCCGGCAGAGCCAGACGTAACCAGCCAGCCGCGTCCGCTCGACGGCGCATCTCGCGGAGCAGCTCCTCCCATTCGGCACGCGGCACACCGCCGTTGTCGAAGTCGGTGCGAGCCCACTCGCGTCGATGGTCGAAGAATCGCTCGTTGTCGTCGGCGGCCTGCAGAGGCTTGATCTCGGCCTCGATGAAGGCGTCGAGGGCATCGAGAGTCGCCTGGATGTCGGCGGGAACGGAGAAGTCCATGGCCCGACCGTAACCCTCGTCACCTGATCGGCCGAACCCCGACGACCGAGTGTCGAGGGTGCGGGGAGTAAGGTTTCTGACACCCCGTCAGAAACCACCATGACTGCTCTCGACACCACCACCCGACCCGATCTGCCGAGCGACGATCGCGAATTCCGCGAACTCGTGCGCGATTGGCTGCGCAGCAACGTGACCGGCGAATTCGCCGCCCTGCGTGGGCGTGGGGGGCCCGGTGACGAAGACATCGGTTTCGACATCCGCGTCGAGTGGGAGAAGGTCCTCGGAGAAGCCGGCTGGATCGGACTCGGTTGGCCGAAGGAGTTCGGCGGACGTGGCGCCACAGTCGACCAGCAGATCATCTGGGCCGAGGAATACGTGCGTGCCGACGCGCCGGCCCGCACCAATCACATGGGCGAGAACCTGCTGGCCCCCACGATCATCGAATACGGAACGCCCGAGCAATGTGCGCGTTTCCTCCCCGGCATCTTGCGCGGTGACGAGCGCTGGTGCCAGGGCTACAGCGAACCGAACGCCGGCAGTGACCTCGCGAATGTGCAGACCAAGGCTCGTCAAGAAGGCGACGAATGGATCATCGATGGTCAGAAGGTCTGGACCTCACTCGCCCACGTGAGCCATTGGTGCTTCGTGGTGGCGCGAAGTGAACCGGGTTCGCAACGGCACCAAGGCCTCACGTTCTTCCTCATCCCCATGGATCAGCCCGGCGTGGAGGTTCGACCCATCCGCCAGGTGACCGGTGGCGGGGAGTTCAATGAGACGTTCTTCACCGAGGCTCGAACCACCTCCGACATGGTGGTCGGTCGACCCGGCGACGGCTGGAAGATCGCGATGGCGTTGCTCGGCTACGAACGCGGTATCTCGACCCTGGCTCAGCAAGTGGGTTTCGAGCGTGAACTCGACGCGACCATCGAGTTGGCTCGTCGCTTCGGTCGGATCGACGATCCGGTCATTCGCCAGAAGTTGGCCGTCGCCCACTCCGGACTTCATCTGCTCAAGTGGAACGCCTTGCGCTCGATGTCGGCCAAGGGTGTGCCTGGTCCGGAAGCGAGCATCTCTAAACTGTTCTGGGGGACCTGGCACCGTGATCTCGGCGAACTGATGATGGAGATCATGGGGCCGGCCGGTCTGATCGGCGAAGCCCTTCCTTACGAGCTGACTCTCGAACAAAAACTCTTCTTGTTCACCCGTTCCGACACGATCTACGGCGGTTCGAACGAGATCCAGCGCAACGTTCTCGGCGAACGAGTTCTCGGTCTCCCGAAGTAATCTCGTCTCGCAGTCGGCACAAAACGGGGGTTCACATGTCATCTGGTTCATCGGCTCCGGCCTACGTGCCTGGCCACGGCCTTCTCGCCGGTAAGACCGTTCTCGTCACAGCCGCCGCCGGTAGCGGTATCGGCTCGTCAACCGCTCGCAAGTGCATCGAAGAAGGTGCACGAGTGGTGATCTCCGACAAGCACGAGCGCCGATTGGCCGAGACGGCTTCCGAACTGGGCGTCACCGGCATTCCGTGCGACGTCACCGACGAGGCGAGTGTGCAGAACCTGATCGCCATGGCGGCCGCCGAACTCGGTGGCATCGACGTGCTGGTGAACAATGCCGGCCTCGGTGGTACCGCCGAATTGCACGAGATGACCGACGATCAGTGGTCGATCGTGCTCGACGTGACCCTGAACGGCACCATGAGGTGCACCCGAGCAGCCCTCAGTCACATGTACGAACGCGGCCACGGCGTGATCGTCAACAACGCGAGTGTTCTCGGTTGGCGCGCCCAGGCCGGCCAGGCCCATTACGCAGCCGCCAAAGCCGGCGTGATGGCCCTCACTCGCTGTGCCGCGATCGAGGCCGCGCCACGAGGTGTGCGAATCAACGCCGTATCACCCAGTCTCGCCATGCACGCCAATCTGGCCAAGGTCACGAGCGACGAACTACTTGCCGAACTCACCCAGCGCGAAGCATTCGGCCGCTATGCCGAACCGTGGGAGATCGCCAACGTGATCGTTTTCCTCGCCAGCGACTACTCGAGCTACATGACCGGCGAGGTCGTCTCGGCGAGCAACCAACACGCATGAGCGTCGACCTGAACGTCGACGGGGCCGTTGCCGTCATCACGTTGAACCGGCCCGAACGCAAGAACGCTTTCACCCGTGCGCAGTACGACGCCTTCGGCAACCATCTCGATCACATCGCCTCACGTGACGACGTGCATGTGGCCGTCGTGACCGGCGCTGGCGGATCGTTCAGCTCGGGTCAAGACCTGAAGGAAATGGCCGAATTGGCCAGTGTTGCGTCGTCACCCGATCACAACGACACGTCGGGAACCGGAACCGGATTCACCGTCTTGCTCGACGCTCTTCAGAGTTTTCCGAAGCCTTTGCTCGCCGCCGTCGAGGGTGTAGCAGTCGGTATCGGCATGACACTCCTCCCGTACTGCGACATCGTGATCGTCGGATCGTCGGTTCGTATGCGCGTTCCCTTCAGCGAACTGGGCGTTCCACCCGAAGCTGGAAGCAGCGCGCTGCTCGCCGATCTCGTGGGCTGGCAACGGGCGGCCGAGATCCTGCTCACATCGCGCTGGATCGATGCCGACGAAGCCGTGCAGTACGGGATCGCCCTCGAGAAGGTCGACGAAGCGCAGGCATTGAATCGCGCGCTCGACATCGCGCGAACGATCGGCGAGAAATCGCCGTACTCGACTCGCGTCATCAAACAGTTGATGCTTTCTGCGCGTGGGGCCCGATCGATCGACGCCCGCGCCCGCGAAGAGGCCCTCTTCACCGAACTCTTCCGTGGTGGTGGTTACGGTGGCTGAGCCCGAGGTCGGCCATCGCGCCGACTTTCCCATCACCCGTTTCATGGGGATGGACGTGTACCGAACCGGATACGGAACCGCTCGAGCCACGGCGACGATCGGCGAGACCCATCACAACCCGAACGGGGTCGCGCACGGTTCGGTGGTGTTCGCCATGGCCGACACGTCGATGGGAGCGGCCACCATGAGCATCCTCGACGACGGGTTCTATTGCTCGACCATCGAGATCCAGATTCGATATCTCCGTCCAGTCGCGTCGGGTCCGATCGTCGTCGACACCCAGGTGATCAAGCCTGGGCGTCGTATCGTGCATCTCGAATCACGCGCCACCGACGCCGACGGACGCCTGGTTGCGACCGCAACAGGCTCGTACGCCGTGCTCGAAATCCCTTCATCGTGACCCACCGATAAGTTGAGGTCGTCCCCTCCCGAACGGAGAGTCATGTCGAACGATCTCACCACCGAAACACCGACGCGTGTCGTCGATCGCGATCGTGCCGAGCGCGCCGTGCGCGAACTCCTCGAAGCCATCGGCGAAGATCCCACCCGCGAAGGCCTCCTCGACACACCCGGCCGCGTGGCTCGTATGTGGGTCGAAGTCCTGGATGGAACCAACAACGATCCCGACCATCACTTGTCGCGCACGTTCGAGATCGAACACGACGAAATGGTCCTGGTACGCGACATTCCCTTCACTTCGGTGTGCGAACACCACATGCTTCCGTTCAGTGGCACGGCCCACATCGCCTACCTGCCCGGGACGACAGGCCGCTTCACCGGACTGTCGAAACTCGCCCGACTGGTCGAGGGCTACGCCCGTCGCCTCCAGGTCCAGGAGCGCCTCACCAGTCAACTTGCCGACGCCATGCAGAACATGCTCGATCCGGTCGGCGTGCTCGTGGTGGTCGAGGCCGAACACTCGTGCATGTCGATTCGCGGTGTGCGCAAGCCCGGTGCCAAGACCGTCACCACCGCTGTGCGCGGCATCTACCGCACCGATGGATCGGCACGGGCCGAAGTGATGGCCTTCATTCAGGGTCGCTGACCGTTTTCGACGCCGACCTTCATGGCGTTTCCCCACCCCACCATCGACGTGCCCGGGCAGTGGCCAACTGTGAGTGACGAACTCTCACGTCTGCAGTATCACGACCAACTCTCGGCCGAACTCGTGCGACTGCTCGACGGCGATCCGAACGGGGTCTCCGGCCACGTGTGCGCCACGACGTGGATCGTCTCGCCTGATGGCCGGTCGACCGTGCTGGTACGCCACAAGACTCTCGGCTGGAGCACTCCGGGCGGCCACGTCGAACGCCACGAATCGACCGAGGAGGGCGGACTTCGCGAACTCGAAGAAGAGACCGGCCTCACACGCTTCGATGTGCGTCGGATCGGGGACGGGCCAGCCCTCGTTCACGTGACCGACACGACCAATCCCACACCGCACCGTCACTGGAACGTCGCCTGGCTGTACGCCTGCGACACCGACGCACCCCTCTCGATCACCGAAGGCGCACGCTGGTGGCCGGCCGACGAACTGCCCGAGGGACCACCGGATCTGGCGCCGTGTCTCGACGTGATGCGTCGCTTGCTCGCCGGCGGGCGGTGACGGCGTCGATCAGGCGCGAACGAGTCGACCGGGTCGAGCTCCCGTGTCGGCACCGTTGCGACGGGTGACGACCCCGTTCACCACAGTGGCCACGTAACCCTCGGCACCCTGAAGCAGACGGCGACCGCCGGCTGGCAGATCGTCGACGGCGTGCGGGTAGTTGAGCTTCAGGTTGTCGAAGTCGATCACGTTGATGTCGGCCTTGCGACCCGGAGCGATCACACCGCGGTCGTCGAAGCCGAGGAACTCGGCAGTGGCCGACGTCTGCAGGCGAACGGCGTCCTCGAGGCTCAGCTTCGGGCCGCGCTGGCGATCACGAGCCCAGTGGGTGAGCAGATAGGTGGGCATCGACGCATCGCAGATCATGCGGACGTGCGCACCCCCGTCGCTCAGCCCGTTGATGGCCACTGGGTCGGTGAGCATCTCATGGATCACGTCTTCGTTGGCATCGACGTAGTTGAGGAGGGGCATCATGAGAAATGCTCGTCCACCATCCTCGTTGAGAAGGTCGTAACACTGGGCGAGAGGATCGACACCGGCCGCGGCGGCCAATGACGTCACCGAACGCTCACGAGTGGGCTCGTAGTCACATTCGGGTCCGATCACGTAGAGCTGATCGAGGGCCATCTGCAGGAATCCCCCGATGCCGTCGAACTGGACGTTCGGATCGACCTCGGCGTCGGTTTCTTCAAGGATCGCAGTGCGATTCTCGGCACGAGCGAGTTCACTCAGCAACGCGTCTCCGGAATACTCGGCGGCCAGTCGCATGTACGTTGGGCGCTTGTTGAACGGGTGATAACCCTGCCAACCGATCATCATGCCGAAGGCACGAGCGGCGACTTGTGGACGTAGGTAACCACCCTTGGCCATGATCTCGCGTGTGTACTCGAGCGACTCGCGCCACTGATCGGGAACCGTGCCGTACTGCAACAAGAGATACGACACCTTGAGATCGGTGCGCAGCGCGATCTCGGCCATCCATTCGAGTTCTTCGGACATGCTCATCGTCGGCTGCTCATCACCGGTGGGCAGAACTTCGGGCGCCACCTCGAAGATTCCTCCTCCCGCCTCGACGAGAGCGTCGGCGATGGCGTTCAGTTCGGCTTCATCGGCGAACGTGCCCGGCACCGGCTCGCCGTCACGAGCACGGTGTCCCATGGTGCGACTGGTGGAGAACCCGACCGCGCCGGCCCGTCGCGCTTCGGCGACGATCTGTGCCATCTCGGCGATGTCGTCGGGAGTCGCTTCTTCGTTGCGGGCTCCACGATCACCCATGACGTAACCGCGTACGGCCCCGTGCGGCACATAGGCGGCCACATCGACCGCATAGTGACGAGCAGCGATCGCATCCAGATATTCGGGGAAGGTCTCCCATGTCCAGTTGATGCCCTCGTGCAACGCGGTACCTGGAATGTCTTCGACACCTTCCATCAACTGCACGAGCCACTGCTCGCGCCCCGGTCGTACCGGAGCGAAACCCACACCGCAGTTGCCGACGACCACCGTTGTGACGCCGTGGCAACTCGAGGGTTCGAGAAGCGAGTCCCAACTGACCTGACCGTCATAATGCGTGTGCACATCGACGAATCCGGGAGTGACGACTTTGCCGGAGGCGTCGATGACTTCACGCGCCTCGCCAACGATGGTGTCGGCTACTTCCACCACGAGCCCGTCACGAATTGCGACGTCAGCCGTGCGACGCGGGGCCCCCGTGCCGTCCACGACTGTTCCGCCTCTGATGACCAGATCGAACATTGTGATCCCCCTTCGAACACCTGTGACCACCTCTGAATGTAGTTCCCGATCCACGAAGTCGCCGTCTCGTGAGGGTC
>CBFHWN010000005.1:0-71927 GCA_965659595.1 uncultured Ilumatobacteraceae bacterium | reverse complement strand
ACTGTCACCTCTGGTCGATCGCGCTCCGGATGCTCGTCTCGTCCCGGGTGCTCACGAGGTTCTCATGTCGTTGAATCGGATCGCCGAGCTCGAGGTGTTCGTCGTGACCGGCCGATCACGACGAGATGCCTACGACACCTTCGGCATTACGGACGAGATACGGCTGATCGGAAGTCACGGCCACGAACGTCAGGATGGGACGGGACCGGTCGAGGATCGATCGGCCGAAATTGATCGGTTCGAGGTTGCAGTCTCCGGAATAGTCGAAGGAGTGAACAGAGCGTGGGTCGAACGTAAGCCTCATAGCGTCGCATTGCACGTGAGACAGGTCGACGTCGATGCAAAACGAGATCTGATCGACTCCTTTCGTCGCCTCGTCCCGCCACGGGGTTGGGACGTACTCCAGGGTTCGGGGGTCATCGAGGCGGGGATCTCTCCTCTCGACAAAGGAATCGCCATCGATGAGCTGCGTCGGGATCTGAGGGCGGGTTCGGTCTGTTTCGTCGGTGATGACGTGACCGACGAGCGGGTCTTTCGGCGTCTGAGCGATACCGACCTGGGCATCAAGGTCGGTGATGGTCCGACGCAGGCTCGCCTGAGGCTCGCAGCACCGGCCGACGTCGTCGAGGCTCTTCGGCTGGTCGCTCAGCGGTTGGGCGACGAAAAGTCGGTGTGAGAGATACCATTGCCCGCTGCGCCCGGGTAGCTCAGTCGGCAGAGCAACGCACTCGTAATGCGTAGGTCAGGGGTTCGATTCCCCTCTCGGGCTCCAGCGAAAGTCCTGATTGGCGGGTAGTCGGTTGTAAAAACGCCCTCCGGTTGTCGACCTCATCCCGAAATTTTCCGGTGCCAGCACTTTTCAAATGGGCCTTGGTAGTCCCGAAAGAAACCCATGAGACCGTTGGTGGCATTTCCTTCGTATCCACCGGCGAACCCGGGAACTCGACGTGACATCGCAGAACGGCCACGACAGCCAGGGCCCGCAGCCCCTCGATGTCACGCGGTGATGCATCGCCTTGAACTTTACGGTCGCCCACTCACCCATTTATCACTAAATGGGCCCCCATCACCCCTGCTCAGAGACATATTTTGACCACAACCTGGCATTTCGTCCATTTTGGTGGAACGGTTCTCACGAGCTTTCTTTCCCCTACAGGAGGTTTCATGAACGAAGTCATGCTCACTGGCGATTCGTACACCTTGGTGTACAACGTCTTGTCCTTCGGTACCGCCGTCATGCTGGGTGCATTCGTGTACTTCTTGACGCAGATCAACAGTGTGTCGAAGGCCTATCGATCCGGAGTCGCCGTCTCGGCGATCGTGGTCGGCATCGCCGGCTACCACTACTTCCGGATCTTCTCCGGTTTCGCCAACGGCGAAATGAACGAGGGATACCGGTACGCCGACTGGCTGATCACGGTTCCCTTGCTGGTCATCGAACTTCTGATCGTGCTCGGTGTCGCTCCCGACGCCCGAAAGAAGTTGATGCAGCGCCTAGTTCCGGCAACCGTCGCCATGATCGCTCTCGGCTACCCGGGAGAGGTGTCCGCCGAAAGTGGCACCAAGTGGTTGTGGTGGGTCCTCGCCATGATCCCGTTCGTCTACATCCTCTGGGTGTTGAACGGTGAACTCAAGGCAGCGTCCTCACGTGAATCCGGAGCCGTCTCCTCGGCCATCAAGAACGCCACCATCGTCCTGCTGGTGACCTGGTGTGTGTATCCGATCGCCTATCTCTTCCCCGTCTTCGACGACACCTCGGAAACACTCGAGGTCATCCGTCAGGTCGGATACACGATCGCCGACATCACGGCCAAGGCTCTCTACGGCCTCATGATTCTCGGTATCGCGAAGGCACGGACCGCCCAGGAGAACTGACCTTTCCGCTCGAACGACCGGAAGGAAGAATCGAGGGAGTCGCCCCGTGGGGTGGCTCCCTCGATTCGCGTCCAAGACACTATGCGTGGAGGTGGTCAGTGGTGGCCTCTCGGATCAGGTCACCAGTAATCTCGGTGCCTGTCCCACTCCCTAACGAGGTAGCACGATGCGTCGTTCCCCCATCGCCTGGACACTCGCCCTGGCTCTCGTCGTCACCGCCTGCGGAGGTGACGATTCATCGACGTCCGTCGACGCGCCCTCCACGTCCGAGTCGGCCGAGAGCACAGAGGCACCCACCACGACGACGGCCGAAATCGCCAATCCGGCCTCACAGTTCTGTGCCCAACAAGGAGGAACTGTCGAAATCGTGGACGAGGAGAGTGGCCAGGTCGGCTACTGCAACCTTCCCGACGGAACTCGTATCGACGAGTGGGAGTACTACGAGGCCAATCTTCCTCCCGAAGAAGTCACCGCTGCTTCAGCCAACACCATCGCTACCGACGGGCAAGTGGGTTGGTTCCCCGCCGTCACCATCAGCTATGACGGCAATCCGATCATCAGTCACCACGATCGCGAGAACGGCGACCTGCTTGTCACGGTGTGCGACGATCCTGAATGTTCCTCGTCGACCACCTCCACTCTCGATTCGGACGGCGAAGTGGGCCTCTACACCGCCCTCGTCGTCGACTATGACGGCCGGCCGATCATCGCCCATCAAGATCGCTTGAACGGAGACCTTCGCGTCACACGCTGTGCCGACGCGACGTGCTCATCGGCCTCGACGGAAATCGCCTCATCCGACGGCGACGTCGGCTGGGATCCATCGATCATGATCGGATCCGACGGCCTCCCGATCATCAGCCACCACGACAACTCCACTGGCTTCCTGTTGGTCACTCATTGCAAGGACTCGGCGTGCTCTGAAACGACCACCAACGTCGCCGACGACGCTGGCGAAGTCGGCTGGTACACCTCGATGACGTTGGATGGTCTCGGCAATCCGCTCATCAGCCATCGCGACGAGACCAACGACGACCTCCGCTTCACGAGATGTGCCGACGTGGCCTGCACGACCGCCACCAGTGTCACCCTCGACAGCGAGGGCGATGTCGGTCTCGAGACCTCGATCACCCGGGGGTCGGACCTCCTTCCAGTCATCGCTCACTTCGACTTCACCGGCGTATCCCTTCGCGTGACGAAGTGCCTCGACGACGACTGCTCCGAATCGACCACCACGACCATCGACACGGGACGCCAGTCGGGCAAGTCACCATCGATCGTGATCGGAACTTACGGACTTCCACTGATCGCCCATCTCGACATCATCAACAGTCGGGTCTGGGTCACGTCCTGCGACGACGACGCGTGCACCTCGTCGACCACGACATACGTCGACGACGAGCCGTCGAACGAGGTGGCGATCACCGTCGGACGCGATCGTCAGCCGGTGATCGCGTCGTACGCCAGTGGCAACACCGACCTACGACTCATTCGTTGCAACGATTTCAGTTGCCGTGACTCATGAAAATCGGTGGGGTTGGGCGCCCACGGAACGCCCAACCCCACCGATCGATCAACGGTGATCAGCTGGACGAGATCTCGCCTTTGATGCCTTCCACGAGATAGTCCATCGACATCAGTTCTCCAAAAGTCGCCGCTACACCGTCGGCCAAGATCTGATTGCCCTTGTTGTCGGACAGCGGTCCGGTGAACATCACACCCGACTGGCCCTTCACGATCTCGGTCTTCTCGGCGATGAGAGCACGGGTCTCGTCGTCGACGATCTGACCGAGCGGTGCCAGCACGATGTGTCCATCGGCCATGTCGCCGTAGTAGTTACCGGCGATCCAGTTGCCTTCGAGTACGGCACGCACGCGCGGAATCTCGTACACCGACCAGTCGTATGTCGCTGCGCTCAACCAGATGTCGGGGAAGTTCTCACTCTGATCCGAGTCGTATCCCGACCACGGAATACCAGCCTCGTTAGCAGCTTCGCCCGATGCCGGCGAGTCCTGAGCGACCACACCCACGACGTCAGCACCTTCGGCGATGAGGATCTCGGCGGTCTTACGCTCGAGGGCCGGGTCGAACCACGTGTTGGTCCAGATCAACTGAACCTCGGCGCCCGGATACGTCTCCCGTGCGCCCAACGTCCAGGCGTTGATACCACGCAGAACTTCGGGAATCGGGAACGATGCAAGCAAGCCGAGCTGACCGGTCTTCGATGCTGCACCCGCAGCCATACCCGTCAACCACGCGGCGTCCTCGGCGGCACCGGTGAACTGCGACAAGTTCGGTGCCGGGATGTATCCGGTTGCGAACTCGAAGCAGACATCGGGATGATTGGCAGCCGCTTCCACGAATGCATCCTGGAATCCGAACGAAGTTCCGAAGATCAACGTGTTGCCATCGGCGATCAAATCCTCGATGACCTGCGCGACCTGCGGGCCTTCGGGCACGTTCTCCTTGTACGTGGTCTCGATGACATCACCGAATTCGGCCTGCACGGCCTCACGACCCTTGTTGTGTGCCGTCGTCCAACCGCCGTCGTTGATCGGACCCACGTACACCCAAGCCGCCTTCAGCGGACCGGACTCGGGTCGGCAGTCGACGATCGGGCTGTCACCCATTCCGAGTGACTCCCACGAATCGAAATTCGGCATCGAGAACGTCGAACCCGAACTCTCGGAGCTCGTCGGCTCACCCAACATTGCCGCTGTTGTCTCGGTGGACCCTGAATCGTCCCCACCACAGGCAACGAGCGAACCGCCCACTGCTGTGACGAGAGCGAGGGCCGCAAGACGTGACGTCTGCTTGCGCATTGTTCCTCCCTCATGTCGACCAAGGGGGATGGTCAACACAGCCGACCGTACTTGTCGACTCGCCAGAGCGATGAGCCGTCTAACAAAAAGTTCACGCGTCGAGAACGCTGGGTAACCATTCGTCAAGTCTCGCCATCATCAGAGAGCCACTGCGAGCGAGAAGATGACCGTCGCCCTCGCACACGACGACTTCGCCGACGCCAGCCATTGCGGCCACCATATGACTCGACTCGATCGGCAGAATTTCGTCGGCATCCCCGTGGAACAAGAGCAACGGTTTGCCCCGCAGGCCCGGTGCGACTTCGCATCCGGCTGACTGCGTAGCGAAGGTGACCACACCGGTCACTTCGTCCATCACCACACCGACACGCACTGCAACTGCGCCTCCGAACGAATGGCCCATCACCACCACGCGCTGCGCCCCTGCATCGGCCACTAACTGAACGGCTGCCGCGACGTCGAGGCAGCAGGCATCAAGATCATTCGGACGGCGATACGACACACGAACAACGGGAATCCCACGATTCGACCACGTCCCTCCGAGATGCTGATACAAGCCTTCCGCCGGGCCGAGCAGTCCGCCCATCGCTCCGCCACAGGCCACGATTGCCGATGGTTGTGCCGTCTGACCTGCCGGTACCTGATGCCACAACAACGACACCATGCCTCTCATGGTGAACATCTCGACATGACGAAGCGATGGCGTGATCATTGCTGATTGCGTAGCAATGACGTTCAGAGCATGTAGCGGTGGCTCCACCGCTTGTACCCTACAAAAACCATGGCGACCCCCCGCCCCACTCCGATCGACTTCGACGATCCTCAACAACGCGAAGTCGCGCAACGTGTCGGTCGAGCCTGGCGCGATATCCGCCGTGGTGCCTCGATGAGTGCGCTCGTCGAATACTTCTTCGGCACCGGCGACGACGCCCTCGAGAGTGGCCAGATGGACACCCTCGACGTTCTCGTACAACAAGACGCCTGGCGTATGGGTGACCTCGCCGAAGCACTCCGCGTCGACCCGTCCACTGCCACTCGAGCGGTCCAACGTCTCGAGCGCGTCGGACTCGCTATCCGCTGCACCAATTCCAAGGACAAGCGTGTCGTCATGGTGTCGGTCACCGATGACGGTCGGTTGCGCCACGCCGAGGCCCAAGCCCGTCGCCTCGACGCGTTGCGCGCCATCATGGAGGCCTACGACGGAAAGGAGCGGCTCCAATTGGCCACCTTCCTCGAGCGCTTCGTGACCGCCCTTGACGAGTTCGTCGACACCCACCGCGCCAAGGCCTGACGGTCGAGGTCATGGCCGATCGCGGTCGCTTCGCCGACGACGCAATGCCGTACGCCCCCCAGCTGTTCGGGACGGCGCTTCGTATGACCCGCAATCGAGCCGATGCCGAAGACCTGGTGCAAGAGACCATGTTGAAGGCCTTTCGCTCCTACGAATCCTTCGAATCGGGAACAAATCTGCGGGCCTGGCTGTTTCGCATCATGACCAATACGTTCATCAACCGCTACAACGCCAAAAAGGCGCGTCCCCAGGAGTCCGATCTCGGTGATCTCGACGAGTTCTACCTCTACAAGAAGGCACCAGCTCTCGCCGGCCATCTCGAAGGTCGTAGTGCCGAAGACGAAGTCATCGACCTCTTCACCGACGACGAGGTCAAAGCAGCACTCGAAGACCTGCCCGAGAATTTCTTGCTACCGGTGTTGCTGGCCGATGTCCAGGACTTCTCGTATCAAGAGATCGCCGACATGCTCGACATCCCGTTGGGAACAGTGATGAGCCGATTGCACCGAGGACGAAAGGCACTCCAGAAAGCGCTGGTCGAATTCGCTGAGGGCCGAGGGCTCATCGATGGCTGACTGCCGCGACACCCTCCGCGAGCTCTACTCGTACCTCGACGACATGCTGGAAGAGAGCTTGCGCGTGCAGATCACTTCGCACCTCGACGTATGTCCTGACTGTCAGGACCGCGTGGAGTTCGAATACACGTTGAAGACTCGAATCCGAGCCCGAGCAGCGAACGAACCCCTTCCCGAGTCGCTACGGCAGCGGCTCCTCGACTGTCTCGACATGGACATCGACGGCTGATGGTCGCTACGCTCTTTCCCATGTTCGCTGCATACGTTTGGCATTGGTGGATCGGCGTCGTTCTCTCGGTCGTCGGTGTCCTCACCGTGGTTGCCATGGGTGTGGGATACCTGAAGCAGGTCTCAGCCACCCGCTTTCCTGGCAAGCGTCAGCAGCGCGGTCATTCCGAAGGCTGACGCGCCACAGGGGCGCCCATGACTCTGCGCTCAGAACTCGTCACCTCCGTTCTCGATCGCTGTCACTTTCCGTTACCTGGGTCGCCTGTGTCGTGTGCCGTCTCGGGAGGTGCCGACTCTCTGGCTCTTTTGGCCCTCGCCGTCGAACATGGCCTCGAGGTCACAGCCATTCACGTCGATCACGGACTACGAGCCGGATCAGAACGCGAGGCCGATCTGGTCGAAGCGTGTGCCCGCGAAGTCGGTGCATCATTCGAAGCACGTCGAGTGGTGGTCGAGCCCGGACCCAACGTGGAAGCGCGTGCTCGCGCTGCGCGCTATGCCGTACTTCCCGACGACGTTCTGACCGGACATACCGCCGACGATCGAGCCGAAACAGTCGTCCTCAACCTCATGCGCGGAGCAGGAACCACAGGGCTCATCGGCATGAACGTGATCGGCGGACCATCGGGTCAAGTTCTGCATCCGCTTCTCCACGTCCGACGTCACGAGACGCGATCCGTATGCGCGGAACGCAGTTGGGTGCCGTTCGATGATCCATCCAACGCCGATGTCGGTCTTCTTCGTAACCGCGTCCGTCACGAGGTACTTCCGCTTCTGATCGAAGTCGCTGGTCGCGACCTGGTGGAGATCGTCACTCGACAGGCCGACCTCGTGGCCGATGACGATGCGCTTCTCGATTCTCTCGCATCGACTCTCGATCCGACCGATGCCCGCTCCATTGCAGCGGCTCCCTCATCGTTGGCTCGACGCGCGATCAGGTCGTGGCTCACCACCGACCATCCACCCGATGCAGCAACGGTCGAACGTGTCCTAGCCGTGGCCCGGGGAGAGGCGGTCGCCTGTGAAATTCCCGGTGGGAATCGTATTCAAAGAAAGAATCAGCGCCTTTTTCGAAACGAGCCCATCTCACAGGACTAGATTTCTCCGACGTGCCGCCGAAGTTACGAGGAAAGTGGGCTCTGGGAATCACCCCTCGTCATTTCACGTGGATCCTGAAAGATCGCCTCGCAATCTGTGAGCGACCTGGTGGCTACGGTGACAATCATCGTCGGGTTCGCCGACAAGAAGAGATCATCTGGATCCGTGAGAACGGCTTCGGCTGCCTGGTCTCGATCATTTCGGCTCCTCACAACCTCCACAACTACGACGAGATGGGTGTGACCTACCTCCATCACCCGTATTCACCCGACAACGTCGACGACTGGGCCAAGGATCTCTTCAACGAACTGAAGGGTCTGCTCGGAAAAAAGACCAAGGTGATCGTTCACGGTGACGAAGTGGGCGACCGCATCATGGGTGCGATGGGTGCCTTCATCAGGTGGGCCGGACTGGTGGAAGAACCCACCGAGGCAATCATGGTCGCCGAGAAACTCGCTGGTCATCAACTCGATCCAGCGGCCCGGGCACTCATCTTGAGAGCGCACGAACTCCGCTAGCACCCTGGCTAGGGTGATCGTGTGGCGACCGCGCATGGCCGACGCATCCTGATCACCGGGATGGGGAGTCAGCTCGGATCGCTCGTCGCCCGAGAGCTCGAACAGCAACCCTGGGTCGACACCGTCGTCGGACTCGATACCGACCCTCCTCGCCGCCGTCTCGACCGTGCCGAGTTCCACCGTGTCGACCCAGCCGACACTCTTGGAACCGCATCTCTGGTCCGTGACGTCGACCCGCACACCATCGTGCACATCGGCGTGTGGGAACCCGACGCTCGAGCCAACCCTCGTCACGCCGAAGTTCTCACCCAGCAGTCGGCTGAGTCGGTGTTTTCGGCAGCCAAGCGAACGCCATCGCTCCAACATGTCGTGTTGAGGTCCGGTATCGAGGTGTACGGACGGGGCGGTGATCGTCCGAGGGTTCCTGACGAATCCACGGCCATGCGTCCGACGTCGCAGTACGGGCGCATGCTCATGTATCTCGAGCACGCTGCCGACCGCGCGTTCAACGGAACTGCGGTCAAAGTCACCTCGTTGCGTCTGGCGTCAGTGGTCGGGCCACATGTCCCGAGCCCGCTCGGACGACTCTTGCGACTTCCGTTCGTTCCGTTCAACCTTCTACGACCGCCGCTCTTCAGCCTTCTCCACGAGACCGACGCCGCACGTGCCTTCGTGTTGGCCACCCGTGACACGCCCGGTACACCTGTCAACGTGGTAGCTGATGGTGCCGTCAGCGGATTCGCCACCGTACGCACTGGCCGAAAGATTCCGTTGCCACTCGTCGGTCCGGAGTGGATGGTCACGCGTCGCATCGCTCATGTGTTCGGTGCGCCGGTTCCTGAACATGTGATGGAAGTCCTCCATCACGGTCGGCAGGCCACGAGCAACCGCATCGACCAAATGCTCGGTTGGCATCCCGAGATGACCACTCATGAGATCATCTCGTCGCTCTATTCATGGGAAGGTGTCGTTCGAGTGGCGCCAAAACGTGAGTGGGAGGTGGCTTCGTGACTTTCGCGGTTGCCTCCGACGGAATCCGTCTGCACTACGACCAGATCGGATTGTCGTCAGCACCTCCGGTTCTCATGATCCAGGGACTCGGTGCCGACAAACACCTGTGGGACCTTCAGCGTTACTACTTCGCCACCCGCTACCGAGTCATCGCACACGACAACCGTGGGGCTGGACGTAGCGACAAACCGTTCGGGGCATATTCCCTCGAACAGATGGCTGACGACGCGATCGCCGTCCTCGATCATGCCGGACTCGAGACCGCTCATGTCGTGGGGGCCTCGATGGGTGGAGCCATTACGCAGATCATCGGCGTGAAGTATCCCGAGCGAGTTCGCTCACTGTCACTCGTGTGCACGGCCTGCCGTAATCACCTGTGGCGCCGTGATTTGCTTGCCTCGTGGGCCGACGTTGCCGCGACCAAGGGTATGAACGCCATGACCATGGAGGCGGCGCGCTGGGTGATCGGACCTCGATCTCTGCGCCGACTGTGGCCGGCGGTCAGTTGGCTCGGACCGATCGGAACCTCACGTGCCTCGCACGGGTTCAAAGGACAGGTGCAGGCCCTTCTCTCCGTCGACGAAGACATCGCCGATCAATTGGCCACGATTTCTGTTCCCACATCGGTGATCGTCGGCAACCAAGACATCCTCACACCACGTGGCGATAGCGAAGAGCTCGCCGATCGAATCCCCACTGCTGAACTGATCGTTCTGTCGGGGGCCGCTCACGGTCTCATGATCGAACACGCGACCACGTTCAACCGGGTGCTCGGTGATTTCTTGAAGCGGGCCGAGAAGGCGTATCAGACGTCGATCCAAGAATCCGACGTCAGTATTCGCGCCGCCTCATGACGGCAGCTTCCCGAGTCATCGTCGTCGGAGCTGGACTCGCCGGACTCATGGCGGCGCGGGAACTCACGGCCGCCGGGTCGCAGGTCACTTTGTTCGACAAAGGTCGGGGAGTCGGTGGACGAATGGCCACACGACGTATCGACTCGAGTGCTGGCATGGCCGTCTTCGACCACGGCGCCCAATTCTTCACGGCTCGTAGCGCCGATTTCCGCCGGCTCGTCGACCAGTGGATCGCCGACGACATCGTCGTCGAATGGTGTCGTGGTTTCGACGGCGACGACGGTCATTCGCGCTACGTCGCCCGACACGGAATGGCATCACTCGCCAAACATCTGGCTGCCGATCTCGACATTCGGACCTCGAGCCTTGCCTTTGGCCTGACTCGTCACGATTCGACGTGGCGCCTCACCCTCGACGACGCATCGACCTTCGACGCCGATGCCGTCGTCCTCACGTGTCCGATCCCTCAGTCGTATTCGTTGGTCGCCAATACCGATATGGAGTTGCCGAACGACCTGCTCATGACCGACTACGAACGAACACTGGGTGTGCTCGCCGTTCTCGATCGTCCGTCGAACGTCCCACCTCCCGGTGGTTTGCAGAATCCCGACGACGTTTTCTCATGGGTCGGTGACAACTTTCAAAAAGGTGTGTCGCCAGTCCATGCACTCACTCTGCACGCGAATCCCACGTGGAGCCTCGAGAATTGGGATGTAGCCCATGACGATGCGCACACTGCGCTCTTGTCGGCAGCGGCCGACTACATCGGCGATGCCGAAGTGATCACATCGCAGTTCAAGCGATGGCGATTCGCCACACCGATGCGCGTGTGGCCCGACCCGTACTGGGCTGATCCTTCGGGTTCAGTCGTTCTCGCCGGTGATGCCTTTGCCGGACCAAAAGTGGAAGGTGCGGTGACGAGTGGTCTCTCGGCTGCTCGTCACCTCGTAGTCTGATCTCCGGATGAAAGGTTTTCTTCGAACCGTCGCCGTTTTTGCGGCTGCGTGCGTCGTTGCCTCGTGTTCCTCATCCGACGGCACCGAGATCGCACTGTCATCCAACACGACGGAAGCTGCATCGACGAACACGTCGACGTCATCGAGCACGACGTCGACGTCGACGTCGACGACACTCCCGGAACCGACGACGATCTTCGACGGCGGAGAGTGGGAAACGGCGGACCCTCCGGATTCCTTCGACACGACGTACATCGACTCCATCGTGTCGAACATGCTGGACGTCGACGGAAGGCGCGGTCTTCGAAGTGTCGTCGTCGTACACGACGACAAGATCGTCTACGAGCGTTATCACCCGACCGACGACGAGACGTCGATCATGGCGTCATTCTCGGTTGCCAAGTCCTTCGTCAGCACACTCGTCGGTCTTCTCGTAGACGACGGACTTCTCGAACTCGACCAGCCGGCACCGGTCGACTTGTGGTCGGGCCCCGACGATCCGCGCGGCGCGATCACCATCGAGAATCTTCTTCACATGTCGAGTGGCCTTCAATGGAACGAGACCTACCAACCACAAGGTCGACCATCCGACGTGATCTCCATCATCGGTGCCTCGGACTCGCTGGAGTACGCCGCGAGCAAGCTGCTCGAATCTCGACCCGGTTCGGCCTGGAAGTACAGCTCGGGAACCACGTCGATTCTTTCGGGAATCATCAGTGACGTCCTCGGAGGACCCGACGCAGTCGACGAGTATTTGTGGTCTCGGCTTCTCGACCCGATCGGAATCACGTCGACCATTCTTCAACGCGAGCCATCGGGGAAGTGGATCGGAATGATGGGCGCCGACTCCACGACTCGTGACTTCGCCCGGTTCGGTCTTCTTTTCCTGCACGATGGCTATTGGGGTGACAAGCCCATCCTCCCCGATGGATGGGTCGAATACGCCCGGACGCCGGCGCCCACCGCCAACTACTACGGGGCGCAGTGGTGGATCGAGGACGGCGAAATGGTCGCTCGCGGAGTGTGGGGACAGACCGTGCACGTCTCCCCATCACGCGATCTCGTCATCGCAGTGAATCGCGACTCGGGGACAGGACGAATCGAGAGCGTGCACGAGGAACTGATCGCGCCGATCCTCGCCCAGTTCGAACAGAACGCGAACTAGACGCTGGCGAGAAGAGCAGCGGGCGTGGCACGCAGTGCTTCGGTCGCCGCCGAGTTCGGCATGCGGTCACAGGCTTCTTCGGCACGGCGAACATAATCGAACGCCAAATCGCGCGCTGCTTCGATCCCGCCGTTACCACGCACGATCGTCATCGCTTTGTCTTTCTCGACAACCGAGAGTGGGGAACCCAAGAGATCAGCGAGTTCACGGGCCGGTGTTCCACCCGTCATGAGCGTGTGCAGAACCGGGTACGTGTAGACGCCTTCCACCATGTCGTGGCCGGCTGGCTTGCCCAGCTCCTCGTCGGTCGACGAGATGTCGAGCAGGTCGTCGACGATCTGGAAGACCATCCCGTACGCCTCGCCGAACTCGGTGAGGGCATCGGTGACCGGAGCCGGAAAGCCACTCACCAATCCGCCGATGCGGGCCGCTGTTGCGTACAGCGATGCGGTCTTTCCGGCGATCGACGACAAATAGCTGTCGACCGGACGCGCCACGTTGTAGGTGTGGCGCAGTTCTTCGATCTGACCCTCGCACAGGCGACCGATGGTTCGGGCCAGGAGCCCGGCCACCTCGGTGCCGAGCGAGGCGGCGATCTCCGATGCTCGGGCGAGTAAAAAGTCGCCGGCAAGAATGGCCTGGAGATTGCCCCACTTGGCGTTCACGGTGTCGACTCCACGACGGGTGGGCGACTCGTCCATCACATCGTCGTGATACAGCGAACCCAGATGCACGAGTTCACAAGCGATGCCTCCCTGAATGGCGGCTTCGGTAGTGGGGCCACCCGCCACTTGGGCTGCCACCACACTGAACATCGGACGAAGGCGCTTACCTCCGGCAAGAAGCAGGTGCGACGCGATTTCGGTGAGATAGGCATCGGGAGTGCGTACCGAATCCTTCAACGCCACTTCGACCCGCTCGCGGTCGACTTCCGACGTCGCAAGCCCGAGAAGAGGAGACCCGCTCACAACGGCAGGCTAGGCCTATTTCCGCTTCTGGGCACGAGTGAGATCCATCATCGTTTTCGAGACGTGTGGCACGTCCGCAACACCTTTTCCGCCGCCTCGGACCTGCCACATACCACCTGTAGAGTGGCGCACAGGACGAAAGGCTGAGCATGTTCGAACGCTTCACCGACCGAGCCCGACGAGTGGTCGTATTGGCCCAAGAAGAAGCGCGACTGCTGAACCACAGTTACATCGGCACCGAGCACATTCTCCTTGGCCTCATTCACGAAGGCGAAGGAGTCGCCGCCAAGGCCCTTGAAACTCTCGGCATCTCGCTCGAGGCAGTGCGGGCTCAGGTCGAAGAGATCATCGGTCAGGGCGGGTCGTCACCGTCGGGTCACATCCCGTTCACCCCGCGCGCCAAGAAAGTCCTCGAGCTCTCGCTCCGTGAGGCCCTTCAGCTTGGCCACAACTACATCGGCACCGAGCACATCCTCCTCGGCCTCATCCGTGAAGGCGAAGGAGTCGCCGCACAGGTCCTCGTGAAGTTGGGCGCCGACCTCAGTCGGGTGCGCCAGCAGGTCATCCAGCTGCTCTCGGGCTACCAGGGTCCGCAGGGCAAGAGTGAAGCACCGGCCGGCGGTCGTGAGGCTTCATCGGAGCGTGGCGGCAAAGAAGAAGGCGACAAGGGCGGCAGCCAGATCCTCGACCAGTTCGGTCGCAACATGACCCTTCTTGCCCGAGAGAAGAAGCTCGATCCGGTCATCGGCCGAGCCCGCGAGATGGAGCGGGTCATGCAGATCCTCTCCCGTCGCACCAAGAACAACCCCGTCCTCATCGGTGAGCCGGGAGTCGGCAAGACCGCCATCGTCGAAGGTCTCGCCCAGAAAATCGTGTCGAACGACGTTCCCGACACCTTGCGCAACAAGCAGCTCTACACGCTCGACCTCGGGGCACTCGTCGCCGGTAGTCGCTACCGCGGTGATTTCGAAGAGCGTTTGAAGAAGGTGCTGAAAGAAATCCGCACCCGCGGCGACATCATTCTCTTCATCGACGAGATCCACACGCTCGTCGGTGCCGGAGCCGCCGAAGGCGCAATCGACGCCGCCAGCATCCTGAAGCCGATGCTCGCCCGTGGCGAACTCCAGACGATCGGCGCGACCACTCTCGACGAGTACCGCAAGCACCTCGAGAAGGACGCTGCTCTCGAACGCCGTTTCCAGCCGGTCAAGGTCGAAGAGCCCTCCGTGGCTCACACCATCGAGATCCTGAAGGGTGTGCGCGACAAGTACGAGTCGCACCACCGTGTGACCATCACCGATCAGGCGCTCGTTGCGTCGGCCAATCTCGCCGACCGTTACATCTCCGACCGCCATCTTCCCGACAAGGCGATCGACCTGATCGACGAAGCCGGTAGCCGTCTTCGTATCAAGCGCATGACCACTCCTCCCGACCTGAAGGAGATGGAAACCAAGCTCACCGAAATCCAGGAAGCCAAGAAGCGCGCCGTCGAAGAGCAGAACTACGAAGAGGCGAGCCGTCTTCGCGACGAAGAGAAGCAAATCCAGACCGAAAAAGCCGACAAAGAAGCAGAAATCAAGGCCTCGGGTGTCGACCTGTTCGACGAGGTCGACGAGGAATGCATCGCCGAGGTGCTGAGCATCTGGACCGGTATTCCGGTGTACAAGCTCACCGAGGAGGAGACGCAGAAGCTCCTCAACATGGAGTCCGAACTCCACAAGCGCATCATTGGTCAAGAAGATGCCATCAGGGCCGTGTCACAGAGCATCCGTCGTACCCGTGCGGGCTTGAAGGACCCGAAGCGTCCGAGTGGGTCGTTCATCTTCCTCGGCCCCACCGGTGTCGGAAAGACTGAACTTGCGAAGACCTTGGCCGAGTTCTTGTTCGGCGACGAGCAGTCGCTCATCACACTCGACATGTCGGAGTACATGGAGAAGCACACGGTGAGCCGTCTGGTCGGTTCGCCCCCCGGATACGTGGGCTACGACGAGGGTGGTCAGCTGACCGAAGCCGTGCGCCGCAAGCCGTTCAGTGTGGTGCTCTTCGATGAGATCGAAAAGGCTCACCCCGATGTGTTCAACACGCTGTTGCAGATCCTGGAAGAAGGCCGTCTCACCGACAGCCAAGGCCGTTCGGTCGACTTCCGCAACACGATCATCATCATGACGTCGAACCTCGGTACGCAGGAGTTGCGCAAGGCCAACGTCGGATTCACCAAGGCTGACGAAGCCATGAGCTACGCCCGTATGCGCGACAAAGTCATGGACTCGCTGAAGAACCACTTCCGCCCCGAGTTCTTGAACCGCATCGACGAAGTGATCGTCTTCCACGAGTTGGCCAAGAACGAAGTCATGCAGATGGTCGACCTCATGCTGAAGCGTCTCACCACGCAGCTCGAGGCACAGGGGCTCGGGATCGAACTCACCCAAGCCGCCAAGGAGTTTTTGGCCGACAAGGGTTACGACCCCACACTCGGTGCCCGTCCGCTGCGTCGTGCGATTCAGCGTCTCATCGAGGATGCCCTCAGCGAGAAGATTCTCTATAAGCAGTTCCGAGCCGGTGAGATCATCGTGGTCGACACTGAGGACGACCCCGAGCGTCCGGGCGAACTGCGCCTCGGCTTCAAGGCTGTCGAAGGTTTCCAGCCTCCGTCCACCATCGAATTGGCTGGTGTGGGCGAAGGCAACGGCGAAACCGAGACACCGTCCAACGACTGATCACCCGATCACTCATACGGGGTAAGTTCGCGAGGTGCTCATTCGCGTCAGGGTTGCTCTCGTCATTGCCCTGACTCTCGTGCTCACCGCCTGTCGCGTCGATATCAAACTGCAGGTCGACAGCGACGACGATGGAGCCGGGCAGATCACCGTCACCGTCGACCTCGACAGCCAGGTCGTGTCGGCTGTGCCGGGTCTCATCGGTGACCTCCGTGTGGAAGATCTGCTCACGAGCGGCTGGACCATTGACGGCCCGACTCAGATCAACAACGGTGGTATCCGAGTCGTCCTCTCGTACGAGTTCGAATCTCCGGCTGAAGCGACACGCGCCCTTCAGCAGATCAATGGACCGAACGGGCCACTTCTCGATCCGGTTTTGAAGCGCACGGTCGACCAGCGCGACGTTGCCACGACTTTTGATGCATCTCTGCAGTTCGTCGGCGGTATCGAAGCGTTCTCCGACCCGGAATTGAGTTCGCTGATCGGAGCCGCTCCGTGGCAGTCCACGATCGACAAGCTGGGTGTCGATCCCATGCAGTCGGTGTCGTTCACAGTGCTCGCTCGCCTCCCGGGTGAAATTCGCAAATCGACCGGAACGGAGGCCGAAGGCGGTGTGGTGTGGGCCGCACCACTCGACGGCTCCTCACAAGCCGTGGTACTCGGAACGGTCGACACCAAAGTCGACGGCGGCGTGTGGAAGACGATTGCCGCCATCATCGGTGTGATCCTCGGGGTCTGGCTCGTCCTGATGGGACTCTTGATCCTGCTCGTCATGTTCGCTCGTCGCCGGCGTGGTGTCACACGACAGACCCCGATTCGCCGGCGCCCTTCTCGCGACACACCCGATGCCTAGGGTGACGACGTGGCCCGACTGAAACTCATCTACAACTGCTCCGAGTGCGGAGCCTCGTTCCCTAAGTGGACCGGTCGGTGTTCGGCCTGCGAAGCCTGGAACAGTTTGGTGGAAGACGTGGAGGACCCCTCGACCGACATCTCGTCGCTGGCGGCTGGGGTGGCGCTTCTCCCCGCATCTTCCCCTCAGCGCATCGGTGAGATCGACGCCGCGCACGGTGCACCTCGTTCCACTGGTGTCGACGAATTCGATCGAGTTCTCGGTGGAGGCCTCGTTCCCGGGTCGGTCACACTTCTCGGTGGTGAACCCGGGATCGGGAAGAGCACGTTGTTGCTGCAGACTCTCGCCGCCTGGCCGGGACGAACTCTCTACGTCTCGGCCGAAGAGAGTGCCCAACAAGTCCGACTGCGCGCCGAGCGACTCGACGCCGTCCGACCTGAACTGTGGCTTCTCGCCGAAACGGTGTTGCCTCACGTGATCGCAGCCATGGACGAACTCTCTCCCGAGTTGATCATCATCGACAGTATTCAGACCCTCGTCGATCCCGAACTTGGCTCGTCGCCCGGAAGTGTCGTGCAAGTACGCGGTTGTGCCCACAAACTCGTGATGGAGGCCAAGCGCCGCAACGTGCCGATGATTCTCGTGGGTCATGTCACCAAAGAAGGAGGCTTGGCCGGACCGCGCGTTCTCGAACATGTGGTCGACACTGTTCTGCAGTTCGAGGGCGAGCGACATCATGCACTCAGGTTGCTGCGTGCCTCCAAGCACCGTTTCGGACCCACGACCGAACTCGGTCTCTTCGAGATGGTCGAATCCGGTTTGCGAGGTGTTCCGGATCCGAGTGCCCTGTTTCTTGCCGATCGCCAAACAGGTGTGGCCGGCAGCGTGGTGGTCCCGACGCTCGAAGGGCAACGCCCTCTCATGGTGGAGCTACAGGTTCTCACCAACAAGGTGAAGCCCGATGTTCCGGCTCGACGAAGCGCCCAAGGACTGGACCCTGGTCGTCTTGCCATGTTGCTCGCGGTACTCGGTCAACGTGTGAAAGCACCCGTGTCGCAACACGAGGTGTATGCATCGGTGGTGGGCGGGGTGAAGTTGTCCGAACCGGGCACCGATCTCGGTTTATGTCTCGCAGTGCTGTCTGCACTCTCCGGCCAACCACTACCGCCCACGGTGGTGGCCTTCGGTGAGGTCGGCCTCGGTGGCGAGGTTCGTCAGGTGGCGCATGCATCACGTCGTCTCGCCGAGGCGTCACGTCTTGGCTTCACCAAAGCCCTGGTTCCGGCCACGACGCAGGCCGTCGATGGTCCGATGAAGGTCGAGCGAGTCGCCACACTCCGAGAGGCACTGCAAGTTCTCGGTATATCTGTGCCGCAACACTGAGGATGAAGGTCCCTGACATTCCACCGTCGTGTGTCATACGGTGAGAAGCACATAGGGAGATCCCCCTCTCCCATGATGTGCCACTGGAACGACGACCCCCTCGACGGCAGTGAGCACACAGGCGTCAGTGCCGGCGTGTGACTCGATCACCGCCGGCACCGCTGTTTTCCCCACACTGCGCCCACTTTCCCGAGCCACCGTTGCCTTGACGAACGGAAGTGACAACAATGACGTCCCATGAGCAACGTCGATTTCGCATGCGAGCCTCACTCGGCGAGCATCTCGGCGACCAAGTGGCCGAGGACCTGATGGATTCCTTGCCGCCCTTCGATTGGACGCAGATTGCGACCAAGGACGACATTCGACGCCTGGAAGCGCGCCTCGACGGGATGGATCATCGATTTGTTTCGATCGATCAGCGATTCGAAATGATCGATCGCCGATTCGAGGTGATTGACAAACGATTCAATCTCGTCGACACACGTTTCGATCTGCTCCAGACAAAGCTCGGAGCCAAGATGCTCCGCATCAGCATCGGCAGTACTGTTACCTCAGTGGGTGTGCTGGCCGGACTGATGGCTCTCCTGCGCTGATCGGTCAGAGGTCAGGCGCCGCCACTCTTCCATCATCCTGGTAGAGGGCTCGGCGTCTCCCCAATCACTCGCCAGAGCTCGACGGAACGATTCCCATTCGGCCTTCATAGCGATTCGATCACCCTGTACCGCCTGTGCACGTAGTCGAATCGCTACCAATTCTTCGTGTCCAGGAAGTGCGAGAAGGCCCTTGGCGGTCGCCCAGTAAACGCCCGCTATGTCACCATTCTCTTGGCACATTTCGGCCATCATCAATGAGGCGCGTACGACCAGGGTCGCCGCTTCACCGCACACTCCGATGCCATCCGACCACGTGTACGTCGAACCGGCGAAAGGCACTCCCCTCACGAGTTCCAACGCACGACGAAGGTGTTGGAGACCCGACTCTTCCGGACGTAGGCGTGCGTCAGAGACGGCTGCACGCAATATGTCCACATCGGTCACCAAACCTTCGGCCAACGGAAGTTCGTCGGACATGGTGATGCCTACCCATGCTTGACCCTCTGGAGGTGTCCGCACCGCATTCAAAGAACGGCGTGCTGCCGCCGTGATGTTGGAGAACGTCGCGTCCTGAACCGGACTCAACCAAAGGGCACTTCGTGCTAATGACCGCCTCCTTTGCTCAGGATGGAACGCCAGCCAGATCACCAATTCTTCCGCTTTGCCGCGTTCGAATCGAACGGGCTCGAAGGTGCTGTCCACCACTCGAGGTGGACCGAGTACACAGGCCATGAATGTCCATGAAACGTCCGGCTCCGGCTCGACCGTTGCCTCCACCACGATGGGCTCGATCCTCGCTCCGAGAAGCATTTTCACCGAGGAAATCTCGTCGGAGTTCGAACCCACGGGTCGAATCGCCACATCAGCGGGGAGAAGACGCCATTCTCCACCAACCATCTTCAAACCAGCGTCAAGACAACCATCTGAGGACCGACGAATGGTCGGTTGATTCGAAATCGCTGAGCCGTTGTGCACCACAGCGATCGATTGTCCGACCCGCTTGGTCACCTCGCCGATGGACGTGTCATCGCCGGTGAGAAAGCATCGTCGAACGAATGTCGATCCGAGATCTCGGTCGCTCACGACTCCTCGAGACTCGAATGATGGTCCGATGACCAAACTCTGACAAAGGTGTCGCCACACTCGATTTCCCTCTTCGTGGCTGCAGTCGATC
Organism: uncultured Ilumatobacteraceae bacterium; assembly: GCA_965659595.1. Lineage (GTDB taxonomy): Bacteria > Actinomycetota > Acidimicrobiia > Acidimicrobiales > Ilumatobacteraceae > Casp-actino8. The sequence goes on along the minus strand of CBFHWN010000005.1, from coordinate 51,846 downwards.
TCGAAGTTCTTGTATTCATCGAGTGAAATCCATACGTCACCGGATAGCGAGCGGCCGACATGCAAGAGAGCCGGCAACTCCGGATGAACTAAGTCTTCATCAGTGGCCCCGGCTTCGGATGACTTCATGCGCAGCGCTCGACCATGTACGAATTCGGAGTGCGGGAGTCGCTTGGGTGGATCGACGAATTCGACCACGATCCAACCATTCCTTTCGTCCACCAGATGAACGATTCGATTCTCGGGTTCGGCAGCGCTCACCCTCCGAACGATGTCAATCATCTTCTTGTACATCAGCTCGGATTCGATGACCTCGGTCACTTGCTCGATCGCTGGATCGGCCTCGTCGTGCTCGAATGTTGCCCCCTCGACCGAGCGACGTCGCAACTCTTTGTCACGCGACCTCAACCGAAGGGCCAAGCCAGCTCCGATCAGACCGGAAACAACGGCCGTGCCGACTAAATCGACTCGAGACGAATCCGGCACTATTAGCTTCGGCAAAGGAGGACAAGCTGTTGTCTCGAATCGCCCCCATGACTCGATGCACGGGCCACTCAGGGCATTGGCATCCCCTGCCATTGCTCCTAATGCGGCACCCGACGTGAGGACGAAGGCCAGGATACGAGGGGCTGGCCGCCGAATCGATCGACAGCGAGCCTGCTCGACCGCAACCATCAGCAACCAGATGGCCATGCGGATGGCAACCAACAACACGACGATCAAACCGGTACGAATCAGAAGATCGCGATCGACGTCTCCTCGCCACCAGCGTCCCGGATCGGACGGGAATTCCTTCAACCACGACGAATGCGACGATTCGGTGAAGTTCTGACCGGCGAACCAGATGAAGGTCACCGCACACGTCACCATCGACAAGGCGACCGACCATCGAAACCACCGCAACGTTCCAACCATGAATCACCCAGCCACGATCGTTGCTCGACGAGTCACCGAAAATTGACGCGAATCGATTCCGAACAGGTGCAAAATCGTGGTGTCTTGCTCATCACGAATCGTCACTGTCACTGTCTGATGATCGACCGTCACCGAACCATCGAGCGCATGATCGGAGAAATAGTCCGAAGTGACCCGATGCGCTCTGGTTGGATCGACGATTCGTGCACCCGCTCGGATCAGATCGACTTCTTGTGCTCCTAGCCGAGCTGCATTCTCGGCATGATCAGCAGCCTCCATTCGAGCAGCAACCAGTCGACCACTGTCGACCGCCAGGCCTGCCATGGCCATGAAGGTCAGGGCAAGGCATACGACGAAACCGCTCACTAACCCCCGATCGCGAGTCTTTTCCATGTCACTCACTGGCCCGATACCGATCGACGACTTCAGTCGATGACGCTGTGACGACTCGAGTCGACACAGCGAGAAGATCGAGTCCCCGTGAATCAGGACGGCATGAGACTGTGACCGTGACGGTCCGTCCACTCAGCCCCGTGTCCACGTCGATCCGCGGGGTCGGACACGAAACCTGTCGTGCTGCGAGATCGGACTCGACAGCCTCGCGGGCGACCTCTGTCATCCGAGAAGCCGTGACCATCGAAGCCGCACGAGCTCCCTGATCGGCTGCATGCTTCACATCGTTCGAGCTTTCGACGCCACGACCCCCGAAGATCACCAGAAGAACGAAGAGCACCAGAACCGGCGTGAGAATCACCATCTCGACCGATGCACTACCCGAGTCGCGCTCCCGCTGATCGATCATCTTTCCAACTCCGTCATGACTCGCTCTCTGGGTTCGATTGCATCGCGTGTGACCCGGGTCGTCATGAACGGCACGAGCGATGGCACTCTCAACGTGACCCTCACCCGCACCATGTTCCCTTCAAGGGAGCTGATCGGTGACCCTTCGATACGACCACCGGCATCGATTGCGAACAACGCGGCATGCTCTGACCCGACCACCGAGGCGGCCGCATCTGGAATCCGATGAGATGCTGCAGCCACCGCTCCCTCCGCAGCCGCTGCACGCGCAACATGGGCGGTGTGGAAGAAGAGCGCTGACTGCAGCACCACCATCACGATCAGGATGAGAGCCGGAAGAACGATGACGACCTCCGAGCTCGTCTCACCCCGATCTCGATGCGAGGACTCAGCCGAGGTCAAGGTCATTGGCCTTCTCACGAACCTTGTTCGTGATGATGACACCCACGGAAATGGCGAGAGCGATGAGGGCAGCTGCCATGACGACCGTAGTTGCGCTGACTTCACCTCGATCTTGATCCAGCTCACGCGATGCAGCGAGACGGATCGAGTAGTACTCCCAGAGTTGACGGAAGTGTGACATGGTTGTTCTCCTTTTGTTTGTTGTGTATTGATTGCTTCTTTGTGGCGGTCGAAGGGCGGTCAGCCGAAGCCCTGGCTGATCAAGTTCATGGCCGGATATCCGAGTAGCACCAAAAAGGCGACGAACATGAGAACCATGGGTAACCCCATTCGCTCCGTTGACGAGTTCGCCGTCGCTTCCACCTCGGCCATGTGCTTCTGTCGAAGTGATGCGGCCTTAGCAACGAGAGACGAGGTCATACGAGCACCCTGCTCGCCTCCGAGCTTCACCGTTGCGGCCAGTTCCGGGAGCTCATCGACACCGATTCGACGACCTTCCTCGGCCAAAACATCCCAGGGTGATCGTCGAGTCGATCGAGCGACGTCCAAGGCATCGGAGATCAAGTGGTACGTCGGCCCATCACCAACACGAGCCGCTGCAACCAGAGCCGTTTCAATACCTGCGCCTCCCGACAACATGATCGAGACGAGGTCGAGATAGGACGACAATGAGCTTCGAAAATCACGTCGAGCTCGGCTGGCCTTTTGAACCAAAGTGAGACGAGGAAGCTGTAACCCGCAGGCACCAAAGGTTGTGCTCAAGAGGATCACAAGGGAGATCGGCAGATTCAATCCGCCGAATCCGAGGACCAGGTACATTGCGATCGGTGTTGCGAATGCAACGGCCGCACACGTGACTTGTTCGGCTGCGTATCTGGCCGAGTTCGTTCCCGTGACCGCAAGATCGCGGTCGTCGCATGCCAGGAGTCGGTCGGTCAAGGAACGATCGGTTCGACGCTGATCGTCAGCCATATCTACGAATCTCGACAACCGACTCTCGAGCGAGGGACGTCGAAGAGAGCGCTGCACGATCACCACTCCCACCGCCAGAGCACTCGAACTGAGAAGGATTGCGATCACGATCCTGCTCCTCGATGCGACACGAACCTCGCAGGAGCCTCGAACTTCGACAACCGGTTCATCGAGAACAGCGCGCCCATGAACAAGCCGACGACAATCATCAGAACGACAATTCCGGAACCAGTTCCGTAGGGTTCGAGGTAAGAGCGGTTGAGAGCGAAGAGACCAGTCATGAAGATGATCAGAACTCCGACGATGATGCGCACGGCACTTCGAGTACGAGCTCGCGACACCCAGACTCGAGTGCGCATCTTCACCTCATCTCGACAGCATTCGCTCAGTTGACCCAGCACGGCACCAACATCGCGGACCTGCTGTTGAGATGCTGTGACAAGAACTGCCACCACGAAGTCGGCAAGCGAGTTGTCGACCTCTTCGGCGAAGGTTCGTGCCGATGTCGACAGCGATTCGTGATCGAGTCGGTCCGCCAGACGGATCACCGACGGACGAAGTAGGACGGGAGCCGTCTCCGATGTCGCAGCAATCGCCTGCTCGAGGCCTCGGGCTCCCGCCATGGTGTCTCGAAGCTGCTCGATCCAGACGGCCAGCGCTTCGACGAGTTCGCGATCGTCGACCTGCGATCGGCGGGTCGGGCGACGCCAGGTCATCTGCCTCGTAAAAATCGAACCGCGAAATGCCGACGCAAGCGCCAGGACTCCAACTCCGGCGACCAACCCGATGAGAACGGCGAGAGTCATCCTCACGACACACCCCGTAGGTGACTGGACAACGAAGCGTCGTATCCATGCTCGAAGAGAAGATCTCTGAGTTCTCCCGTCATCGGATATCCGACATCAGGCGGCCCACCTTCTCGAGCTTCGAAAATCTCATTCGACACGATGCGTGGTCCATCGGCGTCAACTACCTCTCTGACACTCGTGATCCGGCGCATTCCTGCGGACAGTTCGATGTGTACGACGAGATGAACAGCGTTCGCAATGACCAGATTGACCACGTCGACCGGGAGGCCAGTATTCGCCATCGAGACATAAGCCGCCAGCTTCGGGAAGACCGATCGTGTCGAATCAGCGTGAAGAGTGCACATGGAACCGTTGTTTCCCTGACTCATGGCGAGAAGCATCGGAAAGGCTTCGCTCCCACGAACTTCACCGACCACGACCCGGTCCGGATCCATTCGTAGGGCCATACGAGTGAGGTCGGCGAGAGCGATCTCACCTTGCCCTTCGATGTTGGGAGGACGCGACTGCAGGGTGTCGAAATCAGGATGGAGATCACTGAAGCGATCGATTCCTAACTCGTAGGCATCCTCGATGGTGACAATTCGCTCGTCACGAGGAATCTCGTTGATGAGAGCGCGAAGCAGAGTCGTCTTTCCTGATCCTGTACCGCCGGCAACAATGATGTTTCGTCGCGCAAGCACAGCCGCGCGGAAGAAGGACTCCAATTCATTGGTGAGTAGCCCACCTCTACGGAGTTCATCCAGAGATGACAAAGCGAACTGATGCTTTCTGATCACGATAGAAGGAGATGAGGAGACATCCATGACCGCGAAGAGTCGACTTCCGTCAGGTAGACAAAGGTTGCACTCAACAGTCGATGCATCGAATCTGCGCTCACCGCGTGACGATCTCGACGATGCATTTCGAACCAGTCGAATCAGATCCTCATCTGAATCAACGACCGCTGGCAGTTCAACCCGGCTCCCATCCCGGCGCTTCACCCAAACCGGTCCAGTTCCTCGCACGTGGATGTCAGTGATATTCGGATCGTCGAGAAGTCGTTGGAGTGGTCCAAGTCCCATGAAATGATCGATCGTCGAACGAGTGATCTCGCGTTCCTCGTCCGGACTGAGAGTCGACTGCCCACCTAGGAGCCGTTGTGTCGCGTCTCGATCCAGGAATGTGGAGATTGCAGCTCGCAGGCTCTCTTCGTCGGCTTCCGTCGGCTGTCCGTCGGCTCGACTCCGCGCTTCGTGACGCTTCTCGACGAGTGCTTCCGCCACGAAGGCACGAAGTCGAGTCGCCAAGTCGTCTTTCGACATCAGGCCACCTCCTCGTGACGAGAGCGATCGGGGTCGATCCCTTCGGCGAATTCACGAATTGAGGCTCGAAGCCGAGAGCTTCCCCGAGGATTGTCTGGAAGCAGGTCTGCGATCACCGGCCATTCGATCGTTCGCGAGAGATCAGCCACGTCGTACTGTCCTCCAGCAGTCAGCACGTGCCAGTGTCCGAGTGCTCGCATTCGATCAGCTCGGTGAACCACCGATACGACATCCTCGAGATCGGTACGAGTGACCAGAATGCGGCGGTCGACGGCCTCAATGAGCTGATCAGCAGCTGAGTCAGGCCGTAGCCGTCCGGTCACGACCAGCACGTCGGTGCCGAGCACTTCGTCGATACGAGTCCAATGTCGTGCCAGCACAGGGAGACTTGCCGTGATCGGTTCCACCGCTGGAGGAGCGACCACGACTGCGACGCCGTCGGAATATCGCCTCGTCATCGGACCAGAGCCGTGTGAGGTAGCCCGGTGCGAGCGGGTCATGGTGGTCAAGTCGACAAGACCCGGGTGAACGTCCCAATCATGCCGAGCCGCCAGTCGACCACCGTCCGGATCAGCCTCGACGACGGTGATCGGCCTGGGCCACAGAGAGGCGATGTGAAGCGAAACCGTGGCAAGATCCATCAGCCCGCCGGTTGTCGATGTCGTGATGACCGCCATGTCAGCTCACCACCTTCACCAAGTGGATTTCCTCATGTCCGACGAAGGAGTCTGCGACGAGGCGAGGCACCCGAAGACTGATCGAACGTTCACTCGACAGTCCGTCAGGTATGGAAATCGTCCACACTTCAGCTAGCGAAGGAAGAGTCGTGACGACGTCTCCGTCCTCCAACGAGGTGTCCAAGAAGACGACTCTCACCGTATCGCCCACGACCAGATCGGCTGGGGCGAAGGAATCATCGACCACGATGCCAACTACGGCGTCCGACGTCGACAGCGGAACACCATCGAACAGATGAGACGACGACAGAGGTGTGCCAGCATCGATGTCGACCGCAGCCCGCATCCCCACGACCTCGTCGGCAAGCCGAGTCGAGAGAAGAGCAACGTTCTGATCAGCAGTCAGCGTCACGACCGAGAGATCACTTCTGTCGATGATCTCGCCACGCTCTAGGGCACGGTTCACGGCCAGAACACCCGTCCCCGTGGTGTCGTCGGTGTTGAGAACCACGGACACGGTCACCGCCGCAGCGACGACGAAGAGTCCGATCGCCAACTCTGGAACCCGAACCTTCCGGCGCCGGAGTGGTTCGACGAGTCTCGAAGCAGTGCTTCGCTTCGATGATGACGTCGTGTCGATGGATAACTGGCTCACGAGTCCCCCTTTTCGGAACATGGTCGAGTGATGTGGATGACACGATGCTCGAAGGCGTCTTGACGATCGATAGGTCGATCGACCCAGATGATGAGGGTCCCAACAAGGCTCGGAACGCAGGGCCGACCCACCGGCGGTCAGGCTCGACCACGACACTGATCGATCGCCAGCCACCAGATTCCCCAACAAAAACGACGAAATTTGCCCACTCTGTTGCGTTAGCCACCACCGGCGGTCATTTGCGCAACAGAGTGGGCGAATTCCTGCAGTCTGTAGATTTGATCAAGTGGGTCTTGACGAATCGCTCGGTGAATCGAACGTGAACGGTGGCTCCGGGGCTTCTGCGACCCCCGGCGTGCCAGCGGTTCTCCCGCAGTCGAACGACCCGTGCTGGTGCGGATCAGGTCGCAAGTACAAGCGTTGCCACAAGGGCATGGAAGGGCGAGTGGTTCCCGGAATCGTTTCGCCCATGCGGCCCGTTCCGGCCCACATTGCCCGTCCGCCCTACGCCGACACGGGCAAGGTTCCGCGTTGGAACGAATCTCGTGTGAAGTCGCCCGAGATCATCGAACGGATGCGCGTGGCCTGCGCTCTCGCCGCCGACATCTTGCGACAGGCCGGCGAGTTCGTGAAGCCCGGTATCACCACCAACGACATCGACGTCCTGGTGCACGACCTCACCATCGAAGCCGGCGCCTACCCGAGCCCACTCAACTACCACGGCTACCCGAAAAGCGTGTGCACCTCGGTCAACGAAGTGATCTGCCACGGCATCCCAGACTCGACCGTTCTGCGCGCCGGCGACATCATCAACCTCGACGTCACCTGCTACCTCGACGGCGTGCACGGCGACACCAACGCCACCTTCTTCGTCGGCGAGGTCGACGAGTCCAACCGAAAGCTCGTCCGCGTGACCGAAGAATGCATGTGGAAGGGCATCGAGGCCGTGAAGCCCGATCGCCCGCTCTCCGACATTGGCCGAGCCATCGAAGAACACGCCCACAAGCACAAATACGGCGTGGTGCGGTCGTTCATCGGCCACGGCATCGGTGAGCAATTCCACACCGACATTCAGGTGCTGCACTACTACGACGCTCGTAACAACATGATCATGAAGCCGGGCATGGTCTTCACGATCGAGCCGATGATCACCCTCGGCACCTGGCAGCACAAGATGTGGGACGACGACTGGACAGCCGTGACCGCCGACGGCAAACGGACGGCCCAGTTCGAGCACACCGTGCTCGTCACCGACGATGGTGTCGACGTGCTCACGGGCGGCGATCGCGCCGTCTCGCCCCACGCCCCTCGTTCCTGATCAGGTCGTCACTGGGCACCTTGGGCCCGTAGCGTCAGAGCCGTGCCCGAGCGCTACCTCACTTTCGACCGCGATCTCTGGGCGTCGCTCCGAGCCGCCACACCCATGACCCTGCGAGAAGACGATCTCGCCGGGCTACGCGGTATCAACGAACGCATCGACCTCGACGAGGTCACGGCGGTGTACCTGCCCCTCACTCGTCTCCTCAACCTGTACGTGTCGGCCACCCAGAACCTCCACAAGGTCACCGCCACTTTCCTCGGAAAACTGGCTCCCAAGGTTCCCTATGTGATCGGTGTGGCCGGATCGGTGGCGGTCGGCAAGAGCACCTTTGCCCGCATCCTGCAGGCTCTGCTCTCCCGGTGGCCCGACCATCCCAAGGTCGACCTCATCACCACCGATGGGTTCTTGCACCCCAACCGAGTTCTCGAAGAGCGCGGCATCATGAATCGCAAAGGTTTTCCCGAGAGTTACGACACCCGTGCTCTCCTCACGTTCTTACGCGAATTGAAGAGCGGTCGCCCCGAAGTATCGGCCCCGGTCTACAGCCACGTGGTGTACGACATCGTGGATGGTCAGCAAGCCACGGTGTGCCAACCCGACATCTTGATCCTCGAAGGTTTGAACGTTCTCCAAGTCGGCGCTCCCGGGGCTGAGAGCACCGAATTCGTGAGCGACTATTTCGACTTCTCGATCTATATCGACGCCGAGGAATCCGACATTGAATCGTGGTACGTCGACCGTTTTCTGTCGCTCCGAGGGTCGATCTTCCAAGATCCCGACAGCTTCTTTCAGCATTACGCTCATCTCACACATGAAGATGCCGTGGCCACGGCCCGATTCATCTGGAAAGAGATCAACGGGCTCAACCTGCGAGAGAACATCGAACCCACGCGCGATCGCGCGTCGCTCATCTTGCACAAGGACTCCGACCATCGGGTCGACGACGTCCGCCTCCTGAAGCTCTGAGTACTCCGCCCTCCTGTCACACCCGTCTGACAAACTGACAAGGTGGCCGGTAGGAAAAAACAGGCAAAGCGGCGAAAGAAGTCGGCATCGAAGATGCCGTTCGTGCTGCTCATTGCCCTGATGGGTGGTGCTGGTGCCCTGCTCGTCGTCTCGGCGCAAAACTCCATCTCCGGTGACCCCTCCACCGCCTCGTCACCCATCACCACGTCACCTGATCCGAATCAACCAGTCGACTCGACTGTGATGATCGACGGCTCCAGCACTCCGACAATCACCATCGGTTCGGTGGCTCCTCCCGTCTCGATCACTACCGACGACGAACACGACGAAGATGGGCACAACGACGTGGCGTTCGTACTCGACGACTACACACCGGCCGATACCCCCGAACCACCGTCGTCACCTCGTACCGTTCCCGCCGGCTCGATCACCGACGGACGAGTCGCCGGCACTCTTCCCGATGGCTTCTACCTCGGGTACCTCGACGGTGCCGACTCGTCCACATCACTTCTCATCCGTTTCGACTCGGCCAGCGGCCCTCTTTACACGGCGCCGATCGACGACCTGCTCTTCGTCTCATTGCGTGTCGACGCTCGCGATCCGAACCACCCCGGAAATGCCGTAGTCGGGTCCGACACACTTCTTCGCCTGATCGAACAGGGTCGAACCGCCTACTCGATCCCTGAATCCGACGACTTCGTGATCGTCGACGGCACGTATCTCGTCACAATCGCCGACGGTCGCCTCGTCGGTATCGAAGGCCTCGCGTGATCACACTCACCAGCACTCGGAGCGTTGAATTCTCATGAACACCGTCCTTCTCATCGTCGTCATCGTCCTGCTCGGAGTGGCCGTCACCCTTCAACTACGTCCGAAGCAGGCCCCCGTGGTCGAACAACCCGTCGTCCCTACTGTCGATCCGGCTGTCATCACCGCCGACGTGTCCCGAACGGTCAACGAAGCGCTCGGCCAAGCCCTGCGTCAACTCGACGAACGGGCCCGACTCGACCGCGAAGAAGCCATCAAGCTCGCCTCCGATCTGGTCACTCAGAAGGGCGGAGAGCAGATCGGCACCCGCGCCACGTTGATCGAACAGGGTTTGAAGCAAGTGCAGGAGCAAGTGAGCAGCCGGCTCGTCGAAATCGACCGGGCGATTCACGACCTCGCCTCTCGCAACACGAACCAATACGACAAGATGGGCGAAGCCGTCGCCGCTCTCACCCAGCGCACCGAGAATCTCAATCGAGTGCTGTCCAACTCACAGGCGCGTGGCCAATGGGGTGAGCGACTGGCCGAAGACATGCTTCGCGCCGCCGGATTCGTCGAAGGCATCAACTACGACAAGCAGACCATCATCGACGGCGGTGGACGGCCCGATTACCGATTCTCCATTCCACCCGACCGCGTTCTCTACATGGACGTCAAGTTCCCTCTCGACAAGTACGCCGAGTACGTGCAGGCCGAAACCGACGGAGCCCGAACCCAGGCTCAGGACGCCTTCGTGAAGGCCGTCCGAAGCCACGCCGACATCCTCGCCAAGCGCGATTACATCGACAAGAGCACCGACAACACCCTCGACTATGTCCTCATGTTCGTCCCCAACGAAAGCATCAGCGGATTCGTCCACGAGAGTGACCCCACGCTCATCGACTACGCCTTGTCTCGCAAGGTGGTGCTCTGCTCACCCCTCACCCTCTACGCATTCCTCGTCGTGATTCGTCAGGCGGCCGACGCCTTCCACACCGAAAAGACCGCGGCCGAGATCATGCAATTCGTCAATCTCTTTCAGAAGGAATGGGAGAAGTACACCGCTGCGGTCGACGACGTCGAAAAATCCTTCCAGAAGCTCGAGTCGAGCCTCGAGACCATCAACGTCGACGGAACCCGCTTCAAGAAGCTCAACGCTCAAGTCAAAAAGATCGAACGTCTGCGAACCAAGCAGGGAATTCCCGAGCTTCCGGCGAGCGACGACGAGGTGGTCGACGCCGAAGAGATTGACGACTGATTCAGACTTCGCGAATGTGACCGCGCTGGCGCGCCTCGTCGATGATCGATTGGGTATGCGCCCACAACGCGTCCGATCCGTCTCCGATCGGAGACAGTCGTTTGACCGCCTGGGGCAACGTGACGCCATGCTCCTTCCACGTAGAAGCCTCACCGGCTACGTGGTTCAACATGGCCGGCTGCATACGATCGACGGCGTTCGCGAAGCGGCTCTCGGGCGTCTCCATCGCCTCGTATTCCTCCCACAACCGCCAGAGGTAATCGGCCTGATCCGACGGGAGTAGGCCGAACAGTCGCTCAGCGGCCAAGCGTTCACGGTCTTCCTTGTCGCCATTGGCGGTCACGTCGTACGCGAACGTGTCCCCGGCATCGATCTCGACGATGTCGTGGATCAGGCACAAAGCGAGCACATGGAAGAGATCGACGTCTACATTGCTGTGCTCAGCGAGGACGAGTGCATACATCGCCAGGTGCCACGAGTGTTCGGCTGTGTTCTCACGTCGGCCGGCCGCGATCCGCGTCTGACGTTCTATCTCCTTCAGTCGATCGATTTCGACCAAGAAGTCGAGTTGGCGCTGCAGGCGATCAGTCGACACGGCCAACTCAACCCGAGATCAGCGACGCGAGCGACCACACCGCCGCGACCAATCCGACGACGGCCATCAACACACTCCGTGCCAGTGGTGCACGAGCCAGATCACCGTCTTGTGCCTTGGGCGGTGGCTTCACCACTGCCAAGGCGTTGCCGACGAAGAGTGCTCCTCCGAGGGCCAGCACCAGCCAAACGAGCAGGTCTTCGCCAAGGAACATGACGACCATTCTGCCAGCCCGACACCTCACCATCGCTCTCGGCGTCGCCACCAGGCTGTCCAACGGGTAAGACTGCATTCATGGGTTTCCATCACGTCGCCATCGCCATCCACGACACGGCCGCCAACTACGACTTCTACACCCGTGTCATGGGTTTCGAGCTCGTGAAAGTCGTGACCGCTCCCACGCCCGAAGGAGGGTGGAGCAAGCACTTCTTCTACTCCACTGGAACGTCGCCGTCTGGTGAACAAGGAATGATTGCCTTCTGGGAGATACACGACGACTCCATCGGAACCGAGTTCGGCACCAACCTCAATAAGAGTGCCGGCCTGCCCTGGTGGGCCAACCACCTCGCCTTCGATGCGCCCACCGCCGACGACCTCGAACGTCATCGTGAACGCTGGCGTGCGTGCGGACAGACCGTCCTCGAGGTCGACCACGAGTTCTGCCGATCGATCTACATCCGCGACCCCGAAGGCAACACCGTCGAGTTCTGTCACACCGTGCGCGACTTCACCGACGAGGAGAAGGCCCACGCCATGGAACTGCTCATGAATCCGCAACCCGAGATGGAAAAGATGTTCGGCGCCAAAATCTGGCAACCGGAAGGCGATCCGGTGTTGCTGCCCTCGGGCTGAACGACTGCTAAGTCGCCTCGCCCGGATCGTCGGAACGATTCGAGATCCCACGAGCCGCGCTGCGGAACAATGTGAACTCACCCTGGAACACCAACTTGAGGTTGGCGAGTTCGCCAGCGCGATGTTTGGCCACGATGAGGTCGGCCATACCACGCAACGATGGATCCATCGAGTCCTGCTTGTACACCTCTTCGCGGTGGATGAACATGACGACATCGGCGTCCTGTTCGAGCGAACCCGATTCACGAAGGTCGGCGAGTTGCGGCTTCTTGTCGGATCGCTCCTCGAGACGACGGCTCAACTGACTGAGAGCCACGATGGGCACGTTCAACTCACGAGCCAACACCTTCAGGTTTCGGCTGATGTCGCTCACTTCGAGCTGACGGTTCTCAGCTCGAGTATTGCCACCCATGAGCTGGAGATAGTCGATGACGATGAGACCGAGATCGTCGTAACGAGCCTTCAGTCGACGAGCTTTGGCTCTGATCTCCATCACGGTCACGGCTGGGTTGTCGTCGAGGAACAACGGCACCTCCAGACGTCCGACCGCATTGTTGACATCGCTCCACTCGTTACCGGTCAGGTTTCCGGTGCGCAGTTTCTTGGTGTCGACACGGGCCTCCGACGACAGGATTCGCTGAGCCATTTCACTGTGGCTCATTTCTAAGGAAAACACGAGCACCGGCTTGCGCGTGTTCTTGGCCACGTGAGTGGCGATATTGAGAGCGAACGCCGACTTACCCATTGACGGACGAGCACCCACGATCACGAGGGATGCCGGCTGGAGACCGAGCAGAACATTGTCGAGGTCGACGAATCCGGTGGCAACGCCGGTGACGCCCACCTTCTCGGTGTAGCGCCGTTCGAGTTCGTCGGTCGTGAGTCGCAGCACGTCGCGAATTTCAGCCACTGAATCGACCACACGATCGTCAGCGACTTCGAACACTTTGCTCTCGGCAGTATCAAGGGCCTTCGCCACGTCGTCAGGTTCGGAGTAGGCGATCTCAGCGATCTCGCTTGCCACACCGATGAGGCGCCGCAGGGCAGCCGTGTCGTTGACGATCTTGGCGTACCGGTGCACGTTGCCGATGACTGGTGTGGTGTTCTGCAGGCGTAGCAGGAAGTCCATGCCACCGATCTCGTCGAGAAGACCGGCCTTACGCAGTTCATCGGCCACGGTCACCGCGTCGACCGGTTGGCCACCGGCGAGTAACGAGCGCATGGCGTCGAACACGTGCTGATGGGCCGCCCGATAGAAAAAGTCGGGTTGCATCCCGAGTTCGCTGATCGTGTTCACGGCCTCACGCGACAGCAGTAACGCGCCGAGCAACGACTCTTCAGCACTCAGGTTGTGCGGGGGCACGCGGTCCGATGACATCGGACGCGACCCGTTGCCCCGACCCGGACGGCCGGACGAGGATCCTGACGAGGAATACGTGTCGGTCACGAGACCCACCTTCCCCCATCAAACCTGTTGATCGCTAGAGGGACATCCCTGTGAACTTCCTGTGGACAATGGCCGGGATCCTGTGGATGAACCCCGATCGAGGTCACTGAGCGACGACGTTGATCGTGAAAGAGAACTCGACGTCGGGATGCGGATGCGCCCCCACCGAGTACTCGCCCACGGTCTTGATGTGGTCGGGGACCATGATCTTCTTGCGGTCGAGCTCGACACCGGCTTGAGCTGAAACGGCCTCGGCCACGTCGGTCGCATGAATCGAACCGTAGAGACGACCCTCGGGACCAGCCTTGGCGGCCACTTCGATGACCTTGCTCACCAAAACCGTCGCCACGGTCTGGGCCGATTCACGATCGGCGGCGTCACGCAAGTCGCGACGACGGCGCATGGCAGCCGCCTGGCTGAGAGCACCATCGGAAGCCTTGATGGCCAGACCGCGCGGCAGCAGGAAGTTGCGACCGTGGCCGTCGGCCACCTCGACGATGTCACCGCGCTTACCAAGCCCGGAGATGTCGGAACGAAGAATCACCTTCATGATCAGGCCTCACCTTCTGCGTCGGCGCCAGTCTCCACGACCTCGGTCTCGACCTGATCGGTCATCTCGACCTCGGCGACCTGTTCACTTGCTCGCTCGGCAGCCGGACCGCGACGCGGACCACGTCCGGCCGAAGCCACCCGCTTCGTGTACGGCAAAAGCGCCATCTCACGAGCGTTCTTGATGGCTGTGGCCAATTCACGCTGCTGTTGAACGGTGTTCCCATTGATCTTTTGGCCGCGAATCTTGGAACGGTCGGACATGAACCGCTGCAGCAGATTCACGTCCTTGTAGTCGATGTACTCGACTTTTTCGGCCGACAGAATGTTGGCCTTCTTCTTGATCTTGCGTCCGGTGTCCTTGGGGGCGCCGCGACGAGGGGCTTTCTTGTTGTTGTTGCTCATGGGGAAGTGTCCTTGGGTCGTAGAGAGATCGTGATGATCAGAACGGTTCTTCGTCGGGGTAGGAATCGGCGGCCGGGGCCGGAGCGGATGAACGGCCACCGCCGCTGTATCCGCCGCCGCCATCACCGCGACCGGGGGTGCGCTCGACCGAGGCGGTCGCCCACCGCAACGACGGGCCGATTTCGTCGGCCACGATGTCGACAGCGGTGCGCTTTCCGCCATCGCGAGCTTCGTACTCACGGACGTCGAGACGTCCGCTGACGAGCACACGGCTGCCCTTGGTGAGCGACGCTGCGATGTTCTCAGCGAGCTGATCCCAAGCGACCACGTTCATGTACGAGGTCTGCTCCTGCCATTCACCGTTCACCTGATAGCGGCGATTGACGGCGAGACCGAGCGTGACGGTCGGCTTACCCGACTGGGTGAAGCGAAGTTCGGGGTCGCGGGTGAGATTCCCGACGACGGTAATGGAGTTGGATGCCATGGTGTCCTCCTAGCGGTGTGACGGTGACCGACCGCGCTCAGGCCGCCGTCAGGCCTCGCCGAGCCGCTTCGGCATCGGGGAGACGCAACAACTTGTGGCGCAGGATGTCGTCGGAGATCCGCAGTGAGCGCTCGAACTCGTCGAGAGCGCCGGCGGGGGCGACGAGGTTGAAAACGGCGTAGTAGCCGTCTTCCTTCTTCTTGATCGGGTAGGCCAAACGGCGCTTGCCCCACCAATCGGGCTTCCCGTGCACTTCGCCACCGGCCGCCTTCACGGACTTGGTGACATCGGATGCCCATCGCTGGGCCACGGCATCGTCGACAGTTCCGTCGATAATGATCATCAATTCGTAGGCACGCATGATCTGCGTGAACCTCCCTTCGGTCGCGAACCGGGTTTCCGGCTCGGGGCCCCGTGCGGGGCAGGGTCTAACTGGACTCGGGAAGTGTACCGGCGCCTTCGGTCGACCCGACCGGGAGTGTGGGACGACGAGCGGAACAACGGCACCTCATGATCATGGCTGACGGGTGTGGCAGAGCAACCTGGCCGGCCGGCCCGAACACCCTTTCGATCCAGGTCAGACAGGTCGCGTGAGTCTGACGATGGAGGCTGCGATCAGCCCGACACCGGCCGATACGGCTCCGCGTTCGGTCGAGAACTGACCACCGCGACGCAACAAGCCGGTCACGGCCTGGTCACGTTCGGCCTGCACCACGAGGGCCGGTCCGCCCATGTCACCCAGTCCCCACCACAGGGCGATCATGCCGAGCAGGATGGCCGCCACACAGAACGGGACCGCCAACGTCTCCTGCGGCATCCGCGACGAGAGCAGCAGCGAGAACACTGCGCTGAGAAGAAGAAAGACTCCGACGGCTCCGATAGCCACCAGAACGTGCCGGATCACTCCTGAGAACCCGATACTCGCTTCATCGCCACAATCGACGATCGGTCGCATCGGAGTGGTTGGATCGTCGGGTGAGAACACTTGGAAGAGTTGGCACTCCTTGCCTTCGGCCACCGGGACACCGTCGACGAACTGTACGGCGAACGAATCCGTGAACGCTCCCATGAGCAACAAGCCGAGCGCGGCAACGATCACCATCACGATGCCGGTGAGGGCATCGCGCTGCAGACGGCGACTGGCGTCGTAGGACAGCCACCGGTTGTTACGCGACGAACGGGTCGACAAGCCGAGACGACTCAGACCCGACGAACCGGTGAGATCGCGTTTGGCCACGAGAACGTCACCCCACCTGCCGGCGACCGCGCTGGCCGCCGATCGGTAGGGCCCGCACGAGGTAGTGCCAGCGACACGAACAACAGGCTTCGACTACGTAAGCCGTGTACTCCTCGGGACGCCGATGGAAAGACGCCAACTCGTCGTTGTCGGCCGCCAGTCGACCTTGGGCAGGCAGTCGCGGACCGAACACGTAGGTCACGAGAACCAGGTTGTCGTCCTCACAGATCGGACAGATCGCCTCGGTGCGCTTCCCCACCGAGCGGGCGGCGCGCATGAGTTCAGGATGCGCATCGCACACTTCTTCCCGTCCGAGGCGTCCGCGATGAACCTCGTTGATGGTGGCCCGGCGAGCCATCCGGTGGTCGACGAGACCACCCCTGAACGTGGACATTCCACGGAACGAACTCGCCGCGAACGAATCGCGCGAGCGCTCCGTTCGACTCGACTCGTCACCACGCGACATCGAGGGCAGGTTAGCCCTGTACGACACCGGCCTGGCGCGCCGTCCACCAATCGTTCAGACGGCGTCGAATCTCGTCCTCGCCCACCAGACCCTCATCCAATCGAATCTCGAGCAAGAACGCCAGCGCGTCGCCCACGGCTCGGGACGGTCCGATGCCGAGTTGTGTCATCACCTGATCGCCGTCGAGCTCGGGGCGTATCGCCTTCAGCTCCTCCTGGGCGGCCAGCACGTCGATGCGCTCCTCGAGTTCGTCCATGCGGCGCGACAACCGGGCCGCTTTCTTCTCGTTTCGGGTGGTGCAATCACAGCGGGTCAACACGTTCAGTTCGGAGAGCAGGTCGCCAGCGTCGGTCACATAGCGACGCACCGCCGCGTCGGTCCAGCCCATTCCGTAGGTGTGGAAACGCAGATGCAAACGAACGAGTTCGGTGATCTTGTCGACGTCTTCGTTGGGAAAACGTAGGGCCACCAGACGCTTCTTCGTGATCTTCGCCCCCACCACGTCGTGCATGTGGAACGTCGTCCCTTTGCCCTCGAGATAACCCCGGGTCTTCGGCTTGCCCACGTCGTGGAACAGTGCGGCCAGGCGAGTGAGGCGAAAGTCAAAGTCGTCACGGGCGTCGGGACGCACGTTCTCGATCACGGCCAGCGTGTGCGTGAGAACATCCTTGTGTCGATGAATCGGGTCGTTTTCGAGACGCATGGCCGGCAACTCGGGCAGGAAACGATCGGCAAGACCCGTCTCGACCAGGAACCACAAACCGGTCGACGGCGAGTCGACCACGATCAACTTGTTGAGTTCGTCGCGAACGCGTTCCGCCGACACGATGTCGACTCGATCCTTCATACGACGAACCGCCTCGACCAGTTCGGGCGTAGGCGTCATCTTCAATTTGGCCACGAACCGCGCGGCCCGCATCATGCGCAACGGATCGTCGCTGAAGCTGATGTCGGGATCGAGGGGAGTTCGCAGCGTTCGAGACATGAGGTCGGCCACACCTTCGAACGGATCGACGAGCGTCGGATCGTCCGACGTCACCTCGAGCGCCATGGAATTGATCGTGAAGTCACGTCGCGACAGGTCGGTCTCGATGGCATCGGCGAACTCGACGTCGGGTTTGCGTGTGTCGGGATGATACGCCTCGGCCCGATGTGTGGTGATCTCGTACACGCGCTCACCCTTACGAGCCCCGATCGTCCCGAACCTCTCTCCTTGCGTCCAGACCGCATCGGCCCAAGGGGCGATCAACTTCTTGATTTCATCGGGGCGCGCGTCGGTGGTCGCATCGAAATCGAGGTCAGCCGTGTCGATGCCGAGGAGTAAATCGCGAACGGTCCCGCCAACCAGAAAGAGCCGTTGGTTGCCAGCCCGGAACAACGCGGCCAAGTCGGCCACTTCGGCGAGAACGGGTGCGAAGCGCTCGGGGATCACAACGGCAGGTTACGACGAATGAACGTTCAGAGGGCCGGAAGTTCGCGTTCACGCCACCAGCGACTCACCGAACGAACCATGGCAAATCCCGACGACTCCGGGTCGGACGATGTCGCTGGTTCGGGCCGGCACGTTCGGTCGGCGAGTGCACCAAGACATGCCGCCGTCGACAAACTCAACGCATCGAGGTCGTAACCACCCTCCAGCATCACGAGTCGTCGACCCGCTGGTACGAGCGCGACGAGTCGCGACACGACATCGAAGAAATCGCCCGATGACAACGACAGATCGGTGATCGGATCGTTGCGATGACCGTCGAATCCGGCTGAGACGATCATCCATGTGGGCGCGAACCGCCCACATGCCGGAACGATCAGTTCATCGATTGCCAATCGGTACACGTCACCGGTGGACCGCGGTGGCACCGGAACGTTGAGGGTGAAGCCCAGACCGTCACCGCGCCCGATCTCGTCGTACCAGCCAGTACCTGGATACAGAGGCCACTGATGCAGGGAGACGTAAAGAACACGTGGATCGTCGTAGAACACGTCCTGCGTGCCGTTGCCATGATGCGCGTCGATATCGACCACCATCACCCGTTCACCCTGATCGGCCAGGGAGGCAGCGGCCACCGCCACGTTCGACACCAAGCAAAACCCCATCGAGTCGTCCCGAGTCGCATGGTGACCAGGAGGGCGAACGGCGCAAAAGGCGGCATCACCACGGCCGGCAACGAGTTCACGTATCGCCGACAAGCCGGCCCCAGCGGCCCGAGTGGCCGCTTCCCACGATCCCGACGACGCCACGGTGTCGGGATCGAGACGGCCTCCACCCGATCGAACGATCGACTCCAGCCGATCGACCAGACGTGGCGTGTGCACTCGAAGTAGGTCATCGCGCGTTGCCGCGACGGGTTCGACGGGCACCAGGGCATCGGCCACCTCGGCATTCCGTGCTCCGGCGAGCACCGCATTCAAACGTTCGGGGCGCTCAGGATGACCTGATCCGGTCAGGTGATCGAGGTACGCCTCGTGCGTGGCGAACAAGATCGACATCGAACCAAACGCTACCGTCGCATGTGTGATGGCCGGATTCCGACTGCGTCGAGACAGTGGTCCGCCTCGCATGCTCGATGACGGTCGTGTCCGCGCGCGCCTACGCACTTGGCCTCATCAACCAGGCGTCGCCCAGATGGTTCTGACCGACCACACCAAGTCGCCGTCGTACACCACTCTCACCGACTGGCTGAGAGTTCTCCGCCAATGGAACTACAGACGTGTACGAACGGGAGCGCTCGCCGCGTCGGCAGCACCCGGATTCGTCGAGCACGGATTCGAAAAGGTTCAAACACTCGCACTGCTGAAGGCCAACATCTCACGCCACACGGAATTCGACACACCAGTTCACGAACTGAGACCGATTCGCGGACCACAGCAACTTGCGGTTGCGGCACGAATCGACGCCGAGGCTTTCGAACGCGGCTGGGAACTCGACGCATCGGCCATCGTCGATGCCTGTCACGCCACACCTCAACATCGCATTCGGCTGGCCGTCACGACCTCTGACGAACCAGCGGGCTACGTCATCACCGGACGCAACGGATCAGCCGGGTTCGTCCAACGACTCGCCGTCCGCCCCGAGCTCGAAGGCCAACGAATCGCCACGTCGCTTCTCCTCGACGGACTGCGCTGGCTGCAGAAGCGAGGAGTTCGCGAAGTTCTGGTCAATACCGACTTCGGTAACCAACGCGCTCTCGACCTCTATGAGCGATTCGGCTTCGCACTTCTTCCCGATTCTCTCCAAGTGTTCGAACTCGACCTCGAGGGAAAACCTGTCTCCTCCGACCCGGAGGCGACGTGAAGGCTTTTCGTCTCGTCCCCCTCCTCGTGATCGCCCTCGGCTCGACACTCACGCCGTCACCGGTCGCCGCCGAGGAGCCCATTCGAGTCGGATCACTGTTGTCACAAGACCAATACGTAGCGGGGGTCGAGGGCTCATCGTTCACCATGAGTGTGTTCGTCGAAGGTCCGAGTTCTCTCGGGGATCGAGCCCCCACTTCACTCCTCGTGACCGCTCACCAACCCGTCGATTCACGTCGTGAGCTCCACGATGTGCTCGACGGCAACCTGCCGTCCAACATCGACACCCTCGAGTTCGACATCGACGGTCTGCGAGATGCGTCCGGAGTGATCGATCTCCTCGTCCCCATCGAGATCGGAACCACTACGACCGAGAAACTGCAGATGTCGGCCAGCGGTCTGTACCCCGTCTCGATCGTTCTCGCGGTCGGGGCCGAGATCACCGATCGGATCATCACGTTCGTCGAACGTCTTCCCGAAGGGAGCACCGAGCCCGAAACTGCTGCCCCTCTACCCACGTCGATCTTCGGATCGATCGACGGTTCTCTGACCCTGCAACCCGACGGTTCGACGACCGTGACCAGTGACGATCGGTCCTCCTTCGCGGATCTCGTGACCGTTGCCGAAGCTCTTCCTGGTTTCCCTTTGACCGTCGCTGTTCGTCCCGAAACTCTCGAAGGTCTGTCTCGATCCACGATCGACGACGCTCAACTCTTTTCGTCACTCCAATTCACCGACTCACTGTCATATCTGTCGATGCCCTACGTCGACGTCGATCCGCTCGATGTGGTCGGAACCCGCTTCGGCGACGTGTTCGTCGATCAGTTGCGCCTCGGTGAGGACTCGCTCTCAGATTCGCTCCCTCTCACCACGTCTCGTCGAGTCGCCTGGGTGATGGACCGGGCGCCTCTGGCCGCCGAGGCCCAACTCGTGCGAGACCTCGGATTCCGATCGATCCTTCTCCTGCCTGATGCCCAGCGTGATTCGGGGATGGAACTCCTCGGCTTCCTCGACTCGACCCGCCTGCTCGATCTCGAACTCGAAGGACGCGGCACGATCGAGGCCCACATCGTCGATCAACAGATCTCCGATCTCCTCACGAAAGCCGCTCTTCGGCCGACGAGCGACTCGTTCCTGGTGGCCCAACATGTCCTGGCTGATCTGAAGATGCTTCGTCGCGACATCGTCGACCGGGGCGAGTCGTTGAACGGACGCTCTCTCGTCCTGGCCACGAACGACGGCTCGATGATGTCCATCGAACTGCTCACCGCGGTGGTCGACACGCTCGGTGCCTCCCGACTGGCCACTCTGGTCGACCTCGACGAAGCCCTGTCGCGCACGGCCGTTGCTCTTGCCGACGGCCGACCGATCTCGCTCACTCTGCCTGAACCCACTCGAATCGTCGACGAGGGTGCGTTCGTGACGCATTCACTGACATCGACCCGAGTTACGGCCTACGCGTCGTTGCTGCCTGACGGGGACGATCGACCCGACTCGTGGCGGCGACTCCTCGACGTGCTCCCCGATCGACGTCTCGACGCCGCAACCAGGCAGGACTACGTCGACGTGATCGTTCTCGACACCGCCCAGGTCGCCGACGGGCTGGTGGCCCCGTCACCGGCCACGTTCACCCTGGGCGGTCGGTCGAGCCAACTCCGACTCAGTCTGCGCAACGACGGACCCACCGATCTGAGTGTTCGGCTTCGACTGGCCTCTCCAAAGTTGCTCTTCCCGGACGGAGAGCCGGTGGTGGTGTTGGCCGCCGGATCTCTCACTCCAGTCGAGATCGATGTCGAGGCCCGATCCAACGGGCGGTTTCCGGTGACCGTTCAGGTGGTCACACCTGATGGTGGCCTGGCCTTGACCGATCCGATCGTGTTCACCGCCCGGGTGAACGCCCTGGCCGGACTCGGTCAAGTGGTGACCGGCGTCGCCTTGTTGCTGCTGGCGACCTGGTGGGTTCACCACTGGCGGGCTCAATACCGGCGTAAACAAGGTGAGGCGCTGGCCAGCACGTCACGACATCCCAGCGGTGATCACCCGATCTGAGCAGGGAGAACGGTCGGACGCTCACCCGTCAACGCCACTACTGTGATCCCGTGACCTCTTTCGCCCCTGGTGTCCGAATCATCACCGACAGCGCCTGCGACCTACCCAACGACCTGGTCGAAGAGCTCGGGATCCGGATCGTTCCTCTCTACATCCGATTCGGTGACGACGAACTCGTCGACCGCGAGGAACTCACCACCAGTCAGTTCTGGGAACGTTGTTCATCGGAAGAGCAGTTGCCGTCAACGGCGGCCCCGGCCCCGGGTCGATTCGAAGCCACCATTCGCGAGTTGGCCGCCGAGGGTGCCACCGGCGTCGTGATCATCGGCTTGTCCGGGGCTCTGTCGGCCACTTTGCAGAGCGCTGAGCTCGGAGCGACTGCCATCGGCGACCTGCTCCCGGTCCGGATCGTCGACAGTCGCACGGTCTCGATGGGTCTTGGCTCGATCGTCGTTGCTTGCGCCCGTGCCGGGCGAGAAGGTGCGTCGATCGACGACGTCGAGACCCTCGCCCGAGATCTCGTGGGGCGCTGCCAGGTCTGGGGGGCACTCGACACCCTGGAGAACTTGAAAAAAGGTGGCCGAATCGGCGGTGCCAAGGCCATGTTGGCTTCGGTTCTGTCGATCAAGCCGATCATCGAGGTTCGCAACGGCGTCGTCGAAGAAGGCGGCAAACAGAGAACCCGGTCCAAGGCCATCGCTTTTCTCGTCGACAAGGTCCGACAGAACGTCGCTTCTCCAGGAATTTCGCACTTGAGCGTCCTTCATGCCGATTGCTCGGATGTCGATTCGTTCGTCGAGCAACTGCGTGGCGTCTACGACGGTGAGATCCTCGTCGGCGACATCGGAGCAGTGATCGGTACGCATGCCGGTCGCGGCACCATCGGCGTCTCGTTCTTCACCGTGTGAAAACACATCGCACACGTCAATTCCCCTGAACGACAGTCCTGCACAACTAGCGTTTCCCGTCGAACATGTCGACGTCGGACAACACCCCTCGACCGGACACGGTGATCGCCGGTCGGTACAAACTCGAGCGTCCTTGGGCGCACGGTGGAATGGCCGACGTCTGGAAGGCGACCGACCTCCAACTCTCACGTACGGTCGCCGTCAAACTCTTGAAGGCGCACCTCACAGCCGACTCGACCGTGGCCGAGAGGTTTCGGCGGGAGGCCATCGCTGCTGCGAGTCTGAACCATCAGAACATCGTGGCCGTCTACGACGCCGTCGAAGACAACGGTCGTCAAGCCGTGGTCATGGAATTCGTCGAAGGTAAGTCACTACGCACACTGCTCGACGAACGTCGCGCGCTCACTCCCCGACTCACGGTTCACATCGGAAGTGGAATCTGTTCAGCACTCGATGCCGCCCATGCCAAGGGGATCATTCATCGCGACGTCAAACCCGGAAACGTCCTCGTGACCCGAGACGGTCGTGTGATGCTCACCGACTTCGGCATCGCGAAGGCGCTCGGAACCGGCGAAGATCTCACGAGCGACAACATCATGATGGGAACGGCCAAGTACTTGTCACCCGAACAAGTCAAGGGTGACGAACTCGATTTGCGCGCCGATCTCTATTCGCTCGGACTGGTGCTCTACGAATGTCTGGCCGGCAAGGTTCCCTTCGTCGGCAAGAACGACACCGAGACGGCCCTCGCTCGCCTACAACGCGACGCCACCGACCTAGGAACATTGCGCACGGACGTTTCACCACAGTTGAGTGCAGCCATCCATCGCATGATCGAACGGGAACCCAATCGTCGGTACTCGAGTGGCGCCGAAGCCCGCGCTGCGTTGCGCTCCGCCCATGCCGGGGACAGCGCAGGTGACAAGTCATCCCACGGACATCCGAGCGGAGACCGCACCCCCACACCGGGCAAAATCATTCGTCCACAAGGTCACACTCCGTCAGGACCCGTACGTCCGAAGCCGCCAGGAGAACGATCCGAATCGTCGCCAGCCGTACGACGGCCGTTACGTGTGTCGCCCATCGTTTGGGTCGGTGCCGGAATCGCCCTTCTGGCCGTGGTCACCCTCGGGGTTCGTCTCGTCACGGGCGGCGACGATTCGTCGACCACCCCGCTCCCGGTGGCCACGACCTCGCCGACCACACCCTCCGGCCCTCCATCAATCGCCGGTGTGACCACCTTCGACCCGGAAGGTGATGGCACCGAAAACGATGGCGATGTGCGGTGGACGACCGACGGTGATCGCGGTACGGCGTGGTCGACTCTCTGCTACAAGTCTCAGACTTTCGGAAGCAAGTCCGGTGTCGGCCTCGTCGTCCAACTCGCCGAACCGAACTATGCGCAAATCGACGTCGATTTCGCCGGATCGATATGGCGTGCCGACATGTACGGCTCGAACGTGGTCGGGTCGAACCTCTCGTCATGGGGTGATCCCATCGCCCGGGGTTCGTCCGAGGACGGCACGACGCTCTCGGGAATCACCTCTGCCCCCGTGCAATACGTGATGATCTATCTCCGCGAGGCGTCGCGCGACCCAGGATGCAGTGACACCAATCCGTATCGGAGCGGAATCGCCGAGATCGGCGTGTCGTCGGCACCGTGACCGACGACGAACTTCTCGAACGCGTCCGAAACGGAGACACAGTGGCGCTCGAGGAACTTCTGCGTCGCCATCACTCGCGCATCCACGCCGTGTGTTTGCGCATCCTTGGACATCGGTCCGATGCCGATGATGCGGCGCAGAACGCTCTCGTGTCGATTGCTCGAAACGTCGGGACATTCGACGGACGTTCATCCTTCTCGACATGGGCCTATCGCATCGCAACAAATGCGGCTCTCGACGAGATCCGGCGCCGGCGGCGCCGACCGCGACCCATGTCCGACGTCGACACGATCCTCGAACGCCTCGACGATCCTCGAGCTGAACACGATCACGAAGTCCTCGAAAATCGCGAACTGATCGAACGAGCCTTGGCCTCGTTACCCGAGGAATATCGAGTCGCCGTCGTCCTGCGCGACGTGGCCGACCTCGACTACGAGCAGATCGCCACCATCCTCGAAATTCCAATCGGCACCGTTCGTTCTCGAATCGCCCGGGGTCGAGCCAAGCTCGCCAATTCTTTCGGGAACCAGACACGACCTTCGGAACGTCCAAGCGAATCGGACGGAGACACTGACGGAGAATCGGGATGAACCACCCCACACCAGAAGACGACCCGGTACTCGATGTCGACTGGTGGGCCAGTCGACTCGTCGACCGCGAGATCGAGTTCGCCGACGTACCTGCCGATCTGCGCGGGGCCGTGCACGATCGATCCACATCGTTCGCTACCCAACGACGTGCTCTTCTTCGGTCAGGTGCCGAACATGTCCTCGACACACCGATGACGAACGCTGCAGTTGCCGCGGCCCTTCGACCGTCGGACGCAACAGTGACGCCCATCCGGCGCCGACTGGCTCCTGTCCTCGCGGTAGCCGCCGTGTCCGTGGGAGTGATCGCGATCGGCGTTGCGAGCCTTCGACCCAATGATTCTCCCGATGTTGTTGCCGTCGGGATTTTCGACGCTGCCGTGAGTATGGACGCCAATCGCAACACGAACGAAGGCGCGATGGTCGAATCAGAATCCGCTGCCGCGGCGATCGCTCCGTCAGATGATGCCGCATCAGCCTTGGCGCTCGACGAGACCGACGCTGCGCCTCTCGTCGCCGAAACTCCCTCCGAGGTCGTCGAAATCGCCGACACGACCGATTTGGTCGACCTGTTCAGTGCCTGGATCCATTCACCACCGCCAACACTCACCGGAACTCCCTCGTGTGGAGACGATCTGGGTCGACGACCACTCGCTCTGACGATCCGCTTCGACGGAATCGACGCACAGGCGTACTTCTCCCCCGACGCCGGCGTGCTGCTGAAAGCGACGTCCGACTGTTCGACATTGGCCAGCATCGTCCCTTGACGATCGTGCTCGCTAGCCTCGGCATCATGGCTGGTAACCCGTTGAATGATCCGAATTGGGCGTCCGACCTCACCGACACCATCGTGTCGACGGTCGACAAGGTCCGTGACCGAACCACCAAACCGATCGTGATGATCGCACGAGGCCTGGTATTCGGACTACTCGCCTTCTTTCTCGGCACCTTCATCGTCGCCATGCTTCTGATCGGCGGATCGCGCGCCATGATCTCGATCCTCGAGGCACCACTCGACCACGACACCGCAGTGTGGGTGGCTTACTACGTGCTCGGCGGCGTCCTCCTTGCCGCCGGTTCGGTATTCATGATCAAGCGCCAAAGCAAAGAGAGTGTCTGATGGGTCAACATCATCGTGTCGTCATCATCGGATCGGGACCAGCCGGCCTCACCGCCGCCATCTATACGGCTCGGGCGAGTCTTGCGCCTTTCGTGATCGAGGGTGAACCGTCGAGCACGAGCGATCAACCCGGCGGACAGTTGATGCTCACCACCGAAGTCGAGAACTTCCCGGGCTTTCCGGAAGGAATCATGGGGCCCGAACTCATGGGACGCTTCAAGGAACAGGCCGAACGATTCGGTGCCACGTTCCTCACGGCGAAGGCCACCAAGGTCGAATTCGGTGAACGTCCCCTGAAAGTGCACGTTCACGACGATGTTCACACGGCCGACGCCGTCATCGTGTCGACAGGCGCACAGAGTCTCATGCTCGGACTCGAAGAGGAAGAACGCCTCATCGGACACGGTCTGTCCACATGTGCGACATGCGATGGTTTCTTCTTCCGCGGCAAGGAGATCGCTGTCATCGGTGGTGGTGATTCCGCCGTCGAGGAAGCGACGTTCCTCACCAAGTTCGCATCGAAGGTCATCCTCATTCACCGCCGCGACAGTCTGCGTGCGAGCAAGATCATGCAGGATCGAGCGCTGAACAATCCCAAGATCGAGATGCGTTGGAACAGTGCCGTCACCGGCTTGATCGGCACCGACCAACTCGAAGGTATTCGGTTGCGCGACACCGTCACTGGTGAAGACAGCACGATGGACGTGTCCGGGTTGTTCATCGCCATCGGCCATCGCCCCAACACCGACGTGTTCAAAGGCGTCCTCGACATGGAGGACACCGGTTATCTGGTGACTCGTCCTGACTCCACCTACACCAATGTTCCGGGGGTCTTCGCCTGCGGTGACGTGAAGGACCACACCTACCGACAGGCCATCACAGCCGCCGGATCAGGGTGCATGGCCGCCATCGACGCCGAACGTTGGCTTGAATCCCAGCACTGAGCTGGTCGCGGTAGCCTGTCGTCCGATCACTCCGGACAAAGGAATCTCATGGCCGACGGCATCGTGACCCTCACCAGCAGTACTTTCGACGAAACCGTGAACTCGGCCTCGACCCCGGTGGTTGTCGATTTCTGGGCCGAATGGTGCGGACCGTGCAAAATGATCGCCCCGATCCTCGGTGAAATCGCTTCCGAAAAGGCCGGTCAGGTGACCATTGCCAAGCTCAACGTCGACGACCACGGTGATATCGCCATGCGCTACAACGTCATGAGCATCCCCACTCTTCTCGTCTTCAAGGACGGCGAATTGAAGAAGCGGATGGTCGGCGCCAAGGGCAAGGGACAGCTCCTCTCGGAGTTGGAGGAATTCCTCGGCTGATGGCCCTCTCGCCCGGCGACACGGGCGAGGAGGTTCGGCAACTCCAGCGCCGGCTGGGTGCAGCCGGCTTTCTCCCGGACCGTGGTGTGGTCAAGGCCACCTACTGCAGTGCGACGACCGAGGCCGTGTCGTCGTTTCAGACTGATCGAGGACTCCCGGCGACCGGCGTATGTGACGAGGACACCTGGCACACCCTGGTCGAAGCCTCGTGGAGCCTTGGTGATCGAGTGCTCTCACTACGTACTCCGAACCTCCGCGGTGACGACGTCGCCGAATTACAGCGTGTGCTCTCTCGACTCGGTTTCGACTGTGGCCGCATCGACGGAATCTTCGGTCCTTTAGCCGACCGAGCTATTCGCGACTTTCAACGCAATGCTGGGCTCGACATCGACGGGGTATGCGGCGTTCCCCTCGTCGACGTACTCCGGATCCTGTCCCGTCAGACAGGTGACGGCCCAGGAATCGCCGCCATTCGTGACCTCGAGGCACTGACCCAGGGACAACCGCTCGCCTCCATGAAGGTCGCCATCGGCCGCTTCGGTGACGTCGACGACCTGGTCGAGCCGCTGATCACCGCTCTCGATGCCCATGGTGCCGAGGTGGTACCGACCGAGGAGCCCACACCAGCCGCCCAAGCTGCCCACGCCAATTTGTTCGGTGCTGAGGTGTTCGTCGGACTTGAGGTTTCAGACGAACCTCGTCATCGGGTCGCGTACTACTCGGTGCCGGCCTTCGAGTCGGCCGGTGGGCGATCACTCGCCCGACTGATGGAACGTCATCTACGCGATGTGGTTCCCGGCGTCGATGTGGTCGGACTTCGGCTTCCGATCCTGCGCGAAACCAAGATGCCAGCCGTGCTGGTGACGATCGGGTCATCCGACGAGGTGGCCGAACGCTCGACCCGTATTGCGGAGGCTGTGTATCTCGCTGTTGTCGCCTGGTCACGCTGACACTGACGTCTTTGTGGTCCTGAGAATTCCTTCTGACCAGGTCAGATGTTGATTTACAACTAAAATCTGAATGTCATGCACATGTTTATCCACAGGCTGTGCGAAACCCTCACGCGTGACCAGAGGTTCACACGGTTAGCGAGGTCACTCCCCTGGCGGACCATCAACCATGAGGTGATAGATCCTCTCAAGGTCGTCGAGGTCGGCAAAGTCGATGGTGACTTGACCCTTCTTATTGGCCATCTTCACTGCTACCCGCGTGGCCAGATACTCCCCGAGGAGTTCCTCGAGTTGCAAGAGACCCGCAGCCGGAAGCTGTCGTGAACCGGACGAGCTATGCGAACCAATCGAGGCCGACCCTGATCCACTCGTCGTGGTGCCGGACGAATCTCCACCACGATCACGGATCGCTTCTTCGACGGCCCGCACCGACCAATGCTCCGTCGCCGCCCGACGAGCCAGTTGTTCCTGAAACGCCCGATCCGGTGTGCCGAGCAGCGCTTTCGCATGACCGGCACTCAAGCGACCGTCAGCCAACAACGCTTGAACCGCCGGAGGAAGGTTCAACAGACGCAGGGTGTTGGTGACCGCACTTCGGCTTTTCCCGACCCGTTTCGCCACGTCATCATGGGTGAGGTGGAAATCGTCGAGCAACTGCTGATAGGCCGACGCCTCCTCAAGCGGTGAGAGGTCCTGGCGATGCAAGTTCTCGACCAGTGCCTGCTCGACCGACGACATGTCATCGGTCTCTTTGACAACGGCCGGAACGGTGGCCAGTCCCGCTCGCTGGGCCGCCCGCCAGCGACGCTCGCCAGCAATGAGCTGGTACGTGCCATCAGCCATTTTGCGGACCAGCAGAGGCTGCAAAACGCCGATTTCTTTGATGGACGCTGAGAGATCACTCAGCAACTCTTCGTCGAAATGGACGCGAGGTTGATGAGGGTTGGGAACCAGATCCCGGACCGGGATCTCGACCAAACCAGACCCGGGCGTGGACGGGGGAGTCGAACCTCCCCCGGGAATCAGGGAATCGAGACCTCTACCGAGTCCTCCGCGGCGGGGTGCCACCGGCGACCTCCTTTGCGACGAGTCGGTACGCAACGGCGCCCTTCGAGGACGAGTCGTACACGTTGATGGGTTGATGGTGGGACGGGGCCTCCGACAATCGGACATTACGAGGAATGACCGTCTGGCAGACCTTGTCACCAAAATGCTCACGGACCTCGGTCACCACTTCATTCGACAACTTGGCGCGGGCATCGAACATCACACAGACGATGGTGCTGACCTCGAGTTCGGTGTTCAGATTCCGTTTCACCAGGTCGACGTTGCGCAGAAGCTGACCAAGGCCCTCCAGGGCGTAGTACTCGCACTGGATCGGGACCAGCACCTCGCGAGCGGCCACCAGGGCGTTGACGGTCAAAAGGCCTAATGAAGGAGGGCAGTCGATGATGACGAAGTCGAAATCATCGAGGACCGAGTCAATGGCCTTTTTCAGCCGGGTCTCACGAGCCATGGCTGGAACCAACTCGATCTCCGCACCAGCCAGATCGAGATTGGCTGGGGCAACGAACAGATTGCGAACCGCTGCCGGCTCGATGCAGTCCTCCATGGAAGCGTCGTGGAGAATCACGTCGTACATGGAGGTGTCGACGCCCCGGGTGTCGACACCCACTCCTGAGGACGCATTTCCTTGGGGATCGAGGTCGACGATGAGGGTGCGATATCCCAGTTCTGCCAGGCAGGCGCCCAGGTTGACCGAGGTCGTGGTCTTGCCGACTCCACCCTTCTGGTTGGCGACGGCGATGATCCGGGGGAGAGGTCGATTGTGAAGGTCGGGTGTCGAACTGTCGCTCATGGAACCAGGGCTACCTCAAAGTTGCTGGCGATCCGCCGGCGGCGGACCGTGGCCGAATCGTACCGGAGGGGTGGGGTGGTCGTCCCTGGATTCCGGATGCTTCTTCACGGAAATGGTCCACGTGGAACATCACGGAGCGACAGGAGGGCCACGTTCCACGTGGATCACGGGGGTTGGGGAGGGGGTCGGTGTTCCACGTGGAACACCACAGGACGTCTGTCAGTTTGAGCGCCGGAGACGAGCGACCCCGTCCACCACATCCACCAACTCGAACCCGGCCGTCGCCACCTCTGCCGCGTTCCAGCGCTGCCCGGATGAATCCGGGGGTTCACTCACCAGAAGTACCCCACCAGGGCGGACGATGGGGTGGGCCAAAGTTGCGGTGTAGCTCGGAGTTCCGAAGCCTCGACATGTGGCCACATCCCACGGACCTGCCATCACGGACGGCAAATCGGCCACATCACCGGCCCAAGCTCGAATCCGTTCGGTTAATCCGAGCCGTCCGATGAGGCGTGTCACGAGATCGATCCGTTTGGCCCGTCGGTCGACCAGTAAGCCAGACAGATCAGGACGCCCTACTGCCACCACCAGCCCCGGCAGTCCACCGCCGGTTCCCAGGTCGACGAAGGTTCGGGCCTCCGGCGGACACCGATCGACAAAGGCCCACGCACGACGAATCGCTGTGTCGAGCGCGCCCGGCCCCAACATGCCGATGCGCTGGGCATCGCCCAGCGCATCCAGCAAAACGGTCAGTTGTTCGTCCGATGGCTCAGACATCGGTCGTTGGTGACTCAGGCCGACGGGCCTTCGGCCGGCGCAATGATCACACGTCGGTACGGATCTTCACCTTCGGAGTGGGTGGCGATATCGATCCGACCGGTCAACGCGTCGTGGATCACCTTGCGATCCGGGGACGGCATGGGTTCGAGGGCCCGTGCCGTTCCGGAAGCCACGACCTCATCGGCCACCTGATTGACGAAGCGACTCAAGGCTTCTTTGCGCTTGGCCCGATAGCCGCCGACGTCGACCCGAAGGCGAGTGTCGTGATCCCCCATGCGGCGCTGGCTGACCACCCGTGTGATGTCTTGGACGGCCTGCAGGGTCGATCCCCGAGGTCCGACCAGGAAACCCAGGTCGTTGCCGTCGAGGGACACATCGATCTCGCCACCGTCGATGACGGTGGACGTTTGACCCGACACACCAAAAGCGGTCGTCAATCCCTGCAGGAACTTCTCCGCCTCGGCTGCAACCGTGGCCGGATCAGCGGCCGGACGAGCCTCTCGAGAACTGTCGTCGCTCATGTCTTTCCCCTTATCGGCCGCTGGCTTCTGGGTGTTCCGGGGCCGACGCTCACGCGATCCGCCCTCAGGTCGAGATCCGCCGTCCGAGTGCTGCCGATCACCACGGCGACGGTCCCTGCGCTCAACCTTAGGTCGTGGTGAGCGGGGGCGAACACGCGCTCGTACTCGGGCTTCACCTCGGGTCCGTCCGAAGAGTCCGGCTTTCGGTTCTTCCAAGATTTCGAATTCGGCGTCTGTATCAGCGACGCCGAGCTGGTCGAGGGCCG
Source organism: uncultured Ilumatobacteraceae bacterium (assembly GCA_965659595.1). Lineage (GTDB taxonomy): Bacteria > Actinomycetota > Acidimicrobiia > Acidimicrobiales > Ilumatobacteraceae > Casp-actino8. The sequence goes on along the minus strand of CBFHWN010000005.1, from coordinate 19,672 downwards.
TGTTCTTGGCCTCCTCAATGGTGCGTCCAGTGGTTTCCACCCATTGCATGGGACAACCTCTTTCTATGTCAGGGTCAGGGATGATGTCGCCCCGGCATCGACCTCGTCGATGGGCTCAGGACGTCGTGCGTCAAGGACGCGGGGGTTTGGGATGCCGCGGCTTTCCACCGGGCTTGGGGCGGTTCGACGGGGTCGGGCGACCCTTGGTCCCCGACGATCCACCCTTGGCTGACGCTCCGCCCTTAGGCGGCGTCACACGCTTGCTGGTCGGACGACTGGTGGCCTGCTCTTGCTTGGCTTTGGCCGCCTCTTGCTTCAGTTGGCCGAACAAACCGCCACCTCCGCCGTCCTTTTTGGCCATGTCGCGAGCCTTGGCGCTGGCGGCTTGGGCTTGTCGACCGAGCGACTCGTCACCCTTGTAGAAACGACGGGTGATGTAAGCCTGCTGCGCAATCCGCACGATGGTCTGCGAGAAGTAGTAGATCACCAATCCGACCGGGAAGAAGATCTGGAACACGCCGAACACCACCGGCAGGTACTGCATGATCTTGGCCTGAGTGGCCGACATGGTGGGCGACACCGTGCGTGACGCGATCATGCGCTGCTGGGCGTAATACAAGCCCATGAGCGCCACGACCAACAGGGCGTAGATGATCCCCTTCGCCGGATCGTCCTGCAGGACCTCGATCGGACGTAGAGACAAGTCGAGTCCCCACGTGAGCATTTCGGTCTTGTCGTCGAGGCTGCTGTAGAGCTCGCTCGATTTCGAAATGTAATCGGGATCGAATGTGCCGTCAGCGCCGCGGGACGTCAGTCCGTGCAATACCCGAAACATGATGATGAAGATCGGCATCTGGGCCAGGAGCGGCAAGCATGAGGCCAGGGGATTGACCTTGTGCTCCTGGTAGAGCTTCATCATCTCTTCATTCATCTTCTGCCGGTCGTTGCGGTATTGCTGCTGGATACGACGCATTTCCGGCTGGACGCGCTGCATCTCAAGCATCCCTTTAGTGCTCTTCAAGGTGAGCGGGAAGATGAGCATCATGATCACGAAAGCCACGATCGAGATGGCCAGGATGTAGTTCGAGGTCAGGCTGTAGAACTGGCTGATCAGCCAGGCAGCTGCTTGAAACATGTCAGGAAACCCTTCCAACAGGGGGAGTGGAACACGACGAGTGATCGTGTGCGCGCGGTGCGCGTTCGGGAACGGGGTCGAAGCCTGAGGGGCCAAAAGGACGACACCGCAGGAGGCGACGCGCCGTCAGCCAGGTTCCCCGACCTGCGCCGTGCACGGTGAGCGCCTCATGTGCGTATTCGGAGCACGAGGGGAAGAACCGACAAGGAGAGGGGCGGCCCACACGGGCCCGCTGGTAGCCCTCCACCATGCGAATCAGGACCTTTTTCACGCCGCAACCTCGCCGGCTCGGGCCGATACATGGGCCACGGCCTCGGTCACCTCGGCATACGACGGCTCTCGAGTCGCATCTCGAGTCACCCCGAACAGATACAAACCCGGGACGAACGACGAGTGTCGAACGGCCTCACGAAGACGACGTCGAATGCGATTTCGGGTCACGGCCGAACCAGCAGATCGGCCGATGGCAAAAGCGATGCGAGGGGACGGAATCGACGAGTCGGGGAGCATGGAGCACCAGATCACGCCGCGTCGAACACGTGTTCCCTCCTGGCGAAGCCGCCGGAAGTCGTGTCCGAGGCGTAGGCGATCGATCAAGCCGACAGGCGGTGGCGGCCCTTGAGGCGACGTGACTTCAACACGGCGCGGCCGGCGCGGGTGGACATGCGAGCGCGAAAGCCGTGCTTCATCGACCGGCGCTTCTTGTTCGGTTGGTACGTACGCTTCACGAAAGGCTCCTCGAGTCCGCCCAGACGATCGGGCGATGGCGGACGGTCGACCGAAGTCGACGCATCGTCGCAGGCTACGGCGGTCAGGGCAACCAGGGCAACCTTGCGGTCGCGATTCGTCCCCGTCCCCTTTTTGACCACTATCCACAGCCTGCTATGGTCGCCCTTTCCTGACTTCGCGAGTCCATGACGGAAGTGTCTGATGTCAAGTCCTCCCAGGTCAGGGATAGGAAGTTATCGATGCCCGTTCGTCCACAAGTTGTGGATACTGCTGTGGACGAGATGGGTGCCGTCAGAGGGGAACCGCAGGTGGAGAACCAGGAGAACATGTGGACAGCCGTCTCGCAATTGTTGCGCGCGCAGGTCTCCGATGCGGTGTGGTACTCGACATTCAACGACGTGCGCGCTCTACCGTCCGACGACCTCACCGTGCGACTCGCCGTTCCGAGTGGAACAGTGCGCGACAAGATTCTGTCCCGTTATTTGCCCCTCGTGACAGATGCATTCGTCGAGATCGGTTCTGGCACCCGCCAACTCGAGGTGGAAGTCGTGGCGCCCACCGAAATGTCGAGTCAGCCTGCTGACGTCGTCGAAGTCGCTGCTTCGACGCATTCGACGAGTACCGCCACCCTCACCCGAACGACGGTCGAGAGTCCTGCGGAACGAGCGGGCCTCAATCCGAGGTACACCTTCGAAACGTTCGTTCGTGGCGCGTCGAACAGCTTTGCTTTGGCGGCCGCCCAACGGGTGGCTGAAACGCCAGCCCGCAGTTACAACCCGCTCTTCATCTACGGATCTGCTGGTCTCGGAAAAACCCACCTGTTGCATGCCATTGGGCATTACGTCATCCAGAACTACAGCCACTACCAGGTGCGATACATCACGACCGAGACGTTCCTCAACGAGTACGTCGACGGGATTCGAACGGCTTCCATCGCCAACTTCAAGCGCCGCTACCGCGATATCGACGTCCTGCTCATCGACGACATCCAGTTCATGGAAGGCAAAGAAGGTCTACAGGAAGAGTTCTTCCACACGTTCAACTCGTTGCACGGAGCCAACAAGCAGATCGTGATCTCCTCCGATCGCGTGCCTGACGCCATCCCCAATCTCGAAGAGCGCCTCATCGGTCGTTTTCGGTGGGGGCTCATCACCGACGTTCAGCCACCCGACCTCGAAACCCGTCTGGCCATCCTTCGCAACAAGGCAGAGCGAGAAGACACCGAATTCCCAGCCGACGTCCTGGAATTCATCGCCTCGAAGGTGACGTCGAACATTCGTGAACTCGAAGGTGCGCTCATTCGCGTGAGTGCTTACGCCAGCCTCAACCAGGTCGACGTCACCGTTGCCCAGGCCGAGCGACTCCTCGAGGACCTCCTCACCGATCAGGCTCCGAAGCAGCGCACCGATCAGGAGCTGCTCGAAGAAATGGCCCGACTACTCGGGTTCAGCGTCGAGGCATTGCGTGGGAAGAGCCGACAACGCCCCCTCGTAGCCGCCCGCCAGGAGGCCATGTACGTATTCCGTGAACTCACGGATCTCTCGTACCCCGCCATCGCCCGATTGTTCGGAGGTCGCGATCACACGACCGTCATCCACGCAGTCGAGAAGATTCAGCGTCTCATGAAAGAACGCACGCAGACCTACGACCAGGTCACCATGCTCATCAAGACCTTGAAATTGGGCTGAGAGGGTTGGGGACAGAGATGTGGACGGGCTGTGGTCACGAGGTGGGTCGCGCTGTGCACAACGTCGAGTTGTCCACGGACGCGCTGGTCAGAACGCCGCTCCTTGTGGATCCATGTGGACAACGTCGCGCGCCAAGAAACAGATGTCACGCAGGACGAATCACCCGTCGTCCACAATCCACAGGTGTTATTACTTCTATTGGTTCGAAACATCATGAGATGATGATGACAACTCCGAGGGTTTCGGAACACTTGTCGGTCGTCAGCGGGAGGAATAAGTCGTGAAGTTCCGTTGTGAACGAGACGTTCTAGCCGAGGCCTTCGGGGCCAGCAGTCGAGCGGCCACCGGACGAGCCACCAATCCAACGTTGTCGTGTTTGCGTCTGGTGCTGGCAGGTTCCCAACTTCGTGTGACTGGCACCGATGGTGATCTCACCATCGAAGCGGCCGTCGAAGTGGCCGGCGGATCCGATGGGGTGGCGCTCGTTCCAGCCAAGTTGGCGAGCGAAGTTGTCAGGTCACTCCCATCAGGTGCTGTCGAGATCGAACTTTCCGGCGACAAGGTCCTCATCTCGGCTGGTCGGGTGAACTTCACGGTTCCGGTCGGAGCCGAAGGTGATTTCCCGAAGTGGACTGGTTCGGTCGGGAGCGGCGTGAGTGTGCCGGCTGCCGAGCTGTCGGAGGCTTTGAAGCAGGTTGTGCGGGCGGCCAGTACCGACGACGCACGAGGTGTTCTCACCGGTGTGCTCGTGACGAGCGTCGACGGTGTACTTCGTCTGGTGGCCACGGACTCGTATCGCCTTGCGATTCGTGACATCTCAGCTGCGGTGCTCCCCGATGGATCGCGTTTCGTGGTTCCGGCGCGAGCACTCGGAGAACTGCAACGGCTCCTTGGCAGTTCCGAGAACGTGTCGATCGATATCACCGAGAACGACGCAACATTCGCGGTGGGCAATATGCGTCTCGTCACCCGTCTCATATCGGGAACGTTCGCTGACTATCAGCGCCTCATCCCGCCCAGTCCGCCCAATCAACTGGTCATTGGCCGAGAGGCGCTTCTCGACGCCATCCGTCGAGTGAAGTTGGTGGCCCGTGATCCGATCGGCACACCGTTGCGGATCCGCATGGATGCCGACGGCGTGACACTTCGCATGATCAGTCAGGACAGTGGTGAGGCAGTCGAGAATATCGAGGCTGAACTCATCGGCAACGAGATCGAGATGTCGTTCAACAACGAACTTTTGGCCGCTGGCATCGACGCATGCTCGACCGAAAGTGTGTCGATTCAGACGAGCGAACCCGGCAAGTTGGCGGTCATTCGTCCGGTCGTCGACGGTGATGCCTCGAAGGCCGACTACACGTACCTGCTCATGCCTTTGCGTTCCTGATGTACGTCGAGCGACTCGAGCTCGTCGACTTCCGTAATTACGAGCGAGCCACGTTCGACTTGCATCCGGGAGTGACGGCGATCGTGGGTCGCAACGCTCAAGGAAAGACGAACGTTGCCGAATCGATGGCCTTTTTGGCAATGCTCGAGAGTTTTCGCAACGTTCCCCCGGCTGTTCTCGTGCGCAATGGCGCCGATGAGGCTTTCGTGCGCGCCACCATCAGGTATTCCGACGGACGCGACGCTCTGGTCGAAATCGCTATTCCGCGGCAGGGTCGCATCACGGCTCAGGTGAATCGGCAGCGTCTTCCTCGCACCCGTGACCTTCTCGGCGTCGTGCGCGTCACGGTGTTTTCACCGGACGATCTCGAGTTGGTGAAGGGTTCACCCGCCGAACGACGCCGGTATCTCGACGACACCGCTGTGTCGCTCGCCGTGAAACACGACGCCCTTCGTCTCGATCTCGAGCGTGCGTTGAAACAACGCAACACTTTACTCAAGCAATGTGGTGGTCGTCTGACCGACGACATCGCCTTCTCACTCGACGTGTGGGACGAACGTCTGGCGACGGTTGCTGACGAAGTGGGTCAGGTGCGGGCAACCTTGGTGGGGCGACTCCAGCCACGGGTCGAGGAGGCGTATCACCGGATCGCTGGCGACGTGTTGGCGATCGGATTGCGCTACGAACCCGACTGGCGGCGGTCGGGAATGAAGGCGGCTTTGGCGACCGCCCGTCACGACGACGTGCGGCGGGGAGTGTCGACCGTCGGGCCGCATCGAGACGATCTCGAGTTGTCGATCGGCGCCATGCCGGCTCGCACCCACGCCAGCCAGGGGGAGATGAGATCCTTGGCCCTCGCCATGCGTCTCGCTGCTCACCGGCTGGTGGCCGAGACCACCGATATGACGCCGCTCCTCGTCCTGGACGATGTATTGAGCGAACTCGACCCCGAGCGGTGCCAGGCCCTTCTCGATCACTTGCCAGACGGTCAAGTGGTCATCACCACGGCTAGCCCTCTCCCTGAGGCGGCCCGCCCGGACCAGGTTCTTCGAATCGACGCCGGATCGGTGGTGTCATGAGCTCCGAACCGCGCCCTTTGTCGGAGTCGATGGATCGGCTTCTCACCTCGCTGAAAGGTGGCGACCGGGCGACGACGGTCACCGTTTTCTCCCGGTGGACCGAACTGGTTGGAGATCAGGTGGCGGCCCACTGTCGGCCCCTGAAGCTCGACGAGGGTGTCCTGGTGGTGGAAGTCGACGACCCGGCCTGGGCAACTCAGCTGAAGATCCTTCATTCCGAGGTGATCGAGCGCCTCCGGGCCGGGGGTGGAATGGCCGTCGAACGGCTCGAGATCACGGTCGCTCGACGCCGCTGAATCGACCCGGAATACGGACCCCGAACAGGAGTACGTTTTCCCTGCTCAGAGTGCCTGTTTTGCCACGATTTCGAGCCTCGGATGAGGTAGGATTTTCGACGTTGCTACGACGTGTTGATCGCCTCATGTCGGCCCCTGTGGCTCACAGTTCCGACCACCCGTCATCCCCACTCTCGAGGTATCCGTGACCAGCAAAAACGCGACCCCCGCTGCCGACTACGGCGCCAAAGACATCCAGGTTCTCGAGGGGTTGGATCCGGTGCGCAAGCGCCCCGGTATGTACATCGGCTCCACGGGTCTGGCCGGACTCCATCACCTCATTTGGGAAGTCGTCGACAACTCGGTCGACGAGGCCATGGCCGGATTCTGTACTCGTATCGGCGTGACGCTCCTGGCCGGTGGCGGCTGCCGTGTCGACGACAACGGTCGTGGTATCCCAGTCGACCCGTATCCGTCCGGTCCGCACAAAGGAAAGAGTGCAGCCGAGGTCGTCCTCACCGTGTTGCACGCCGGTGGCAAGTTCGGTGGCGAGGGATACAAGGTGTCCGGAGGTCTGCACGGTGTGGGCGTGTCGGTGGTGAACGCCCTCTCGAGTCGGCTCACGATCGCCATCGACCGTGACGGCAAGAGATACGAGCAGGAGTTCAAGAACGGCGGGAAGCCCCACGGCAAGTTGGCATCCACCGGTGCCACTCCAGCTCGGGGTCGTTCAACGGGCACGAGTGTGTCGTTCTGGCCCGACGCCACCATCTTCGCGTCGGAAGGAACGGAGTTCGTGGCGCGCACAGTGCTCGAACGTCTACAGACCATGGCCTTTTTGAACCGCGGTCTCGAGATCGTCTTCAAGGACGAACGCCCGGGCAAGGAACAAGACGTGACGTTCCAGTACAAAGGCGGCATCGTCGACTTCGTGAAGCACCTCAATCAGTCGAAGGAAGCACTCTTCAACAAGGTGGCGCACTACGAAGACGAAGAGGAGGGTCAGACCCTCGACATCGCAATGCAGTGGAACACCGGCTACCACGAAGGAATCCACGGTTACGCCAATGGAATCAGCACGACCGAAGGCGGAATGCACGTCGAAGGTTTCAAGACGGCTCTCACGAGCGTGGTCAATAAGTACGCGCGCTCCCGCGGTCTCTTGAAGGAAAAGGACGACAACCTCCTTGGTGAAGACATTCGAGAAGGAATCACGGCCATCGTGTCGGTCAAGTTGTCGGAACCGCAGTTCGAAGGTCAGACGAAAGCCAAGTTGGGCAACGTCTCCATGCGCTCGTTCGTCCAGAAAGCCACCAACGAACGACTGAGCGAATGGCTCGACGAGAACCCGACCGAGGCCAACAAGGTCGTGAAGAAGGCGCAAGCCGCGGCCCAGGCGCGAGTCGCGGCCAAGAACGCTCGTAACGCGGTTCGTCGAAAGACCGCGCTCAGTGGCGCGGGAATGCCTGACAAGTTGAAGGACTGCACGAGCGGCAATCCCGAAGAGAGCGAAATTTTCATCGTCGAAGGCGACTCAGCTGGTGGTACAGCTCTCGACGCGCGTGATCCGCGCACTCAGGCAATCCTTCCCATTCGCGGCAAGATTTTGAACGTCGAGCGAGCCCGTCTCGACAAGATGTTGAAGAACGCCGAAGTCACCGCATTGGTGACAGCGATCGGTGGCGGTGTGGGCGACGAGTTCGACGCCACGAAATCGCGCTACCACAAGATCATCATTCTCGCCGACGCCGACGTCGACGGCAGCCACATTCGCACGCTGTTGCTCACGTTCTTCTTCCGTCAGATGCGCCCGCTCGTGGAAGCCGGCTACGTGTACATCGCGCAGCCCCCGCTGTACTCCACCGAGATCGGCAAGGAGAAGATCTACCTGAAGGACGACATCGCCAAGGCACGCTTCCTCGAGGAACATCCGAACCACAAGAAGGAGTTCCAGCGTCTGAAGGGCCTCGGCGAAATGGACTGGGAAGAACTTCGGTCCACCACCATGTCGGCCGAAACGCGCACTCTTCTGCAAGTCACCGTGGAGGAGGCGGCCCTCGCCGACGAGATCATGGGTGTCCTCATGGGTGATGACGTCGAGAGTCGCAAGCACTTCATTCAGACCAACGCCAAAGACGTGAGGTTCCTCGATATCTGATGGCTTCCAAGAAGACACCACCACCCCCCGCCGACGACGCGACCCCCGAGGAGCCAATCGTTCCCGTTCAGCCCGTGGCGTTGCAGGACGAGATGGAACGATCGTTCCTCGACTACGCCATGTCAGTCATCATGGCTCGCGCCCTTCCCGACGTGCGCGACGGATTGAAGCCCGTTCACCGTCGCATCATCTGGGACATGGAGGAACAGGGTTTCCGTCCTGATCGTCCGTTCGTGAAGTCGGCCCGTGTCTCGGGTGACACGATGGCCAAGTATCACCCGCACGGTGACAGCGCTATCTACGACGCATTGGTGCGTATGGCTCAGCCGTTTTCGCTGCGTCACCCACTCATCGACTTCCACGGAAACTACGGGTCGCCCGACTTCGGTCCGGCGGCCAGCCGCTACACCGAGTGTCGCTTGCATCCGCTCGCCATGCAGTTGCTCGCCGACATCGACGAAGACACAGTCGACATGGTCGCCACCTACGACGGGAGCCGTGAAGAACCCACCGTCCTTCCGGCGCGTTTCCCCAACTTGCTCGTCAATGGCAGCCAGGGCATTGCCGTCGGAATGGCCACCAACATTCCGCCACACAACCTCGGTGAAGTGATCGACGCGTGTGTGCACGTCCTGTTCACCCCCGATGCCACGACCGACGATCTGATGGAGTTCGTCAAGGGACCCGACTTCCCGACCGGGGGTTCGATCCTTGGACGCGCCGGCATCATCGACGCCTATCGCACCGGTCGCGGCAGTGTGAAGATGCGCGCCACTGCCACCATCGAGGAATCGAAGCGCGGTGCGATGCAGATCGTGGTCACCGAGCTTCCTTATCAGACGAGCTGCTCGGCCATCGCCGGACGCATTCAAGAACTTGTCGACGCCGGTGACATCGACGGTATCGCAGACGTGAACGACGGCTCGTCGGGCGGCAAGACCAACCTGCAGATCACCCTGAAGCGCGATGCGAATGCCAATGTCGTGCTCAACAACCTCTACAAGCTCACGCAGTTGCAGACCAGCTTCGGCGTGAACATGGTGGCTCTGGTCGACGGCGTACCGCGTCAGCTCGCGTTGGTCGACGCGATCAATGGGTATTTGCGCCATCAGATCGAGGTGCTCACCCGCCGGACTCAGTTCCGCCTCGACAAGGCGCAGCGACGTGCTCATCTTCTCGAAGGTCGTATCAAGGCCCTCAACGTCATCGACAAGATCATCAAGTTGATCCGTGAAAGCGAAGACGCGCCGAGTGCCAAGAACCAGTTGATGGCCAAGCCCTACGAGTTCACCGAAGTGCAGGCGATCGACATTCTCGACATGCAACTTCGTCAGCTCACTCGTCTCTCGCGCATCGACCTCGAATCCGAGATCGCCCAACTCACTCAGCGCATCGCCGATCTCCAGGCGATCCTGGCCGACGACGTGAAGTTGCGAACCGTTGTCAAGGACGAACTTCTGGCCATCAAGGAGGAGTTCGCCACACCGCGGGTATGTCCGATCGTTCTCGACAGCGGTGAGATGAGTCTCGAAGACCTGGTCGACGACACTGAACTCGTGGTCGTGATGACCGAGGCTCAGTACGTGAAGGCCGTCCATGCCTCGAACTTCAAGACCCAAGGCCGAGGCGGAAAGGGTGTGACCGGTGCAAAGTTGAAGGCTGACGACATCGTGCGTCACGTCATCTTCACCACGGCTCACGCGTACCTTTTGTTCTTCTCGAATCGCGGCAAGGTGTATCGACTGCGCGCGCACGAACTTCCGGAACGTGAGCGTGCTGCCAAGGGCGTCCCGATCGTCAACCTGCTTCCTCTTCAGGCCGGCGAGACGATCGAGGCGATCATCGACACCCGTGATTTCGCTGCTGAGCGCTACCTCTTCTTCGCTACTCGAAATGGAGTGGTCAAGAAGACGCCCTTCAACGAGTACGACAAAGCTCGACGCGACGGTTTCATCGCTCTCAATCTGCGTGATGGTGACGAGCTGGTGCGAGTGATCGAGACGTCTGGATCCGACGACATCTTCATCGTGGCCCGGTCGGGTATGACTATTCGCTTCTCCGAAACTGAAGTACGAGCCATGGGCCGTGCGGCGGCCGGTGTGCGCGGCATGAAACTTCGTGTCGGCGACGAAGTTGTGAGCGTCGACGTTGCGCGAGACGAAGCGGCGATCCTCATGATCACCCAAGCCGGGTACGGCAAACGCACTCAGCTCGACAAGTTCAACCGACAGGGCCGAGGCGGTATGGGAGTGCGCGGTATCCAGATCAAGGAGAAGAAGGGCATGGTGGTGTCGGCCTTCATGGCCGGCATCGATGATGAGATCGTGGCCGTCACCTCTGGTGGTTCGACCATTCGCACTCAGGTGCGCAGTATTTCCTCACAAGGCCGTACGGCTACCGGAGTGAGGGTCATGTCGGTCGAAGACGGCCAAACGGTGTCGTCAGTCGCCCTGATCATCGCCCACGACGACGAAGAGTGACCTCTTCTCGGCCTGACTCAGGTCAGATCGGTGTCTTGGTGGTCGCCTTGGCGGTTGTCGTGTTGTTGGCCGTCCAGGGACTGGTTCGGGTCGCCGATGTGGTCACCGATCGTGCACGGGCTCAGGGTGTGGCCGATGCTGTCTCTCTCGCCGTTGCATCCAATCGCTCCGATGTGATCTCGGCACTCGTTCACGACACGCAGGCGACCGTGGTCTCGCTGGACGAACGCGAGGGTGACGTGATCGTGGAGATACGCGTCGGCACGTCATCGGCGACGGCGCGAGCGACCACCAACTGGTGACGGAATCTTCTACGCTGACCACGTGGCCGACACCGACGATCCGTTCTTCATCGTGCCGGCCGTACAGCCGGATGACGACGAGTCCTCTGCCACCACCTCGTCGACGACTGCGGTCACAACGTCGTCCGGGGATACCCCCCGCAAAGAACCCATTGTTCGTCGTCGTATTCGTCGAGTGCGCCGCACCACCCGAACCCTTCGCTACATCGATCCGTGGAGTGTGTTACGGGTTGCCGGCCTCTTCCACGTGGTGCTGTACCTCGTGCTCTTGATCACTGGTGTTCTCCTCTGGAACGTGGCCAACACCACCGGAACGGTCGACAACGTCGAACGATTCATGGAGAGCTTCGGCTGGGAGTCCTTCGAGTTCAAAGGCGGCGAGATCTTCCACCAGGCGTGGGTTCTCGGCCTCTTCCTCGTGGTCGGGCTGACCGGTCTGGCAGTTCTCGCCGCAGTCACCTTCAATCTCATCACCGACGTGGTGGGCGGGATCAGGGTGACCGTGTTGGAGGATGTCGCCGACGACTCCGAGGCGGTGCCCAGCCCGACCCCGAGCGGGATCGGCGCCTGGTTGAGGAGTCGCCGAGCCGACCGATAGGGTGACCCGTCGCTGGGGCTATAGCTCAGTCGGTTAGAGCGCATCCCTGATAAGGATGAGGTCACAAGTTCGATTCTTGTTAGCCCCACCAGCACCGATCCTTAGACTGTTCACGTGGCTGTGCTTCCCGAACGTCGCCTCGCGGACCTGACCGGACCGGAAGTCCTCGCCAATCTGGGTGAGCGCAGCATCTTGATTCAACCTCTTGGTGCCGTCGAGCAGCACGGTCCGCATCTTCCTTTGTCGACCGATCTCGTGATCGCCGAAGCGGCAGCCGAAGCGGCGGTCGGCGCGGTGACCGACCTCGACGTGTGGCTCCTACCCCCGCTCGCCTACACGAAGTCGAACGAGCATGCGTGGTCGTCGGGAACGATCTGGCTCTCTGCTACCACACTGCTCGCCGTTCTCGACGACATCGGACGGTGTGTGGCCCGGACCGGGGCTCGCAAACTGGTCTTTCTCAACGGGCATGGTGGGAACAGTGCTCTGACCGCCGTCGCCAATCGCGAGCTACGTCTGGCCCACGGGCTCATGACATTCCTCGTGCATCCGTTCGTGCCGGCCGACCAAGGAGGTGTGTCGGCTGACGGAGAGGCTGGTGCTGGCGTGCACGGTGGAACCGACGAGACGTCGGTGATGTTGCACTTACGTCCCGATCTCGTCGACATGAGCCAGGCCGTGGCCAACGTCCCCCATTGGTTGCAGGAGTTCGAACGAGTTCGTTTCGGCGGGTCGGTGCCTTTCGGCTGGACATCCGACGACTTCGGACCGCATGGGCACATCGGCGATCCCACGGCCGCGACGGCCGAGCTCGGGAGGCAATTGTTCGAACAAGGCGTCGAACACGTGGCCCAGTCGCTCCGTGAGATCGACCGATTCGAATTTCGTGATCGAGTTCAGCCGACGTGACGTCGTTCGACCTGGTCACCCTCGATGTGGTGTCTCCGGAAACCGCCGCCGACTTCTGGAAGGCGGTGCTCGGTCTCGTGGAAAGCGAACGCGAAGACGGCGATCGATGGATCGTGTTGTCGGATGACGAGGGAGTCCGGCGCCTCGGACTCCAACGTGGAACCCCTCGGCCTGGGGGAGTTCATCTCGACCTGGCGTGTTCACCCGATGATTTTGATGCGGAATGTCGACGGATCGTCGAGCTCGGTGCCGAGATGGTCGGCGACCCTCGGCACGAACCCTACGGAAGCATTGTGAATCTTCGCGATCCCGAGGGATACGTGTTCGACCTCTGCGCCTACGTCTGAGCCCGGATGCGAGATCGGGGTGGCGACCATGCGGCCACCACCCCGATGTCATCGATTCGGTTGAACTGAATCAGTGTGTGATCAACGTCCGATCGACGGATCGATGAAGCGGTTCGTCACGACACCGTCGACCGTGATGTCGGAGTCGTATTCGACTCCAAGCTCGTCGAGCAACGGCAGTAGTTCATCGTAGAGACCCTGCACTCGATCGAGATCGAAGTTGCCGTAGGTGCTGTCAGGACCGTTCGATCCGATGCCAATCTCGTCGAAGAGCTCGAAACCGGCCGCATTCAGATCGGGTGTGATCTCCCAGTAGTTGTTGTAGGCCTCGGTGACGCCGACGATGACGTCACCGGTCGGAGCCGGATCGTTCAGGTAGTCGACCCAGGCCTGCTGCAGCACAGGTACGAGAACTTCGAGGCAGGGCGACAACTCGTCGATGCGCTCGGTAAGCACCGAGTACATGGCCGGGTAGGGCTGCCAGCCGAGATCATGGATCAACACGTAGTCGATCGGTGCCGGAGCGCCGTCTTTCCACTCGATGAGATTCTGGTACTTGTAGCGCTCGTTGGTCACGAAGCCCTGCTGGATGAAGTTCGCACCCTCGGCGATCCAGTCGGTGGGTGCACCGCCGTAGTTCGGGTCGCTCTGTGAAGCGTCGATGTAGCCCCTGCCGATCAGCCAGTCCGTGTAGGTGGTGCCAGGGAAGTGCAGGATGCGGGCCCCGGAAGCGCCGAGTGACGTCGGGTCGGTGGGATCGATATCGAACTGAGTCGGGTCCCATTGCAGGTACTGAGGATTGATCTCGAGCGTCGTCGCCACACCGGTGACGCGAACCGTGGCCGACGACTGGATGACGTCGTCGGTGTTCACGTAGCCAAGGGTGATGTCACGGTCGGTCTGCATGACCGAGACGACGGGCTGGAACTCGATGGCGTCGCCACCAGCGCGGATCTCAACGGTCTCGATTCCGCCCACGGCGTAGGCCGGATCGATCGGACCCGAGTAGGTGAAGAGCGACGCATCGGACGTGCCACCAGCTCCGATGAGTTGATAGGTGCCACCGTGCTCGATCTCAGGCCACCAGTCGGTCTGGATCACGAGATTGGTCGGGCAGACCGCTTCGTCGGTCGACTCAGAGGTGTCGGTGGCCTCGGTGTCGTCAGGCGCGCTGGTCTCGGCCGGTGCTTCGGTGACGGCGGGCGCCGAATCGTCGCCATCGTCTCCGCCACACGCCGCCGCCACGAGGGCGAGGGAGACGGCGAGAGCGCCGATTTTCAGTGGGGTGTGCTTCATCTGTTGGGTCCTCCGCATGGGATCAGGTGATGTGGGTTCGCGAGCGATGGTTCATGTCGCTCGAGCCTCCGACTCGTGCCAGTTCCGCAACATGCGGTTACCCAGCCAGCCGATGAGGACATAGATGGCGACGCCGAGGAGCGACGCCAAGATCACACCGCCGAACAACTTCTCGTATTCGAGTCGTTTGGCGTAATTGTTGAGCAGGCGACCGAGGCCCATGTCGCCACGCGTGAAGAAAAAGTCGGCGACCAGGGCACCGATCACGCACAATCCGGCGCCGATGCGCAAACCGGTGAAGATCGACGGCAGGGCGGCCGGAAGCTGAAGTTTGAAGAGCCGGGTTCTGATTCCCGCCTGATTGAGCCGAAAGAGATCGACGTGACCTCGATCGACCGATTTCAGTCCGAACAGGAAGCTCGTGAGAATCGGGAAGAGTGCCACCAGAACGCACGTGACGACTCGAGCCGTACGTGTCGGGCCGAACCACACCGAGAAGAGGGGAACCAACGCCAGGACCGGAATGGTTTGGAGGGCCACAGCATAAGGAAAGAGCGCCCGTTCCATCACCCGGCTGAGTGCCATGACCACCGCGCCGAACAGAGCGGCCGCTGCTGCGATCGCGAATCCGATCAATGCGATACGACCTGTGTTGACGAGACCTTCGAACAACTCGGAGCGAGCCTTCGACTTCAGGAACGCACCGTCGAAGACGCGATGCGGTGGGGGCACGATGAAGCGACGTCGTTCGTTGAGGATCACGTGATGAACGAGGTACCAGACGCCAATGAAGGCACCGAAGACAGTGACCGCCGGGCCGTACTGGACGATGCGAGAACCGATGACACGAAGATTCATCCGTGTGCTTCTTTCAGTGCCTCGGCCACCTGTCCGCAGAGTTCTCCGAATCGAGCCTCGTATCGGAGTTCGTGCTGGCGGGGATACGGGAACTCGATCGGGATGTCGGCGATGATCCGACCGGGCCGAGCTGACATACACAGAACACGTGTGGAGAGAAACACGGCCTCGGCGATCGAGTGTGTGATGAAAAGCCCGGCGAACCCTTCATGGACGAACAGCCGAAGAAGTTCGTCGTTGAGGCGCTCGCGGGTGATCTCGTCGAGAGCACCGAACGGCTCGTCGAACATGAAGACCGACGGCGAGAGAACAAGAGCTCGCGCAACCGAGCAGCGCATCTTCATGCCACCCGACAACTGCTTGGGATACTTCGATTCGTGACCGGTGAGTCCGACGAGTTCGATGGCGTCGGTCGCCCGGCGTCGGCGCTCCGCTTTGGCCATTCCTTGGAGTTCGGCGTTCAACTCGACATTCCGACGCACGGTCCGCCACGGTAAGAGAGTGGCGTCCTGGAAGACGTATCCGAGTTGCTGACGATCGACGTGACAGTGTCCGTCGGTGTGAGTGGTGAGACCTGACGCAATACGCAACAAGGTCGACTTTCCGCAACCGGACGGACCGACCACCGTCACGAACTCCTCGCGATCGACGGTGAACGACACGTCGTCGACAGCATGGGTGCCGTCCGGAAACACCATCGAGACATGATCGAATTCGAGGGCGGCGCGACCTGTCGCATTCAGGGGCGACTTTGCTCGATCACCAGTCGGCTCAGAGTCGTTCGCTGAGCGTTCAGGGAGCGTGGGCGAGGACATCATGTCCTCCCGAAACTTAGGACAGGACTGGTCATGTCCACCTCTTTCCTTGTTGATTTTGTGTAAACGGCGTGTTCGGACTCGAGACGAGCACGCCACGATGCCAGACGTGTCGCGCTGGTGGTCCGAAGGCGATGGCCTCGCGAATAGTGGCGGCCGGGATCGCCACCAGATCGGCGAGAGCACCGATTTTCAGCTCACCTCCGGAGGAGCGAAGAACACGATGTGCGACCGACGTCACTGCGTCGAACGCTGCGTGTGGGAGGAGATGAGTCGTGGCGATCATCAAGCCAGCCGTCTCGAGGGGATCACCGCGACCGAGAGGATTGAAAGGATCTTGCAGGTTGTCGGCCCCGGCTGCGACGTCGACTCCAGCGCGTTGCAACGCGGCGACGGCAGTCACGGCGCGTGGCATGGACTGATGATGATCACGTCCCTGGAGGAACAGGTTGGTTTGCGGAAGGGCCACGATTCCGATGCCGGCCTCGGCGACCAATTCAGCCACTCGTTGCTGGACGGCGACGTCTTGAACACCGAGGCTCACACAATGGCTGGCGGTCACCGGCAGTGTGAATTCGTCGGCTATCGCTCGCCGAGCCAGATCCTCGAGAGACAGCATCGACGCATTCAGAGTCTCGTCGGTGTGCAGGTCGAGACCGACTCCGGCCTCGACTGAGATCTCCAGAAACGCCGCATTGGCTCCGGACGGATCGTCGTCGAGATGTGGACAGCCCCCCACGAGATCGGCGCCGGCGTCTAGCGCAGCTGACAATAGGGCTCGATTGTCGGCTCCGGCGAGACCGGTGATCGGCCACCCGGTCAAAGCGACGATCTGGATCTGAACCACTCCCCGAAGTCGCTCCCGTACCTCGACGAGAGCTTCCACCGATCGGAGGCCTTGATCGGACGTGGTGTCGGCATGACTACGGATCACCGACACGCCGTTCGAAACGAGAAGGCGAGCCGCTCGTTCGGCTCGTTCGACGATGTCGACCTTCGTGAGGGACGGCGAGGCGTCCTGCATGGCCTGGATCGCACCCATCAGATCACCGGTCGGATTGGCGACCCGTTCGGCGAGAAAGGCCTTGTCGAGGTGGGCGTGAGGTTCGGCGAAAGCGGGAAGTATCAGGTGACCCCGAAGATCGACCACGTCCTCGTCTCGGCGAGCCAACGACGGACCGATGGCGACGATCCGGTCGCCATCGAGGCGTATGTCGATCGTCGAACCGTCGGAAGCGGTGGCGCCGGCGAGCAACATTTGTCCCAACGTTAGTCCCCTGGTCGCGAGGCGTTGCTACCGTCGTCGGCATGAAGATGTTGCGTCGAGCCTTTGCGGCCATGTCGCTCGCCGGGCTCATTGCGGCAGCGCTTCGAGTGCGCGGGCGTGGTGGTGTTCCTCCCCAACGTGGGGGCTGGCGCGAATTGTCCCGCCCGCAATCGTGACCTCGCCAGCTCAGCTCTCGATCGGTGTGGTCGGCCTGGGAGCCGTCGGCTCCCGAGTCGCTCGTCAACTGACCGAGTCGGGCCGTTCCGTGATCACCCACGACACCGATCCGTCGGCGTTCACGTCGTTGCGCGGCCTGGAACACTGCACGTTCAGCGAGTCGATCGATTCGTTCTCTGACACGTCGTGTCAATCGGTCGTTCTGTGTGTCCCGGCTCCTCAGAACACCCTTGCGACGACGTTTCTCGATCGGGGACTCGACGTCGTGTCGGTATCGGATGATCCTGATGACGTTCACGATCTTCTTGCGCTCGACGAGCGCGCACGCGACAACGGGGTGAGCCTCGTCGTTGGAGCGGCTGCGAGTCCGGGAATGTCGGGCCTGCTTGCCGCCGAACTCGCTTTGCGTTTCGACACGATTGACGAGATACACGTTGCCTTTCACGGCACAGGAGGTCCGTCGTGTGCACGTCAGCATCATCGTGCCCTCGGCGGGGACGCTCCCGGTTGGCACGACGACGAGTGGATCGAGCGTCCGGGTGGAAGTGGTCGTGAGTTGTTGTGGTTTCCCGAGCCGGTAGGCGGTAAGGACTGCTACCGAGCCGAATTGGCCGATCCCGTCGTCTTGAAGCGTGCGTTTCCCGAAATCTCGCGGATCAGTGCGCGGGTGTCGGCAACTCGACGCGATCGATTGACTGCTCGGCTACCGATGATGTCACCACCGCACGCCGAAGGAGGCTTGGGTGGATTGCGGGTCGAAGTTCGTGGATCACGAGATGGTCAGCGAGTGACCGAGGTGGCGGGCATCGCCGAACGAACAGCGGTGATCGCAGCTGCCGTCGCCGCTTCGGTTGCCGATCATCTGTCGTGGCGCAATCGCGATCACATCGGTGTGATCACACTCGGTGATGGTCGACTCGATGACGTGGGTCTGGTGACAGCCGTCATTGGCCGCGATGTTCGTGTTTTCGAGTACGTCGGTGTTTCCGACTAAGCGAATGATCATCATGAGGCGCTGTACATTCTCGGTATGAGCGGCAATCACGATCGACACGATGCGGGGAGCATTCACGAAGTCGCATCGGAGCGACTCGACGCGATCGATCAGAGATATTCGCCCGGACGCCGTCGTCTGGTCGAAGTGCTGGCCAATGCCTCGCATCCGTTGGTCACCACCGAAATCACCTCGGTAACCGACGAACTTCCGCAGAGTTCTGTGTATCGCAATCTCGGCATACTCGAAGAAGCCGGCGTCGTGGTGAAAGTTCTCACCACAGGCGAACGAGCCGCTTTCGAGTTGGCAGAAGATCTGAAAGGTCACCATCACCACTTGGTATGCGTCGACTGTGGACGGGTGATCGACGTCGAGCTGCCTGAGCAGGTAGAGGTGTTGCTTTCGGACGGAATGAGTTCACTCGTCGCCGACAAGGGATTCACTCTCATCGGCCACCGACTCGACCTGATGGGTCGATGCGATCAATGCTCCCGATCGAGGCGTGACGACAACTTTTCGACTAGTTCGGTCAAGTGATCGACCTTCTTCTCCAGTTCTTGGATGTCGACGAGGTCGCGAACGTCTCCGGTGGTGGCGACATCGGTGAGTGACAAGCGAACGCTGGCGATTTCACGGGCCAGGAATTCGGTGTCGGCTTGGGTTCGCTCGGCGACCTTGCGGTCGTAGTCGGACTGCGCGCGATCGCGTGACTCCTGACGATTCTGGGCAAGCAGGATGAGCGGTGCCGCATACGACGCTTGCAACGACAAGATGAGGGTGAGGAGTACGAGTCCTCTACCCCAGGGGTCGAATGTCCACGAGTTGGGAACGACCAGGTTGTAGCAGATCCATGCGACGATCACGAACGACTGCCACACCAGAAAGCGCGCGGTTCCGAGAGTGCGGGCGATCGACTCGGAGAACTGGCCGAAGGCCTCAGGGTCGTAGTGCACACCGATTCGTCGACGTTGGCGGGGAATCCCCAGACGAGTTCTGGCCTTCATGACACCTCCTTCCGGCGTTCGTGGACGACTACTTCACATGGTGGACTTATGGAGCGACGGTCGTCGTCTCGTGACGACGTCGCTGTCGCCATCCGGTTGGCAACGTGCGATCGAGCACGTCGTCGATCGTGATGGCTCCGAGTAAACGACCGGCCTCGTCGCACACGCCGATCG